>JAFUSD010000164.1 GCA_017480685.1 Bacteroidaceae bacterium
CCATACCATGTGTTGATGATTACCTGCTCGCGGCTTGTGGTGTTGAATGCCACACAAGTCTCTGAGTTCAGACCCAGTGCCTTGTAGTCTTCAACCTTTGCCTTCGATGCGTTGTAGATTACGACGTTAGGCTCGAAGTTAGCCAGTTCCTCAGCTGTTGGCTTGATGAACATGTTCTCAACGAAGTGAGCCTGCCATGCAACCTCAACGATGAAGCGAACAGCCAGGCGGGTAGCCTCGTTGGCACCGCAGAATGCGTCAACCACGTAGAGTTCCTTGTTTGAGAGCTCCTTGATGGCGATGTCCTTCACCTTGGCCCATACTTCCTCGCTCATTGGGTGGTTGTCGTTCTTGTAACCCTCAGTAGTCCACCACACCTTGTCGTGGCTCTGAGCATCGTCGACGATATACTTGTCCTTAGGCGAACGTCCGGTGAAGATACCGGTCATCACGTTCACTGCTCCCAGTTCTGTCTCCTTACCCTTCTCATAGCCTTCGAGCTTGGGGTCAACCTCTGCCTTGTAGAGCTCTTCATACGATGGGTTGTGAGCAATCACCTTACTGCCGGTGATGCCATACTTAGTCAAATCTAATGTTGCCATGTCTGTTTTGTTATTAACCTTGTTATTATTTATTTATTTGAATTAATCAGCCCAAAAACAATGCAAAGTTACACATTATTCTTTATTACGCGCGCACATGATAATTGGTTTTTCACATTTCAGTTTTAGTTTTTTCATACATCACCTCGTTTGTCATACTGACTTTGCAACACTCCTCCTGCAACCTGTGTTGTGTACACTCATTACCCAACGTCATTTGCGTGTATGTTATAATTCGGAGTGAGCGAGTAAGCAAGCCGCCTTGCAGCTTTAAGGGAAAGAAACGCCTTGCAGCTTCAAGGGAACGAAAACGAGGATATCCTCAACAGGTGTTGAGGATATCCTCGCAGGGTGTTGACGATATCCTCACAGGCCGTTGAGGATATCCTTACTGAAATGTGATTACACAAGTCAGTTCTCTTTGTTCAGTTTCTTACGCTCGTTGTGGTCGAGCACTATCTTGCGGATGCGCATGCTCTTGGGTGTCACCTCCACATATTCGTCGGCCTTGATATACTCCAGTGCCTCTTCGAGCGAGAGCTGTACGGGCGGTATGATTCGTGCCTTCTCGTCGGTGCCCGATGCACGCACGTTGGTGAGTTGCTTGGCCTTGGTGACATTGACCACGAGGTCGTTTTCGTGTACGTGTTCGCCTACCACTTGCCCGGCGTAGACCACATCTTGCGGCGAGATGAAGAATTTGCCGCGGTCTTGCAGGTGGTCAATTGCGTAGGCAAAAGCCGTTCCGCCCTCGAGGGCTATCATGCTGCCGTTCACGCGGCGCACCATGTCGCCTTTGTAGGGCTGGTAGTCTTTGAAGCGGTGTGCCATGATTGCCTCGCCCTGACTGGCTGTGAGCACATTGGTGCGCAGGCCTATGATGCCTCGGCTCGGTATTTCGAACTCGATGTTGACGCGGTCGTCTTGTGCTTCCATCGAAATCATGTCGCCCTTGCGGCGGGTGACCATATCGATCATCTTGCTTGCCGACTCTTGCGGCACGTTGATGGTGAGTTCTTCGATGGGTTCGCAACGCTTGCCGCCAATCTCCTTGAAGATGACCTGCGGCTGTCCTACCTGCAGTTCGTAGCCTTCGCGACGCATAGTCTCGATGAGGACTGAGAGGTGGAGCACACCACGTCCGCTCACAATCCACTGGTCGGTGGTGCCTTCCTTTTGTTCCACACGCAGGGCGAGGTTCTTTTCGAGTTCGCGCTGCAGGCGGTCGTGTATGTGTCGGGAAGTACAGAACTTACCTTCCTTGCCGAAGAATGGCGAGTTGTTGATAGTGAATAGCATCGACATGGTGGGTTCGTCGATTGAAATGGTTGGGAGTGCTTCGGGGGTATCGAAGTCGCAGATGGTGTCGCCTATCTCGAAGTTCGACAATCCGATGACGGCACATATATCGCCGCTGCCCACACTGTCGGTGGCACGGTGTCCCATTCCCTCGAATGTGTGCAGTTCTTTGATTTTGGTCTTCTCCTGGGTTCCGTCGCGATGGCAGATGGTGATGTTCTGACCAGAGCGCAGGGTGCCACGGTGCACGCGTCCGACTGCAATGCGGCCGGTGTAGGTGCTATAGTCGAGCGAGGTGATGAGCATCTGCGGAGTGCCCTCGAGTTGCTGCGGAGCCGGTATGGTTGAGATTATCGTATCGAGCAGGTAGGTGATGTCGCCTGTCGGTGTTTTCCAGTCTTCGCCCATCCATCCCTGCTTGGCCGAACCATAGACAACGGGGAAGTCGAGTTGCTCTTCGGTGGCATTGAGCGAACACATGAGGTCGAACACCATCTCATACACCTCTTCGGGGCGGCAGTTTGGCTTGTCAACCTTGTTGACCACCACCACGGGTTTCAGCCCTATCTCGAGTGCCTTCTGGAGCACGAATCGAGTCTGTGGCATAGGTCCCTCGAACGCATCGACCAGCAAGATACAGCCGTCGGCCATGTTGAGCACACGCTCAACCTCGCCGCCGAAGTCGCTGTGGCCCGGAGTGTCGATGACGTTTATCTTAACGCCCTTGTATACGATTGAAACATTTTTTGAGAGAATGGTGATGCCGCGCTCGCGTTCCAGCTCGTTGTTGTCGAGTATGAGTTCACCTGTCTGCTGATTCTCGCGAAAGAGATTACCTGCCAGCAGCATTTTATCGACCAAAGTAGTCTTGCCGTGGTCTACGTGTGCAATGATTGCAATATTACGAATGTCGTGCATATATAATGCTTTTTACCTTAAATTGAGTACTCAAGAAACGCAAATCAAATATAACTTTGCAGTTTTCCGACTGCCCAAGAAACACAAATCAAATGTAACTTTGCAGTTTTCAGACTGCCCAAGAAACACAAATCAAATGTAACTTTGCAGTTTTTAGACTGCAAAGTTACGAAATTATTGAAAATTAACAGCTGATAAACAAGGATAAATTCACAAATATGCGTGAAATTTAACTGTTGATACACGCTATGAACATCTACACTTAAAACTGAAGCGGCAACTGGGGGTCGGGCAACTGGCGGAACGTCACCCTGTGATAAGGCGACAATCCGAATTCTGCAATGGCCTTGCGGTGTGCCGGAGTGGGATAACCTGCATTGCGGTCCCAATGATACTGCGGATACTGCAGATGCAAGTCGGCCATGTAGTCGTCGCGGTAGGTTTTGGCAAGAATGCTGGCAGCCGCGATGGCAAGATAGGTTGCATCGCCATGTATGATTGTGGTATGCGGCACATCGCGGTAGGGAGTGAAGCGGTTGCCATCTACAAGCAGCGCCTGCGGCCTCACACTGAGCATGTCTACCGCACGGTGCATGGCAAGTATGGACGCCCGCAGGATGTTGATTTGGTCAATTTCCTGAGCAGTACACGACGCCACAGCATAGCATATGGCATCGCGCTGTATCTCTTCGCGAAGGCGGTTGCGCTGATGCGCCGTGAGCTGTTTTGAGTCGTTGAGACGCGGATTGACATAGTCTGGCGGCAGGATGACCGCAGCAGCATAGACAGGACCGGCAAGACAACCGCGACCAGCCTCATCAAGGCCAGCCTCTACAAGACCCTGGGTATAACATGATTTCAGATTCATAAAAACTTGTGCGGAGGTAGGTAAACAAAGAAAAACATGTGTGCCGGCATCTCACTTAATACGTGCTGTCTGAGCGTTGCGAATGCCCGTCCCACTGAGGAAATAAGCCTTGGCGGTGCCAAACTTGAGGTTGAAATCGATACGGATAGGCAAATGGTTGGCATCGTCGGTGATGTAAAAGCGAAGAAGTTCTTTCTCCTTCTTCTCCTTGTCGTTCAGAAGCGAGAACACAAGGCAGCGATAGGTGTGGCCATCGTTAGCCTTGAAATTCTCCTTGCCCTTGAAGATGAGGGTCTGCCGGCTGAGGCGCTTGCCACTGACCATGGGATAGATGGTGCGGCTGCCGGGGGTGAGCGATGAATAGTCTTTGGAACGTGCAAGCAACAAGATGTTGAGCATGTCGTTCACACAGTCGGTACTGGTAGACTGGGTATTTGACCACACACCGTCGGTATTGCGGAAACGCTGGCGCATATTGATCTGGCCATCAGAATAGTCATACCACACCTCGTCTACCGTGTAGCGCTTGCCCTCGAATGCTCCCTTACGGAAATAGAGAGGCTGGAGGTCGGGAGTGGTGTAACTGATGAGAGTATCACGCATGGGGAAGATGGCCTCACACGTTTTGTTTGACTTGAAGAGAATGTCAGTACGCAACGCCTTCTGTCCCTCGTATGTTGAATTTCTTACGCTGAAATGGGTTGAACCGACCTTCACCCACACAAATTTCCAGTTGAAATAAAGGTCGTAGGTGAGAGTCTCGCCAGGCAAGAATGCAGTATTGGGATAGGTACACTGAGCATCGGCCGATGCAGCAATGACAAAAAAAGAAATGATGAGAGCCAACACGCGGCTGGACTTGATATGTGAGAGGGAAGCAACTGGCACGCAGCATGCACGAAACCTACTTCCGTTTGTTCTTCTCGCGTTCTGCATTACGGTTCTTTATAGTTTTCTCTTTATCAGGTTTCTGCTTTGTAATCTTCTCGGGCTTTTGGCGATATATAGGCGTAGCAAGCGGATTCCAGTCCTGCGAGAGGTCCCATCCGGCACGCACCGTCAAAGCTCCGGGATAGTAGTACATGGATTCGGGCTGCATGCCGAGGTCTAAGTCGCCAGGATCCCATTGCCGGTTTTCGTTTCGGTCAACGAAAAGACGGAGGTAGTATGTGCCAGGCTGGACATAGAAAAACTCGGCCACATGGTCTGATGTATAAACGGTCTTCACCGGCTTGTCGGCAGTGTTGATCAACTGAACGACAAGCGGACTGGCCTCCCTGGAGTCGATGCCGACCCTTATATACCCATAAGAGTCCTCACCTCTCACACGGATGGTCTGAGTAAACGCAGCGTTGCGCTTACCATATAAGTCGACAATGGCTGAGGTATCGACCGCTATCTCATACACCGAATCGGGCTCCCACTCAGCAAAGAAGTAGTAAGAACCTGGATTGTTGTCTACCTGACGTATGATGTACGGACGCGGCAGTCTCAACGAATCAGACATCTGGAAAAAATGTATGCGCGACGTATCGAGCACCGCAACAGGCTGGTCTACCTTAAACACAGGATTGGCATCGGGGTCGAGCGAAGTGCCAGAGAACAGGATGTTAAGGAAATCCTCGGGCATGGGCGGTATGGAGTCGGATAAGAGCAGGGCTGTCTCGGCATCGAGCGAGTCGGTAGCCATTTCCATCTCTTCATTATCGCTACCCCTGGCACTTCGCTTGCTTTCAGCCTTCACACGTCGACGCTCCGACTTCTGACGTTCACGATACTCCTTCAGCCACTCGTCATACTCGCGCTGGCGCAACTGAGCCTGACGCTCACGACTGATTTTCGATACGAGGTCGAGCGTGTCGGTGATGAGCGAAAGCTGGCCGAGGGTGTCGGTACCCAAGAACCGAAGCGATACCGAGAGCGTATCGAGATTGTAGACGAGCGAGTCGCGCAGCCAATAGGTGATGGTGTCGTTGGTCGCATTTGCCCATATTTCGAAGGCATCGGTAGCATCGAAGTTAAGACCCTCGATGACTGGCAGCGTGTCAGACTTGTTGGTGAAGTATAGTGTGAACTGCCATAAGTTAGGGCGCTCGGCTTTCAAGAAGAAACGTTCCGACGTTGGCGGATTGAATGCAAGCAGTGTGATGTCGTCGGGGAAGAAGTGTGTGTATGGACGCATCACAATGGAATCATAGTGGAGACTGTCGTGCCACACCGTGTCGGGACGGAGGTCGGGTTTGCAATATGGGACAAATAATCTTTCGGTAAAGGCAATCATCTCGCTCTTCTGTGAGAAGCTAAACGACTGGTCTTGGTCTTGCAGGGCAAAAATCTTGTAAGGCTTGCGTGCCAGACCCTTTATCACGAAATGTCCACGGCTGTCGGTGCGCGATATGCGCTCGAAAGGAACAGAGGTGAACGTCGAGTCATCTGCAGGAACATAAGTCGAATCGTCATGCACATACAGCCCGACCATGATACCTTTGATAGGCTCAAGGTTGGAGGCATCGAGCACATAGCCAGACACCTGCATCGTGTCGATTGAGTCGCCTGTAGAGAATATGAAGGCATAATCGCCCATGGGGTTGCCCTCGTTGTTATCTTCTATTGCATCTGCAAAGTCTATGGTATATGTGGTTTGCGGTTGAAGCGAGTCGATAAGTTCCACTGTGATGCGGTGTCCTGAAGCAGATATCTCGGGGGCTTCGACCTGGGGTGGAGATACCACCACCTTCTCTACGGCATTGTCAATTCGGATGTTTTCGTCGAACTCGAGCACAACCTTACGTGATGAAACATTTGTGGCCATGAGCTGTGGCGATGTATGCACAATGACAGGCGGTTTCTCGTCATACGGACCACCGTCGGGTGAGCCAATGTTGGCACAAGCTGCAATAAGCATTGCAACTACCATAACTACCACTATATGTGCTCCTTTGACCTTCATTCCATTTCTGTTAAACCACATTCCACATCTATTTGCTCACATTCCACATCTATCCACTCTTATTCCAAGTCTATGGACTCTTACTCCACGTCTATTCAATCTTACTCCACGTCTATTCGATCTTACTCCACGTCTATTGACGATTCATCATCAGAAGTTCGTCAATATATTCGCGGCTGTTGCTCAGTCTCGGAATCTTGTGTTGTCCGCCAAGTTTTCCCTTGCACTTGAGCCATTCGTCGAACAGGCCCTCGCGTGCCTCGACTATCTGTAGCGGTTGCAGGGTTATGTCCTTGTAGCGTTTGGCTTCGTAGTCGGAGTTGATGGCCTGCAGCGAACGGTCAAGAATGGTTGCAAAGTCGGCAACCGATGCCGGACGCTTGGCAAACTCTATGACCCACTGATGCCGGCACTGTGCATTGGATCCCATGAAGACCGGAGCGGCTGTATACTCACGCACTTGAGCTCCGGTTGCGATACATGCCTGTTCGAGTCCATGCTCTGCATTATCTACAATCAGTTCCTCGCCAAATGCGTTGATGAAATGCTTGGTGCGCCCGGTTATGACAAACTTGTAGGGATTGGTATGGGTGAAGCGTATGGTGTCGCCTATGACGTAGCGCCATAGTCCGCACGATGTGCTGATGACCACAGCATAGTTTACACCAGTCTTTACCTGCCATAATGGTATTGTCTTCGGGTTTTCGGTTCCGAACTCGCTCATGGGTATGAACTCGTAGAACACGCCGTAGTCTATCATGAGCATCATGGCAGGGTCGGTCAGGTCGGTCTGCACGCCGAAGAAGCCCTCGCTGGCGTTGTAGGTCTCCATGTAGTGCATGCCTGGCAGGGTTATGATGTTCTTGTATTGTTCACGGTAGGGGGTGAATGCCACTCCGCCATGGAAGAACACTTCGAGATTGGGCCATAGTTGGTCTATGCGGTCGCGGCCTGTGATGTCGAGCATGTGCTTCAACACTGAGAGCATCCACGAGGGAACTCCGCTTATGTTGGTCACATTTTTGTCGAATGCGAAGCGTGCGATTCGCTCGCGCTTTTCCTCGAAATCGCTGAGCAGTGCAATCTCTTTCGGCGGTATGCGTGTGAGGTTGACAAGCGATGGTACGTTTTCGATTAGTATGGCGCTGAGGTCGCCCACAAGGCTGTTAGGGGTGTTGAGGTTGGGTGCATGACTGCCGCCGAGAATCAGGCTTTTGCCTGCAAAGAGGCGGCTCTTGGGGTTGTTGCCGAGGTAGGCTGCCACGCAGTCTGTGCCACCAAGGTAGTGTATGTTTTTCAGGCCTTCACGGCTTACTGGTATGAACTTGCTCTTGTCGTTTGTGGTTCCGCTCGACTTGGCAAACCAGTTGACCTTGCCTCGCCACAGGACGTTGCTTTCGCCTTTGCGCATTCGCAGAATATATCCTTTCAGTTCTTCGTATGTGTTGATGCCTACATGGGTAGTAAAGTCGGAGTATTGTCTCAGGTCTTTATACCCGTGATTGCGTCCCCACTCGGTGTTGGCTGCCGCCTTGATGAGATAGCGCAGCACACTGAGTTGCAGTTCTTCGGCATGGTATTCATACCTGGACATTGCACGTCGGCGCCGTGCGAAATATAACTGATCTATGATTGGAGTAGGATTCATTGTGCTTGTTTGGTTTTGTCTTCAGCTTCAGGGGTTGGTTGTTGTCGCCTGGCTGATGGTCTTCTGCGCCTTGCCGTTGTTTTTTCTGGGTTTTCTGTCGTTGATTTCGGCTGCTCTGCCGGCTGTTCGCCTGCTTGCTTAGCTGGTTTTCCCGATGGTTTTACGGTTGCTGGCTTGGCCGGTTTCTCTGCTGGCTTGGCTGGTTTCTCTGCTGGCTTGGCTGCTTGCTCTGCCGGCTTGGCTGGTCGCTCTGCTGGCTTGGTTGGTCGCTCTGCTGGCTTGGTTGGTCGCTCTGTGGGCTTGGTTGGTCGCTCTGTGGGCTTTGAAGTTTTGTCTGCCTGCTTTGTATTCTTATCGGTTGCAGGCTTGGTTGCTGCCGGCTTGGAGGGGTTGTCGGCGGTGTTGGTGTTTCCGTTCACTCGGTTGTTGCGCATTTCCATGAGTTGGTTTACGAACCCTACATTGCTGCGCACTTTTTTGTATGCCGACTGTGCGGCTTGCTGGTGGCTTTCTTTCTTGCTGTATCCTGTTCCTTTACCGCATGACACGCCTTCGATTAGTACTTCTGAGAAGAACTTGGGTGCGTTGCCTCCTTCGTTTTTCTCGGCAGTGACTATGAAGTCGAACTTGCACTGGTAGTGCTGGCACCACTCTATGAGTTTGCTCTTGAAGTTTTCTTCCTTGGCCGACATCTTGTCGATGTCGATGTATTTGGTGAAGATGCGTTCTTTCATGAATTGCATGCAGTAGTCGTATCCTCGGTCGAGGTATATGGCAGCAAAGAATGCCTCGAAGGCGTTGCCGTTCATGTAGCTGTTGTGTGCATTGCCTACGTGGTCTGAGTGTTTCACGAGTTTGTCGAGTCCGATGTTTACAGCCAGTTCGTTCAGTGTTTCGCGTTTTACTATCTTGCTTCGCAGTGTTGTGAGGAATCCTTCTTGCTGTCCTTGGAATCGTTCGTAGAGTACGTCGGCCACGACGGCACTGAGCAATGCATCGCCCAGGAACTCCAGGCGTTCGTTGTTCAGCACTCTGTTGCTGCCGCTTCGCTGTCGGCATGAGCGGTGCATAAGTGCCTGGGTGTAGATGCTTATATCATGTGGATAGAATCCCATGATGTCGTACAATTTCAAGAAAGGCTCTTTATCCTTTCGGAACAAGAGCCTTATCTTGTCAATATAGTTTTTTGATTTTCTGTGCATTATACGTGGTTATGCATTATACTTCTTGAATATGACACATGCGTTGTGTCCTCCGAATCCGAATGTGTTGCTCAGTCCCACGTTCACCTTGCGCTCTTGTGCGGTGTTGAATGTGAAGTTGAGGTTGTAGTCTATTTCTTCGTCTTTGTCTTCGGGGTCGTGGTTGATGGTTGGTGGCACGATGTCGTTCTTGACGGCGAGGATGGTTGCCATTGCTTCTATACCTCCGGCTGCTCCGAGCAGG
Source organism: Bacteroidaceae bacterium (assembly GCA_017480685.1). GTDB lineage: Bacteria > Bacteroidota > Bacteroidia > Bacteroidales > Bacteroidaceae > Colivivens. The sequence goes on from JAFUSD010000164.1 coordinate 9,732, forward strand.
TGTCCGGTCATCGACTTGGTTGAGCTGATGTTGAGTTTGTATGCGGCTTGGCCGAATACTTCCTTGATGGCTTTTGCTTCACTGATGTCGCCCACGTGTGTTGATGTTCCGTGTACGTTGATGTAGTCTACGTCTTCGGGTTTCAGTCCGGCATCGTTGAGTGCACGTTCCATGACGAGTTTTGCTCCGAATCCTTCGGGGTGTGATGCTGTGATGTGGTGTGCATCGGCACTCATGCCGGCTCCTATCATCTCGGCGTATATCTTGGCTCCGCGTGCCTTGGCGTGCTCCAGTTCTTCGAGTACGAGGATGGCGCTGCCTTCGCCAGTGACGAATCCGTCGCGGCTGGCGCTGAACGGGCGGCTTGCTCCCTGTGGGTCATCGTTGCGGGTTGAGAGTGCGTGGAGTGCGTTGAAGCCTCCGATGCCTGATGTTGTCACTGCTGCCTCGGTTCCTCCTGAGAGTATGGCGTTTGCCTTGCCCAGGCGGATGAGGTTGAAGGCGTCGGCCAGTGCGTTGCTCGACGAGGCGCATGCTGATGCGGTGACGTAGTTTGGTCCGTGGAATCCGTATTCGATTGAGATGAGTCCGGCTGGCATGTCGGCTATCATCTTCGGTATGAAGAATGGGTTGTACTTCGGGCCGGTTGTAGGGCCGTTGATGGCGTAGTTCGACACTTCTTCTTCGAATGTGTGGATTCCGCCTATTCCTACTCCGAGAATTACGCCTATCTCGTTCTTGTCTACCTTGTCGAGGTCCATGCCCGAGTCGGCAATGGCCTGGCGGGCTGCTGCGATGGCGAACTGTGAGCAGCGGTCCATCTTGCGCACTTCCTTGCGGTCTATATAGTCAGTTGGGTTGAAGCCTTTGACTTCGCACGCAAACTGTGTCTTGAATTGTGATGCATCGAATTGGGTGATGGGGCCTGCACCGCTCACGCCTTTCTTCATGTTTTCCCATGTTTCTTCTGCGGTAAGCCCGAGTGGAGTTACGGCTCCGATGCCTGTTATGACGACTCTTTTTAATTCCATAGCGTTTCTGTTTTGTTTTAGTATGTAAAGAAAAAAACCATTTACGCAGCTACCTCACACACGCACATTCGATGCATATATGATCATGGCTGGGTAAATGGTTATAGAGCTAGGCTGGTATACAAACCTTATTTTGCGTTCTCTTCAATGTATGAGATGGCGTCTGCCACAGTCGAGATTTTCTCAGCCTGATCGTCTGGGATGTTGATACCGAAAGCTTTCTCAAACTCCATGATGAGTTCTACTGTGTCGAGAGAGTCAGCACCAAGGTCGTTTGTGAAACTTGCCTCTGGCTTTACTTCTGCTTCGTCTACGCCAAGCTTATCTACGATGATAGCTTTTACTCTTGATTCAATTTCAGACATAATCTAAATGTTCTTTTTTTAATGAGTTAATGAATGTTAGTTGTTTCTTTTCGTTGTTTACGGCTGCAAAGGTAGTAAATTATTGACAATTGACAATTGACAAATGGTAGTTTTTTTGATTTTTGCGCACATTTTATGTCCATCGTGTGCAGTTTTGTGTTTCTACACCCTCGTTTTTGATAACTGCAGAAGACAATTTGAGGTGATGACTGATATGAAGCCGACGGATGCTGCCATTGACGGGGCGGCATGGATTATGTGTGTGTTTGGCGGATACACCTTATTATATATATAAGCGGCCATGCGGGGCGCAGGATGTTGAGGATGGCGTGAACAGATTGTGAGGATATCGTCAAGGGGCTGCGAGGATATCGTCAAGGGGCTGTGAGGATATCGTCAACGCCCGTTGAGGATATCGTCAACGGGCTGCGAGGATATCGTCGCGTCTGGCTGTGTGTGTTTGCTTGCATTTTTACGCCACTCGCGGGGCGAGCATCCGTAGATTTTGCGGAACAGGCGCGAGAGGTACAGGGGGTCTTCTATGCCCACACGGTCGGATATCTCGGCAATGGTGTGTGTTGTGGTGGTGATGAGGTGGGCTGCCATCTTTATGCGCTTACGGGTAATGTACTCGCGCGGTGCATATCCGGTTATGCGGCGCATGTTGTTGTAGAATGTGGTGCGCCCCATGCTCATCTCGGCTGCGAAGTGGTCGGGGGTGAACCGTGAGTCGGCTATATGGTTTGCCACGATGGCATCGATGCGCGATACGAACTCGCTGTCGGCTGCGTCGAGGTTGGCTTTGCGCCGCAGTGCTACGTCGGTCGAGAATTGTTCGCGTATGCTTTCGCGTTGCGTTTTCAGTGTGTGCACCAGCCGGTTGTATCGGTGGGTGTTGCGCCTCACCCGTAGCCACCACACCAACACGGCCACTACCACTACGATGTATATAGCTACGGCCCAGGGCGAATTCCACCACTGACGCATGATGTATATGATGTCGTGGCGCGGGCTCTGTCCGTCGATTGTCACATCGCTACGTGAGAGTTGCGACCGTTCGCCGGCATTGTATACTTGCGGGTCGATGAGCACCACCCCGTTGTTTGTACCGAATGCCAGGCGGCCGTCGGCAAGGCGGCACCCGCAGTTTTCGCTGTAGACGTTGGTGAGCATGTTTTTCGAGAAGAAGTAGTTGGTGATGCGGTGGGTGAATGGGTTGTAGCGTGATATGCCAAACTCGGTCGATACCCATATCATGCCGTCAGCATCCTCTACGAAACACTGCACCATGGAGTTGACGAGGCTGTCGGTTTGCTCGGTGATGCGTCTCACGAGGTGTGCACCGGTGTCGAAAATGGCAAATCCCTCGCCTGCTTCGGATATGTAGATTGTGCCGTCAGATGCACGAAACAGGGTGCGCACTTCCTCGCTCTGCAGCGTGGAGTTACCGGTGCATAGGTGTGTGTATTGTGTTGTGTCGGCCATGAAAAGTGTGGGATTCAGCCGATAGACACCATGGCTGGTGGCAATCCACAGGTGCGAGAGGCTGTCTTCGACGATGGCCCTGATGCGTCGTGAACCGTAGTCGTGGTCGAGAAATGTGGTGAAGCTGAGGCTGCCGTCAGTACCTTCTTCCTCTGCCACACACAATCCGCCGCCGAATGTGCCTACCCAGCTATGTCCGTTGGAGTCGAAATGAATGGCATATATCTCGTTGTGAGCCAGTGTTCCATCCACCGAGTCGGTGTGCAGGTAGTGAACTGCGGGTTTGTTTCCTACATACAGGCCGTCGCCTTTCGTGCCCCGCCACCTGGTGCCAGAGGATGAGATGGCAAGATAATAGGTGTTGAAGTCGTGGTGCATCGTCTCCAGGCAAGTCGTGAGGGTAGAATCGTATATCCACACATCGCCGTTGCGGCTGCCTATTGCTATGCTGCCGTTGGCCAACGACAAGAGCATACGTATGTTTTCGCCGTCGAGCATATACTCCACGCCATCGTTTTGCATCACCTTCAGCTGCGATATTCCCAGGTTGTCGGTGCCTATCCATACCACTCCGTCGGAGTCGATGAATATACATTTTAGTGCGTCGGTTGGCAGTGGATTGGTGTGCGACAGGGTTGTGAAATGCTCGCTGATACCTGTCGAGGGGTCCTCCACGTATAACCCATCGTTGTCGGTCACACGCCAGATGCGTCCCCTGCTGTCGCCGACCCATGTTGTCGGTTGCCCTTCGGGGTCACCGGGCATTGCTATGTGCTGTGCTTCGAAGTCGATGAAACGGTCGGTGCGCAGGTCGAGGCAGGCAACATCGCCCGTGCGCTGGTATATCCAGAGCCTGCGTTCGTTGTCTTCGTATATGTTCATCACGCGCTGGTCGGTCAGCCCCATGTGTGACTTGTCGTGCATGGCACGGTAGTTGACAAACTTGCGGCCGTCGTACCGACTCAGTCCGTTGGACGTTGCTGCCCATATCCGGCCGTAGCTGTCTTGCATGATCTTCCTCACCGTGTTGTTGGCCAAGCCGTCGGCGGTGGTCAGTTGTTGGAGCTGAAACTCGGTTGCCGGCCACAAAGTGAGTGAAAACACAAGCGCAACAAGTGTTGCGACGATTCTTTCCGTATATCGTTTCATGCTGCAAATTTAGCCATTTCATCCCACTTTTCTGCTATCATTTGCCATGTTTTGTACTTCTGTCCATATATATTTTCGTACAAAAGTCCATATTTTTCGAATTCAATACATATATTACATCTGTTTTATTGTCGTAACTTTGCAACCGGAAACAGATACGACACTGCTTTTACACGACTTTTACAAAAAAACAAATCACATTAACTAACACCAAATATATGACGAAACGAATCATTATGACGACTGTGCTGACACTGACGATGAGTGTCAGCACATGGGCACAGCGCATCCAGCAACCGCTCGGACGCGGAGTGGTAGTTGCTCAAAACGGAGGAAACTCAACAGTGACATGGCGGCGCCTTGCACAAGAACCGGAGGGCACAACCTACAATGTATATGTAAATGGCAGGAAGGTGAATGCCTCGCCACTGCGCAACACCAACTGGCAAACCACCAGTACGGTAGTTCCTGTGGGGTCGAAGGTGAGTGTGACACTCATCGACCAGCAGGGACGTGAGTCGGAACCAAGCTTGCCGTTCGAGGTGAAGTCGTACGACATGCGCAACATCTTCGTGAGTGTTAACTTCGAAGAAGGAGGGTCGCCGCTCCGTTCGGCCGACTTCAACACTGCCTTCGTGTGGCCTATCGACCTCGATGGCGATGGTGAATACGACTATGTGGTCAACCGCAAGTCGAACACCAATGGCCTCGATTGCTATGTGGAGGGGTATCTTGCAAGCGGAAAGCACCTGTGGACGGTGAAGCTGGGTCCCAACGAGCTCAGCTGCACGGGACAAGACGACATGATAACTGTGGCCGACATGGACTGCGACGGACTTGGCGACGTGGTGATACAAAGTTCTGACGGCACTCAGTTCTGGGATGACGATACACGCAAGTTCGGCCTTTATGTAGGAGGCAAGACAACGGGCGATACCGATGGCGACGGAATCATCGACTACGAAACCCAGGGAACCCGCAACGCACCGCGCTACATCAGTGTGATTGACGGATTGACAGGACGCGAAAAGGCATATATCGAGCAGTCATACAACCAACACTACAACCGCACCAACCGCTCCTCGCTCATGGGCGACGAATACAACAAGCACGTGGGCCACATGGGTGTGTTCTGTTTCGACGGCATCCATCCGGCAGTGGTGATGGAGTGGCACATGCGCGGAAGCGGTGGCGACCACCATTATTATAACCTGGGAGTGGCCTACGACTTCTCGACAGGAACGGCAGGCAAGCTGACTGAGCTGTTCAACGAACCGACCGGCGGCCCTGCATTCCACCAAATCCGCATCGGCGACGTAGATGGCGACGGGTGCGACGAGATGATTGTAGGCGGATATACCATGAACAACAACGGCAAGACATTGTTCAACACTGGCATATCACACGGCGACCGCTTCCGCACCACCGACATCGACCCCGAAGTGCCAGGCCTTGAGACATTTGCCATTCAGCAGTATGCAGGCGACATGCTCGGGCAGATACTCTACGAAGCAGCCACCGGAAAGACTATAAAGAAATGGTACCTCTCGGGCACAGGCGACGTGGGGCGCGGCGAATGTATCGATATCGACCCCAAGCACCTTGGCTGGGAGATGTGGTCGACGATGAACGGCAGTGTATATGATGCAAAAGGCGACCTAATATCCGACTACGAAAACCAGTGGCCGACCGAAGGTATATGGTGGGATGCCGACCTCGATCGCGAGACAGTAAGAACCAGCGACAGCCACTACAATGTGTATGTTCAGGATTTCTTCAAGGGACGCGAAGTGGAATTCGCTAAAATCAGCGGATACCGCTACACCACTGTTTATGCCGCACGTGCCGCCTTCTGGGGCGACATCATCGGCGATTGGCGCGAAGAACTCATCTTGCTGCATAAGGAAGGTGGTGTGATTGTAGGCTTCGTAGGTGTCACGACCGATTACCCAACCACCGAAAACCGAATCTACTGTCTCATGGAAGACCCTCACTACCGTGGCGACTGCACAACACGTGGCTACTATCAAAGTCCTAACCCAGGCTTCTATCTAGGTTACGACATGCCGCGGCCTCAATTGCCGCCTGTCATGGTGGCCGACCTCGTACAGCGTTCGACCGACACTTATTATAACTATATGCGCACGAACACCGTGGCATACCAGGACGGCAAGTCGCTCCTCTACGACCTTTATACCGACAGCAACATCACGCTCGACACTCAGATAAAGCCCGCCACCATGTATATGATGCCGGTGAAACGCCAGACTATCAACGTGAGCGGCACGGGTGCCATTGCAGGCGAGGGTGATATCTGGAAGAGTCAGCAAGGAACGGTGAGCCTCGACGTGCCTGTATCGACCACCGGAACACTCTACATATCGGAAGGCACACTGACATCCACGTCCACCATAAGCAGCCCCGTGGAATTGCGCGCACGAGGCACACTGGCAGGAAATGCTACGTTGGAGGACACCATCATCTTCGAGGGAGCACTCAACTACGAGGGTTGCCGACTCATGCCCAGCGGCATAATGACAATGAAGAAAGGCCTCAACATCACGAGGCGCGTGTATGTAGAACTCAACACCCCCGACGACCTCATCCACACCAACGGCAATCTGCAACTCACAGGCAACATCGTGTTTACCATAAACTACCAAAAGCCAGAGGCAGGGCGCTACAAGCTGATTGAATATGCAGGCACATTCAGCGGTTCGACCGACAATTGCTCGGTGCGCGGACTTACTGGTTTGTCGTATAATATAGTAGCAGAAGACGACGCACTGTGGCTCGTCATCAATTCACAACGCCAACCCAACGACCACGTGGCATGGACCGGCACGAGCAGCAACCTGTGGGATTATCAAACCGCCAACTTCGCCATCTCGGCCACTGCCACCGAGTTTGTGGCAGGCGATAAGGTTGAGTTTGGCGACGATGCAGCCGTCACTTCGGTCAGCATCAACACACTGATGCCCACATCGGGAGTCACATTCACCAACGACACTAAGGCCTACACCTTCAGCGGCGATGGTGGTTTCTCGGGCGAAGGTGGGCTTACATTCAACGGCAACGGACGCGTCACCCTCAACACCACCAAGAGCGACTACACAGGTGCTACCGCCATCATGGGCGGCACCGTGGTCGTGAGCGATTTGGCCGACGGCGGCACACCCAGCCCTATGGGAGCAGCAACAACCGCAGCAGGCAACTGGCGCATGGGCAAGGCTACCCTCACCGTCAACAACTCAAACGCATCGACCAACCGCGCGCTGCAAATCACCGACAGCGCCACCATCAACATACCATCGGGCACCACGGCTCTGAAGGGACAGATATCGGGTAAAGGCACACTGGTGAAGACCGGAGGCGGTCAGCTCAACATCACCTATGCAGGTGCAAATACCTATTCGGGCGGCACCATCATCAAGGGCGGCACACTGGCCATGGGAGCATGGAACACCACGTTCGGCACCGCCACGTCGAAGATTCTCGTCAGCGGCAACTCATCCATCGCCATCTTCAACAACAACACGACGAGTGCCGTGCCTTCGCTTCAGAACAAGATTGAGATTGAGGAGGGTCGCACTCTCACCATCCACGGCGGTCAGCGATGCAGCATCCGCCCCACCCTCACAGGCAAGGGCACGATGAAAATCAGTTTCCCCTACGTGCGCGGCGACTTTGCTCCCAATGCATCGACCTTCGAGGGCGTAATAGAAGTCACGAGCGGCGAGCTGCGACTGGCCGGAGCCCTCAACATGCAAAGGGGCACACTGCGACTCAGCGGTGGTGGCTACGTGTATAACAACAGCGGCACACACTCGGTGGGTGCACTCGAGGGCAGCAACGCCGCAGCATCCATCACCTCGGGCACATGGAATATCGGCTATCTCGGCACCGACAACACCTATGCCGGCACACTGGCATCGGGCATCACGGTCAATAAGTATGGCGACGGACGATTGACCCTGACCGGCAGTAGCGCCGCGCCCATTAACGTCTATGAAGGCACCCTCGATGTGGAAAACACTGACGCACCTACCACCACAGGCACCATCACCGTCCGTTCGGGTGCCATGCTCTTAGGGTCGGGACAGACGGGAGCCGTGGTCGTGATGAACGGCGGCACCATCGGTGCATCGAAGAACACGATGCTCACTGGCAGCATCACCCTCACCAGCACACTGCGTGTCAACTCGGGCGGCAACATACGCGTCCGCGGTCGTGGCAACACAAAGAGCAACGTCGACACCTATGCCGTGGCAGGCACCGTCACACTCACCTCACCCCGTTTCCTCATGGAGCGCCTGAGCGGCGAATGGCATCCCGACGAAGAGTTGAAAGTATTTACCGGTACAAGCACCATAAACCTCAGCGGAACACCCACCTTCATGCCCGAACGTCCGCTCGACGGCTACATCTGGGATTATAGCGAACTGCAATCGCGTGGAGTGATACGCATCGTGGCCGACCCCGATGCCGATGCAATATCTCCCGTCAAGGCCGACACGCCACGTCAGCCGACCATCTACGACATCACAGGCCGCCCCATCAGCCACCCCTCCAAGGGGCTCTACATACAAGACGGGCATAAGATCTTTGTGAAATAAAGCACTCAAATCCAATTATGCATTATGAGATACACATTATAAATAAAAAGCCATGAACAAGACTATCACCTTAGCCATTGCCTTCATGATGACAGCGATGGCCACACAGGCACAGCGCCACATAAACTTCAACGCCAACTGGGCCATCGGCTCATCGGCCGAACTCGTCACCCTGCCCCGCGCATGGAACGAAGACGATGCGTTCCGCGTATCCATCGAGCAGCTGCCCGACTCCGTGGTGTGGTATCGCAAGACGTTCACCCTGCCCAGCCTCAAGGGCAAGCGCGTGTTCATCGAGTTCGAGGGAGTGCGTCAGGCAGCCGACGTGTATGTGAACGACCAGCTCGTGGGCATCAGCGAAAACGGAGTCATGGCCTTCGGCTTCGACCTTACTCCCTTCGTCCATAAAGGCAAGAACCGCATAGAGGTGAAGACCGACAACGACTGGAACTATCGCGAACGTTCGTCGAACAGCAAATACCAGTGGAACGACCGCAACTTCAACGCCAACTACGGCGGCATCACGAAGAACGTGTGGCTGCACATCACCGGCGACGTATATCAAACCCTACCACTCTATTCCAACCTCAAGACCACCGGCACATACGTCTACCTCAAGCAAGCCGACATCGTGTCACGCACCGCCACCATAGGCGTCGAGAGCCAGGTGCACAATGCATCCAACCATCCGCAGACCCTGAGACTGCGTGCCGACATCGAGGGCACCACATCTGTATCGGCCTCCGTCACCATTGCCCCGGGCGAGACACGTATCATGCAGACACAAGTCGACATGACCGGCATGCGATGGTGGTCAGTCGGTGAAGGCAACCTCTACGATGTAGTCACCACACTCGTCGACCCGCGCGGCAAGACACTCGACGAAGTCGTCACCCGCACCGGCTTCCGCACCACCCGTTTCGGCCAGGGCATGGTGTGGCTCAACGACCGCGTTGTCCAGGTGAAAGGCTACGCACAGCGCACGAGCAACGAATGGCCGGCCGTAGGCATCAGTGTGCCAGCATGGCTCAGCGACTACTCCAACCGCCTCATGGTCGAGAGTGGGGCCAACACCGTGCGCTGGATGCACATCACCCCGTGGAAGCAGGACATCGAGTCGTGCGACCGCGTGGGTCTCATGCAAGCCATGCCGGCAGGCGACAGCGAGAAGGACGTGGATGGCGACCGCTGGCGACAGCGCACCGAGGTCATGCGCGATGCCATCATCTACAACCGCAACAACCCATCCATCATCTTCTACGAAGGCGGCAACGAATCCATCAGCCGCGAACATGTGATGGAACTCAAAGCCATACGCGACCTATACGACCCCCATGGCGGACGAGCTGTCGGCTCGCGCGAGATGCTCGACATCAACGAGTCGGAATATGGCGGCGAGATGCTCTACATCAACAAAAGCGCCAAACACCCCATGTGGGCCATGGAGTACTGTCGCGACGAGGGGCTTCGCAAGAACTACGACGCCTATTCCTACCCCTACCACCCCGAAGGCGAAGGCCCGCTCCACAACGGACAGCCAGCCAACGCATACAACCACAACCAAGACGAATTCGTAGTCGAGCTCGTGCGCCGATGGTATGACTACTGGCGCGAACGTCCCGGCACCGGCACTCGTGTGAGCAGCGGAGGTGTGAAAATCATCTTCAGCGACACCAACACCCACCACCGCGGAGTGGAAAACTACCGCCGCAGCGGAGTCACCGACCCCATGCGCATACCCAAAGATGCATTCTATGCACATCAAGTCATGTGGCACGGATGGGTAGACCAGCCCAACGACACCGAAGGCTCACCCCTCGAGCCACAACTCGCCCACTACAATCAGACCTACATCGTAGGCCATTGGAACTACGAGCCCGGAGTGACAAAACCTGTTTATGTAGTATCCAACGCCAACGATGTCGAGCTCTTCCTCAACGGTCGCAGCCTCGGACACGGCCGCTGCGACTACCGTTTCCTCTACACATTCCCGCGCATCCAGTGGGAAGCAGGCACCCTCACCGCCATTGGGTACGACCGCCACGGCCGCGAACTCTCGCGCCACACCATCAGCACAGCAGGTGAGCCGGCTGCACTGCGCCTCACCACCATCGAGAACCCGCAAGGCTGGCAAGCCGACGGGGCCGACCTCATGCTCGTCGAGTTTGAGGTAGTAGATAAAGACGGACACCGCTGTCCGCTCGACAACCGTCCCGTCAGTTTCACCATCGACGGCCCAGCCGAGTGGCGCGGTGGCATAGCACAAGGTCCTGACAACTACATCCTCAGCCAGTCGCTGCCCGTCGAGTGCGGAGTGAACCGCGTGTTGCTACGCAGCACCACCAAAGCTGGCATCGTGACACTGAAGGCCGAGGCAGAAGGCCTGGCGCCACAAGTCATCAAACTTAAGACACACACCCACACACCTTCAGCCACACAACCCGTTGCGGTAGCAAACAAACAACTCGGCCAGCCCACCTATGTGCAAACACATACCGGCATTGCCATCGCATCAGCTTCGGCCGATACCAACGGCGAGGGCGTGGGTCTGAGCTACGACGACAACGAACTCAGCGAATGGCGGGGCGGCACCGCCATCACCTACACCCTGGCCGAAGCAGCCGCGCTGTCCGACGTGTGCGTCAAGTTTGCAGGATGGCGCACAACCAACTACCCACTCGAGGTCGTGGCACACACCGCCGAAGGCGACGTAGTGGTGTGGCGCGGCATCACCCCCACCACCCTCGGCTACGTGCATCTCGACATCCAGCAGCCCGTCGTGGCACAGCGCTACACCCTACGCTCCATCGACCGCAACAGCGCGCGCCTCTCTGCTCCCAACTTCGACGACCCCGAAGCCGCGCGATTCCAGAACATAACCGAGGTGGCAGGCGGTCAAGCCAGCCAGCTCGACGCCACCACATCCACACCTGCAACCCGACTGCAACAGCTGCGAATAGTGGAAATAGAGTTCATCAAATCACTACAACAATAAGGAAGGCTGAAGATGAGGATATCCTCAACGACCTGCAAGGATATCCTCAACGACCTGCGAGGATATCCTCAACGACCTGCGAGGATATCCTCAACGACCTGCGAGGATATCCTTGCAAAAACATTCATGTATATCGACATGTTGTCAACAAGCGCCACGGTGAACGATATGGATAAAAAAATAAGAGTCATATCCTCCTCGGACCTGACTCTCTCCTACTAATTTACACTATTTAATCACCTTCAAAAGTGATAAAAAAACTAAGTGCTTCTTTTGAATCCGCCGCAAAGTTACAACATTATTTTGGTTCCCACAAACAAATTACACATTATTTTCACATACTGAGCGAAAAAATTCGTAACTTTGCACGCGTATTTAATGCATACATATAAATAATGTGTAACAAAACAAGACACCAAATATGTTGAAACAACTCAAATCATTCTGGGCCGAAGCACTGTGCGTAGTGCTCTTTGCCATCATTTCTTTAGTTTATTTCTATCCTGCCGATATCGACGGACGCCGTCTGTCGCAGCACGACAACAGCGCAGCCGACGGGCTGGGAGTGGAAATCAACGCCTATCGTGCAGCTCACGACGGCACTACTCCGCGCTGGACGAACAGCGCATTCAGCGGCATGCCTACATATCAGATTGCACCATCGTACGACTCTACACGCAACCTCACAGCCATCGAGAAGGCCTACCACCTGTGGCTGCCCGACTACGTGTTCTATATCTTCATATCCATGCTGGGCTTCTACATCCTGCTGCGTGCATTCGATTTCCGTCGGTGGATGGCAGTGTTGGGAGCCATCGTGTGGGCGTTCTCAAGCTATTTCTTCATCATCATAGCAGCCGGACACATCTGGAAGGTACTCACACTGGCATACATACCGCCCACCATCGCAGGCATCGTGCTCTGCTACCGCCGGCGCTACCTGCTGGGATGTGCAGTGACCGCATTGTTTGCAGCACTGCAAATCATGAGCAACCACGTGCAGATGACCTACTACTTCCTGCTGCCCGAAGCACTCATCGTCATAGCATATCTCATCGACGCCATCCGTCGTAAGGCACTGAAAGGCTGGATCATCGGCACTGCATCGATAGCCGTGGCAGCCGTCATCGCAGTTGCTATCAATGCGTCAAACCTATACCACACCTACCAATATGCCAAGGACACCATGCGCGGAAAGAGCGAACTGGTGAAGGAGGGTAAGACCGACGACCAGACCGACAGCGGACTCGAGCGCAGCTACATCACCGCATGGAGCTATGGAGTGGGTGAAACCTGGACGCTTCTCATCCCCGACGTAATGGGTGGAGCCAGCGTTCCACTGTCTGACAGCAAGACAGCCATGAGCAAGGCCAACCCCATGTTCACACAAAACGGCATCTACGGAGCATTCACCCAGTATTGGGGCGAACAGCCAGGCACCAGCGGACCCGTATATGTAGGTGCACTCGTGTGCATGCTCTTCATCCTCTCGCTCATCATACTGCCCAACCATAGCCCGCTCAAGTGGGCACTGCTCATCGCAACCATACTGAGCATCATGCTCGCATGGGGAAAGAACTTCATGGGATTCACCGACTTCTTCATCGACCACATACCCATGTATGCCAAGTTCCGCACCGTCAGCTCCATACTCGTAGTGGCTGAGTTCTGCATACCGATGCTCGCCATGCTGGGCCTCAAGGAGTTTATCGAAGCATGTGCCGACAAAGAGCGACGCGCCTCCATGCTGCGCGCACTGACCATCAGCAGCCTCATCACTGCCGGCATCTGCATCGTCTTCGCACTACATCCCACCATCATGGGCGACTGCATCTCAACCACCGACCGCAACGCACTCGACACCTACACCACCCGCGGATACTTCGACCAGGCAACTGCCAGCCAGATACTCATGAGCCTCTCGCAGATGCGTGCCGCCATGGTGAGCAGCGATGCATGGCGTTCGGCCATCATCATCATCATCGGAGCCTTCTTCCTCTGGCGCATGTACCGAGGCAATAAGCGCACATTGTTCATCCCCAACTACGTATATATCATCGCTATATGCCTCGTCGACATGTGGATGGTCAACAAGCGCTACCTCAACGACTCCATGTTCGAAACCCCACGCACAGCCACAGCCGTGCAACCCTCGGATGCCGACCGCCTCATACTCTCCACTTCGGGCGACGGACGCAACTACCGTGTGCTCAACCTCACCGTCAGCACCTTCAACGACAACACCACATCGTTCTTCTTCAGCAGCATAGGTGGATATCATGCTGCCAAACTGCGCCGCTATCAAGAGCTCGTAGAGGAACATATCGCAACCGAAGTGCCCAAGATATACACCCTCCTGCAGTCAGCACCGCTCGACTCGGCCGCCACACATTCCGCCCTCGGCATGCCTGTCTACGACCTCCGTGCGGCAGGGGCCGAAGAGCAACTGCCCGTGCTCAACATGCTCAATGCCCGGTGGTTCATCCTCGCGGGTCAAGGCGGAGCACGCATCCCCATCGAAAACAACAGCGCACTGGGCAACGCATGGTTTGTCGACAACGTGAAATACGTCGATAATGCCAACGAAGAAATCGAAGCACTCCACACCGTGTCACCACGCCACACGGCAGTCATCGACCGCACATTTGCATCTTCACTCCATGGCAAGACACTCGACACGGCAGCCTCCGACTCAACTGCCACCATACGCCAGACACACCTCGATGCCGACGAAGTGAGCTACGAAGTAGAGTCGCTCAACGGAGGTCTCGTGGTATTCTCCGAGATATACTACCCCGGATGGCGCGCCACCATCGATGGCACCGAAAGCCCCATCGTTCGTGCCGACTACGTGCTGCGAGCCATGTATGTGCCAGCCGGACGTCACACCATCCAGATGCAGTTCCGTCCCGACTCAGTAAGCACCACCGAGACCATCGCCAACATATCCTTCTACATACTCATCGCCCTCCTCGCTTCTGCTGTAGTATTCGGATGGTTCCGCCGCAAGAAGGCAAAGTGATAATTCACTTCCTTCAACTTTTGCAAGTGCCACTTGCAAAAGTTGAAGGAAGTGAAGGGAATGGAAGAAAAGTTTCACTTATCATCGGTTCTTGATGAGCACTATCATCTTGAGGGCGAAATCGAAGAAGATGATTTTGGCGTTGCCGTTCTGGGCGATGTCGCGATAGCAGAGCTGTAGTTCGTCCATGATGCCTATGACGTTGCGCTCGTTGATATAGGGTGCGAATTTGACGGCAAACTCGGCCTCATCGCGGTTCATGTAGTTGAGGTCGGGGTTGTGGAAGTTGTAGATGAAGTTCTCGCGTATCATGCGCTGGCAGTAGTCGAGGAAGCGTTTCTGTCGTTCGCGTCCCATGGCTGCCACTTCGTCGCTCCATGCTTTCATCTCACGTACACGTCGCATATAGCTGAGTCGCATAAGGCTTTTAAACTGTTCGAGGAAGGCATCGGTTTCTGAGTGTCCCATTATCTGCCTTATGGCTGCGCACATGTTTCCGTAGCTGGTACGTGCTATGCCTGCTGCCATCTGTGGGTCTACATGGTACTGGCTGACGAGTGTGGCGTTGATGTCGGCTTCGGCCAGTGGTGGTACTTCGATGGTCTGACAGCGGCTACGCACGGTGGTGAGCATTTGCTCTGGATGTTCACTCACCAGAATGAAGAGTGTTGACTGTGGTGGTTCTTCGAGCAACTTGAGCAGTTTGTTTGCACACTCGGCATTCATCTTCTCTGGCAGCCAGATGATGCATACCTTGTATCCGCCTTGACTTGATTTGAGGTTCAGTTTGCGCAGCAGTGATTCGCTTTCTTCGACATATATGGTGAGTTGTTGGTTTTCGGCTCCTATGGCTTCCATCCATTCTGTATAGCCGAAGTATGGTGCAGCGAGCACCATTTCGCGCCACTGACGCACGAAGACATCGCTTGTTGTTGGCTTGGAGTCTTTCTTGAAGACGGGGAAAGTGAAGTGGAGGTCGGGGTGTTCGAGGCGCGCCATCATGGCTGGTGCATCGAGCAGACGTGTTGCCAGCTGCAGGGCGAGGGCGTATGCTCCGTTGCCTTCGGGGCCTGAAAGCAGCAGTGCGTGGGGCAGGCGTCCGGCATTGATTTCGGCGTTGAGGCGGTTGCTTATTGCTTGGTTTACGATGGGGTTCATAACACTTGGTTGAGGATTTTACGTATGCTGTCGGTGGCCGACATGGTGTAGAAGTGTATGGCTGGTATGCCGTGGGCCTTGAGGTCGCGACACTGGCCGACGGCCCACTCCACTCCTATCTGCGCTATCTGTGACTCGTCGGCTGCGGTGGCTGCCGCTTCGGCCAGTGGCTGCGGTATGTCGACATGGAAGGTCTTGGGCACGATGGTGAGTTGGCTGCGCTTGGTGAGGGGTTTGAGCGCGGGTATGATGGGTATGGTGACTCCTGCCTTGCGTGCTTGCTCTACGAACTGGTAGTAACGGGTGTTGTCATAGAAGAGTTGGGTGACGGCATACTTGGCTCCGAGGTCTTGTTTTAGTTTCAGCACACTGATGTCGGCATCGAGGTTGGGGGCTTCTTCGTGTTTCTCGGGATATGCTGCCACCCCGAATGTGAATGGTGTGCCTTTCACTTTGATTTCAGAGCCGTCGATGAAGTGTCCGCCGTTGAAGTTGTTGATATGTTCGATGAGTTCGGTGGCGTGGCTGTAGCCTCCGGGCTCGGGTCGGAACTGCCGTTCGTCGGCTGCCTTGTCGCCACGTAGTGCGAATATCTCGGTCATGCCGAGGAACTGCAGGTCGAGCAGCATGTATTCGATGTCCTCGGCTGTGAAGCCGGAGCACACGAGGTGTGGCACCACCTTTATATTATATCGTTGCATGATGGCGCTTGCCACGGCTATGGTGCCGGGCCGGCGGCGCAGGCGTGAGCGATGGAAGGAGCCGTCGGGCTGTTCGGTGTAGACATACTCGCTGCGGTGGGTGGTGATGTTGATGTATTTTGGGCCGAACTCCATCAGTTGATCGATGGTTGAGAAGAGGCTGCCGGTGCCTGTTCCCTTGAGTGGCGGCAGGACTTCGAATGAAAACTGAAACATGATGTTATTTACTATTTGACGATTTACGATTTACGATTTATCCGACGATTTGGTTATTTTATGCTTTATCAGCCGCAATGCTCATTTACGAATTGTGGATTGACTCTTGTTTTGGCATTACAAAGGTAAGGATTAATTGATAATTGACAATTGATAATTGATAATTAATTGCAACTCGCACATATAAAAAACGGTGTCGGAGGGAAAAAATCGCCCTCATTGCATCAATTTATTATCAATTTGCGATTGTCGGTTGTCGATTATTTCGTACCTTTGCACTCGCTTTAGCGAAGCCGCTGTCTGAGGATGAGATACCAGAGAATGCTTCGTTGGAACATCATTAACCAATAAACAAACAGAAGAATAGAATGGATTTGATTAAAGTTGCCGAAGAGGCATTTGCCACCGGCAAAGAGTTCCCTAAGTTCAAAGCAGGTGACACTATCACAGTTGCTTACAAAATCATCGAAGGTTCGAAAGAGCGTATCCAGCTCTACCGCGGTGTAGTTATCAAGATTTCGGGCGAAGGCCAGAAGAAGCGTTTCACCGTCCGCAAGATGTCGGGCACTGTAGGTGTGGAGCGTATTTTCCCTATCGAATCGCCAAACATCGACAGCATCACTATCAACAAGGTTGGTAAGGTGCGCCGCGCTAAGCTCTACTACCTGCGCAACCTCACTGGTAAGAAGGCTCGTATCAAGGAGAAACTCGTTCGCAAGAACGTGGTCGACGATTGATGAGCTGCCAAGTGGCATAAAAAAAGACCTTAAATGCTATATGAGCCCCTACACGGAGGCTTGTATAGCATTTTTTTTGCAGGCATGGCTGCAGGTAGTGGTTTGTGGGGTCAGTCGATGAGTTGTGCCAGCTGAAACATGCGTCTGTAGGCTTCCACTTTCCTGTCCAGTGACAGCGGGTATGCCCGCGATGACGATGGCAGGCGGTAGACGAGCAGCGGGTGTGGCCGTGGGTGTTGTGTGGCCGATGGTGTATACTCCACATACTCGCCTACTGCCGGCACATGGTCTATCCCAAGTATGTTGACCAGTGTGGATGCAGCCAGATTGCCTGTGACGGCAATAATCTGGAGCTGGCTGAGGGGCCTGATGAGTGTAGGGATGTCGGTGGGGGTCACCATCTCGAGATATTTGTCGGACGCCCCACCGCGCAGGCGTCGCACGACTTGCATCGTGTCGAAGTAGCCGATGCCTGTGCGTTCGAGAAACGGACGTATGAGGTCGAGGCGGAATGTGCGGGCACTGGTGTCGACAAAGTGCAGAGAGTCGCCGAAGAAGATGCTGCCTATGATGCGCCAGTGGTCGTTGATATAGTTGGGATAGAAGAACGGCATGCACCACCGGTGCTGCCCTGGAGGGAAACTGCCGAGGAAGAGCACGCGTGTGGCAACCGGGAGGAATGGCTGGAGCGGATGGTGTTCCACCACTGGTGCCGACGTGGTGGCGGGTGTGTTTTCGAGTCTCATAGTTGGTTATTTTTGTGCAAAGATACACATTTTTCATGGATTATAGCTGTTCTCAGACTTATAATCGGCATACTCACAGATTTATTTCGTAACTTTGCAGCGTCAGAAGAAACAAAACAACGAATCGCGCATGATGGTATCATTCATCATACTGAACTACAAGCGCTCCGACCTCACTCGGCGTTGTGTGTTTCCCCGATGAGTTTCTTAAGGTCGGTAACTCCCTCACGTCGCTCTAACGACCAGGCAAATGCTTGATGAAACAGGAATTGACAAGCTTTAAATGGAAGTAAGGCTCAAGCACTCGTCAAATGTACGACCAGTGCGAATGTCGGCTCTGATTTCTAACTTTTCTATTCAAATTGTATAAGTTTTTATCTCGTCTGGCTTATAATCTCGAATATTTTATCTAAATTTGCAGCAATTCTAAATGTAAAATCAAAATGGCAGCAAATAAAATAGTCATAAACGATACTGATTACACCTCCAGAGTTTCAAAAGCAGTGAAATTCTTTTGGAACACCAAGAAACGCCAGTTGAAAGACAGTAAAGATGTGTCGAACCGTGGTGCAGTGGTTGGTGGCAAACAGATGGATGGCTTCATAGATTTACTGAAAAAGGTTGCCGTAGATGCAGGTGTTCCTGCTAAAAACATCATCACTGATAGGAATTATCTACCTGGATATTTCCGTTCTTCAAAAGACTGGGACATGCTGATTATTGCACCAACAGGAAAGTTGATTGCTGCCATTGAATTAAAATCGCAAGTGGGCTCATACGGCAACAATTTCAACAACAGGACGGAAGAGGCAATAGGTTCTGCCGTTGACTTGTGGACGGCATTCCGCGAGGGACAGTTTCCCAATCAGCAGGCTCCGTGGATTGGCTGGCTCATGGTTGTGGGACGCGACGATGCATCTGAGCGTCCCGTGAGGAACTACGAACCCTACTTTCCAGTTCGCCCTGAATTCAATGATGCCAGTTATCTGAACCGATACCGCATTCTTTGCCAGAAACTAATCCTGGAACGGCATTACACCTCCGCAGCATTGCTGTGGACTAGTGATGTCAACACTTACGGCGACTTGGCAACTGACATCTCTGTCCAGAGTTTTATCAATTCATTCGCAGGGTATCTAAATGGCGTTAAAGATGAATTCAAGTAATTGCGTGTACGGAGAACGAGCCAACGGAGGCGGACACGGCGATGTGCCTACCGCCCCAGAAGTGGTCAGGTATATGCTTGACCTTGTAGGCTATACTGCCGACAAGAATCTTTCCAACATCATCATACTTGAGCCATCGTGCGGTGAGGGCGAGTTCGTCGTTGAGATAGCACACCGTCTGATGGAGTCTGCCCTTCGTTTTGGCTTCGATGCACAGGCGGCTTTCATAAGGTGTGTCTATGGCTACGACATCGTGGAGGAAAAGATACAGCGTTGCCGCGAGCGAATCAAGGAATTGGGACTTAATCCCACAGATGTTCACATCAGAGTAGGCGATTTTCTGTCAGCCCAATTACATGAGGTGGATGTGGTGGTAGGCAATCCACCATATGTCAGGTACGAGAATATACCTGCCAGCCAAATTGACTATATCAAGAATACGTTCCCCACGTTTCACTATCGATCCGACCTCTACATCCCCTTCTTTGAAAAGACACTGAGAGCACTCAAGCCCAGTGGCAAACATTGCTTTATTTGTGCCAACAGATGGTTGAAAAACGAGTATGGCAGGAAACTGCGCAGACTTATTGCCAGATGCTTCCGGCTAGAAAGCATCATCAATCTGGAACGTGCCAATGCTTTTAAGGAGGACGTGCTAGCCTATCCGGCTATTACACTGATTTCCAACAGTACACACCGTGAGACCTTTGAATATGCTGAAGTGGAAAGTATGGACGAACTTGCTAATCTCCATCCGACAGAGAGAAACACCCCTATAGACGATGAATGGTCGGATGCTTTCATTCAAACGAACT
The DNA here is from genome assembly GCA_017480685.1 of Bacteroidaceae bacterium. Lineage (GTDB taxonomy): Bacteria > Bacteroidota > Bacteroidia > Bacteroidales > Bacteroidaceae > Colivivens. The sequence continues at coordinate 29,934 of JAFUSD010000164.1, forward strand.
ACAGCCAGCTGTACACCATCGAAGAATTGGGCTTCAAGATTGGCATCGGTGTGGCTACTGGTGCCGACAACATTTTCATCTCCTCAGAGTTGCCCAGTCTTGTAGAGCCAGAACTGCTATTGCCTGCCCTGAATGCAAAGGACTTGCGAGGTGACACCATGTGCTGGCATCAGGAATATTTACTGAATCCTTATACTCCAAGTGGCGAACTCATCAGTCTGACTCATTATCCGCTGGCGGCCCGCTATCTTGAGAGCCATAGGGAACGGCTTGCTGAAAGGCATGTAGCCCGTAAGAACACGTCGAAATGGTATAAGACGATAGATCGCATCAATCCTCAACTGAAATCGGAGGCAAAAATCCTGCTTCCCGATATGTCGGGCAATCGCTATATTTTTGTGGATGAAGGACGTTTTTATCCACTTCACAATCTATACTACGTCATCGGTCATAGCGTCCGCAAACTGAAGATTCTGAGTGCCATTCTGATGTCGGATATTATCCGTCAGCAAATCAGTAGCATCACCAACAATATGAACGGTGGATTCCCCCGTTGGCAGAGCCAATATCTGCGCAAACTGAAAGTGCCCGACTTCATGGCAATGGAAGGAGCGCAGGAGGAACAACTGATTCAAAGTTACGACGAAATGGATTTTGAAGCCGTGAATAGACAAGTCTGTTTGCTTTATAACAATCTGACATCAACACAGAATCGTCGGACAGCCACTCCCAGAGGCCATGCGAAAAAGAAGCAGGAAAGTCAATTGGAGTTGACATTTGACAAAGATTTTATGCCATCCATGGATAGAGTAATGCATAATAAGGACGTAATGTCCCAACTACTAATTAATCCAAAGTGAGAGTTGGATGAGTATCTGGATATGAAACAACTGAAGTGATACTGGATATGAAACAACAACTGACACACATAAACATTGAAAGAGCCACGATATTGCTTTGGTGTAAACAAGAAAACTATCATGGATGCCTTCGTAGTATAAAATCGTATTTCAAAGGATACACAATAGGAGAAGTAGATTACAACCGAACAAAACAAATCATAGAATAGACAAGGTAATGCGTTTGAGATTCCCAAATCACATTGACAGGAATTGTTGGAAATCAAGAATGGATTATTATAGAGTAGTAAAAATATAATAAAAAATGCGCAATCTTTGAATGCTTGATGAAGAAAAGGGAATAATGTTTGTTGGTAATTCAAAAAAAGTGTACCTTTGTATCGTCAGAAGAAACAAAACAACGAATCGCGCATGATGGTATCATTCATTATACTGAACTACAAGCGCTCCGACCTCACTCGGCGTTGTGTGTCGAGCATAGAGCAATTTCTGGGTTCTGTGCAGAAAGAAATAATCGTGGTAGACAACGGCAGCGGCACCGAGGCTCTGAAAAAATTGGAGGTGTTGCGCGGACAGTGCACCCTGATTGAGTGTCGGCAGAACGGCGGTTTTGGCTGTGGCAACAACCGCGGCGCCGAGGCCGCACACGGCAACTACCTGTGTTTCGTGAACAGCGACGTGACCTTCAGCCACGACTGCATCAGCCCGCTCGTAGACTACATGCAGGAGCACAGTGAGGTGGGGGTAATCACCCCGCAGCAGCTGAACAGCGAGGGGAAACCGGTGGCAACGTTCAAACACACCCCGGGCCTGCGCCACGAGCTGCTGGGCGACGGGCTCTTTGAGCGGATGCAACCACAGAAGTATCCAAGGCGTAAGCAGTACGACCGCACTGAGCCGTTCTGTGTAAGCCAGATTTGCGGACCGCTCATGCTGTTTGACGCACAGAAATTCTGGAACATAGGAGCTTTCGACACCAACATATTCCTCTACTACGAAGAGTACGACATCTGCCGGCGCCTGCGCATGCACGGCTACACGTGTGTGGTATACCCCACCCTGACCTACCACCACATACATGGAGGCTCGACCACACCATCACACCAGACAACCCGCGAGCTACACATTTCGAAACTGTATACCTACCGCAAACATCACAACCGGATGATGAGCAGCTTGTTCCAACTGGTGAACCTCATGCAGATACTACGCAAACCATACAAGTGGTATCTGCTGCCGGTGGTGACAACCGGCGAATATCTGAGCCACTCAATGCGCCACAAGAAATGAAAGGATATATGCAAAAAAAAGTGAGGATATCCTCAAAGGGTGTTGACGATATCCTCGCAAGGCGTTGACGATATCCTCAAAGGGCGTTGACGATATCCTTATTTTCAGCAACCGATACATCATGGCTGCGAGCCTTGTATCCAGGTAAGAAATCTATGGCATGGAAATCATGAGGAAATCAACCTGCATGCTGCGATGATTCGATAAGGCGGAGCAGGTGTTCCACTGCGTCGGCCTCGGGTATGTTCATCTCAACACACTCCTTGCCGCGATAGAGACTCACCTTGCCGCGACCGGCACCGACATAACCAAAGTCGGCATCGGCCATCTCGCCCGGACCATTCACAATACATCCCATAATTCCTATCTTCAGACCCTTGAACTGCGACGTGGCTGCCTTCACTCGGGCAATGGTCTGCTCAAGGTCGTACATGGTACGACCACAACCAGGACAGCTGATATACTCGGTCTTGGTGATGCGTGTACGTGCTGCTTGCAGTATGCCGTAGGCCACCGGTATCTCTTTCTCGGGGGCTTCGCTCAGGCTCACACGAATGGTGTCGCCAATACCGTCGAGCAACAGGGCACCGATACCCACGGCACTCTTCAGGCGTCCGTCCTCGCCCTCGCCGGCTTCGGTCACACCGAGATGGAGCGGGAAGTGCATGTCTTCCAAGTCCATGGCATGCACCATCTGTCGCATGGTGGTGGTCATGACCTGCGTGTTGGATGCCTTGACCGAGATGACCACCTGGTCGAAATGCTCCTTGACACACACGCGGAGGAACTCCATACAGCTCTCTACCATACCCTCGGGCGTGTCGCCATAACGACTCATGATGCGGTCGGAGAGCGAACCGTGGTTCACACCAAGACGCAAAGCCGTACCATTGTGACGGCAGAGGTCGAGCAACGGCACGAAACGGTCTTCGAGCCGGTGGAGCTCAGCAGCATACTCAGCATCGGTGAAGTCAATCTTGCGGAACTTGCGTGCAGGGTCTATATAGTTGCCGGGATTGATGCGCACCTTGTCGGCATAGCGCGCAGCCACATCGGCCACATTGGCATTGAAGTGGACATCGGCAATGAGCGGCACCGTATAGCCGTCGAGGGCCAAGCGGTTGCGTATGGCTTCAAGGTTCTCGGCCTCGCGAACTCCCTGTGTAGTGAGGCGCACATACTCGCCACCGGCATCTACAATACGCTTTATCTGCTCCACACACCCCATGGTGTCGGTGGTGGGAACCGTAGTCATCGACTGCACACGTATGGGGTTGTCGCCTCCCATAGGCACATTGCCCACACGCACTTCTACTGTACGGCGTCGCATAGGCTCAGGATTTTATGTGCAAACACGGCGGCATTCTTAGCTCCATCGATGGCCATAGTGGCAACAGGCACACCTGGAGGCATCTGGCAGATGGCAAGCAGGGCATCGATGCCTTGCAATGCGCCCGACTTGATTGGCACTCCGATTACTGGCAGCGACGTGTAGGCTGCTATGACTCCTGGCAATGCGGCCGACATACCGGCACCGGCTATTATCACTTTCACGCCACGAGCCTTGGCACTCTTGGCAAACTCAGCTACCTGCTCGGGGTTGCGATGAGCCGACATCACATTAACCTCATAGGCTATACCATGCTCCTCAAGGTAAGCCTTTGCTTTTTCCATTACCGGCATGTCGCTCTGACTGCCCATGATGATTGATACCATAATGTAATTTACTATTTGACGATTTACTAATGATTATTTAGTCATTTATTATCTAGTCGTTTATTATCCGGTCGTTTCGACAGGCCATGCACGACCGTATTATTATTACCTGACGACATGTCTTTTGGAAGGAGTGCAGCCTTATATCCACACAAGCAGTATGAACATCAGTGCACAGACGGTGCCTATAAGAAATCCCACAACCACCTGAGCCAGCGAGTGCTGACGCAACACCATACGGCTTGTACCCATCACCCCCGACATGAGCAACATAACACACATTGGGAAAAGCGGATTGAAATAGAATAAATAGCTGAAAGCAATGATGGTTCCGAACAATCCTCCCATTCCGGCCATGTGGGTGCTCACCTTCCACCAAGCATTTACCAAAGCACAGATAAGACCGGTGATGAGCATGGCAAGCACAATGCCACGCATAAACAAAGCCATGCCGGTCTGCATGAAAATAAACACACAACTGGCATAGCTTGCAATGGTTATGAAATAAGGCATGTGTCGATGCTCGCGATGACTAAGTTGCCATCGGCTCCATTTGTTGATTCGGCGGAACACTTCAACGCCCAATCGAGGCAACAAAATGGTAAATACCGCCACAACGACCAGAATAAAGGCCTTGTACCCCCACGGCCACAGTCGCAGATAGCTGAAAAAGAAGAGCCACAGAAACGCCCATATAGGAGCATAGAATGGTGAGAATATTGCCGAATAAATCTGGGCAAACTTTATTGCATACTTAGTTGTCACTGTTCGTTGAGTTTTATGTCTGTCGACGCGCCTCGGGGCTTCATTTTCGCTGGCGCACCAGTGCAGTTTCAATTCCAATCTCGCGCCGATACTTTGCCACAGTGCGACGACTTATATTCATTCCACGTTGCCGTAGCATCGATTCCAGTGCTTGGTCGGTATAGGGATGAGCTTTGTCTTCTGCGTCAACCATCTCGCGCAAGGCCTGCTTCACTTCCTCATGTTGCAAAGCCTCGCCATCGGCATTAGTGCGCGAACGCAGGAAGAAGAACGAAAGCGGATAGAGTTGTCCGTCGATTAGAGCGTATTTGTTTTTCCTTACTCTCGACACCGTCGACACATCTACGTGTGCCAACTGGGCTACATCAACCAGTCGCATAGTGTTGAGTCGTTGTTCGTCGAGACTGAGTATAAAGTCGCGTTGCAATCGCACAATGGCACGCATGGTTTGCAAGAGAGTATGCTGACGTTGACGCACCGAATCTATGAACATCTTTGCAGCTTCGACCTTCATGCGTGTGTATTCGAATGCTTCTTGCTGCCCCCGTCCTAGTTTGCCGCCGAATGACCGATAATGCTCCAGCTGCTCAGAGTAGTCACGCGACACTTTCAGCTCGGGCACTTCACCATGGTTCAGCTCTATGTTTATATTGCCGTCGGGCGTCGTATCAATAATGAAGTCGGGCACGATGGCCTGATATCCCATATCGGACGATTCGTTCAATGCCAATCCTGGGCGCGGATTTAGGTGCGACAACCCGAGCAGAGCCTTGCCCACCATGTCGGGGCTTGCCCCTGTTTCAATGGCAAGTTGCTCTACATTTTGATGTTTGAACAGGTCGAAGTACTTACTTAGTATCGTGCGCTCCAATGACAGCAAATCATAGCGTTCGCCAAATCTATCGGGCGTGTCGGCCAGTTGGCGGTCAACCTGTATGAGCAGACATTCTTGCAGATTACGGGCACCGATACCTGCAGGTTCGAACTTTTGTAACGTGTGGATAGACTTCTCTATATCTTCTTTTGTTGCATCGATGTTGAACTTAAACAGCAAATCGTCGGATATGCCTGCAATGTTGCGGTCTATGAAGCCGTTGGCGTCGAGCGAGCCTATTAGCACTTCGATTATCTCACGTTGGCGATCGGTCACATTGAAATCGCTGATTTGGTTGTAGAGGTCGTCGATGAACGATTTTGTGTCGCCTATAGGGCGGTCTTCCTCCATGTCACGATTCGACTTGGATGTGTAGACAGGAATGTCTTCTACGTCATACACTCCGGTTTCTTCTGCATCGAGCGATGTTTTGTCAGCCGGTTCCATACTGATTTCATCAATATCTGCAGCCTCATCGTCTGTAGAGTCATGCCCTTCTTCAAGTGCTATGTTGTCGAGCAGTTCGGTTTTCACACGGTCCTCAAATTCCACCAAAGGCAGTTCGATGAGTCGTGCGTTGAGCAATTGCTGAGGGGTCAGCTTCTGTAGTTGGCGCTCAGTCTGTTGCTGTATTTGGACCTGACTGTTGTTCATCTGCGCCGGCTATTGAGTATCATGATGTAGTAGATGAGTGTGGCCAGTGAGCTGAGTGCAGCCACCACGTATGTGTATGCAGCGGCACGCAGTGCGCTGACAGCATGGTCGTGGGTGTCGGCATCGGTCAGTCCTCTCGAGTCGAGCCACTGCACAGCCCTTCGGCTGGCATCGATTTCTACAGGCAGTGTTATGAACGAGAAGAGTGTGGTGAGTGAGAAGAGCACGACACCGATGGCCAGCACTGTGGGGCTACCGGTATAGCTGAGCAGGAGCATGCCTCCAAGCAGCAGCCATGTCATCCACTTTGAAGCAAAACTTACGACAGGTACGAGTTTTGATCGCATGGTGAGTGGGTCGTAGGCCACGGCGTGTTGCACTGCGTGTCCACATTCGTGGGCTGCTACAGCGGCTGCCATGATGCTGTTGCTGGCATATACGCCCTCGCTTAGGTTCAGTGTCTTGTCTACAGGGTTGTAGTGGTCGGTGAGTTGTCCGGCCACGCTCTGTACTCTCACGTCCTTGATGCCGAAGTCGGCCAACATGAGTTCGGCCGTCTCCTTGCCTGTGAGTCCACGGAATGAGCGTATCTGCGAGTACTTCTTGAACTTGTTTTGTAGGTTCAGTTGCACCAGCCAGCTCAGTACTGCGATACCGATGAATATGATCCAGTATATCATTGAGTATGACAATCCGCCTGTCATGCCTTCTGCGCCTAAAGTGTCGTACATGTCTTTCTCTCTTTTTTGTTTTTTTTACTCCAATGTCTCGTTGTAGTCTAATTCGGCCTGCACCACGAAGAACACGTCTTCTGTATCGAAATCGCCGATTTTGTCTTTCTTGGCTTGTTTCACCACATGTGCGGCCACTTCGTCGAGGTCTACGTCAATATATCCCTCGTCGTCGGTTTTTGCATCTGAGAAGTATTCGAGTATCACGTCTACGAAGTAGTAGATATCATCCTCTGTAAACTTCTCTTTCACGTCGATGGGCAGTTGGTTCTGTATGAATGCCACTTCTTGTGCATCTTCCTCGGCTGCCTTGATGAGTTCGTCGTCTAATTCTGCCATCACAGTAATGCTTTCAGTTTGTCTTCGAGCACATTCTTGGTAGTTGCGCCCACCTGCTTGTCTACGATTTTTCCGTCTTTGAGGTAGATGATGGTAGGTATGTTGCGGATGCCGAATTGTGAGGCCAACTCGTCTTCATCTTCTACATTCACCTTGCCTATCACTGCTTTGCCTTCATACTCGGCTGCCAGTTCTTCTACCAGGGGTGCCACTTTCTTGCATGGTCCGCACCATGTTGCCCAGAAGTCTAATACGACAGGTTTTCCGCTGGCTACCAGTTCTTCGTAATTCTTTGATGTGATTTCCATAATTTTACTTGTTATTATATATGATTAAATGTTGTTTGATGTTGTTATCTGGAGTTAGGAGTCGTTATTGTGTTGTTGGTGAGATGGGGTTCCATGTTCACTTCGACCCTGCAAATATACTAATTATTTACGATTCGACAATTATTTCCGTCTTTTTTTGTTATTTCACTGCAACTTTTGTGCCACGTGTTCTGTTTCCTGCAATTTGTGTATGCAATAGTTTGTGCATACAGACAGAATGTCAGTTTGCTTGTGTTTTATCTGCCTTACCGTGGAGTTGAAGTATGTGTCGGGGAATGGTTCGTCCTTGGGTGTGAAGTGCCATCACTTGGTGTCGAGAGGTTTGAGTCTATGACGCGTCATTGCCTGACACAGAATCATGCGGTTGGCATTTTGTTTTTTCTTATCTCACCATTACCTTCGTTCCGTCTACGATGTTTATTCCTTTTTGCTGCGAGACGAGTTTTTGTCCTGCCAGGTTGTATATGTTGGTTGTCGTTGGGTTTGAGTATGTGTGAGTGTTTATCGCTGTTGGCTCTTGCATGTTTGCTCCAAATCCGATGTATTTGATTATTGCAGTTGCGGCAGTTGCGGTCAGTCCGAATATGGTGTTGCCTTGGCTGAAGTCGTATGTGGGGTCAGTACACTTGTCGTTCAGTCCTGAAGTGTTGATGTCCCACACGAGCAGCACATCGCCGTTGTCCAGTCGTTTTGCGCTGACTGGCTTCACGCTCGAGCCGTGATTGGTTCCGTTGTACCACCACAGGTATGCACTGCCGTCGGCTGTGCTCACCCCCGATGCCAGTATCATGAAGTAGTGGTCGAGGGTATTGATGGTGTATCGGCTGTTGCTGAAGTTGAGACACACATTGTTGTTGCCGGTGGCTCTCACGGTTATGGTGTTGTCTTGTGTGTTGCAGCTTATGCGCGACTGAGCCACACGGTTGGCATCGCCCGTTGTGGCCCAGTCCTGTGCATTGAAGCGGTAGGTAGTGGCATATTGTTTACTATATTCTTTCAGTAGTCGGAGGTAGTAGAGTCCCGGTGTAGGTGTGGTGCCTGATGCTACGATTCTGAACGTGAGCGAGGTCTTCACCTTACCGGCTGAGTCTTTCAGCAGGTTGTCGGGGATGGGGAATTCCTGGTAGTAGAATCCGTTGACAGCGCCTGTATAGGTCGATGGCACTGTGTAGTCGGCTATCTTGACACCTTCTATATATATAGCGCACACGCGCCCGCGGTCGGATGTGGTGAATCGGCATCCCACACTGAGGTCGGTGGCTATCTGCTCGTTGTTGGCCAACACGTATTGTATGTATCCTCCGGCCTTCACGTCGCGATATATCTCGCTGTTGTAGTTGCCGTAGGTCGACGATGTGGAGTAGCTTGCCTGGTGTCCGGCTTCGCTTTGCTGTTCGCCGGTTCCCACGAAGTCGATGGTGCGTTGCAGGAATGCTTGTGCCTTGGCTTCCTCGGCAGCGAGCGAGCTTTGTGCATACTGCTCGGCGGTTTGCTGATACCAGTATATCATGTATCGGGTGTGGTGTGTTTCAAAGAATGGCTTCATGTTGAGTGTGTGCCATGCGGTCTCGGCATCGGTCCGGCTTGCGTCGATGGTGAACTGCAGGTCGCCGGTCTTCTTTATGCGGTCGAGCACTTCGGCGCGCGGGCCTATGAGCAGTGGCGATGTCACGACTGACATGGTGCTGGCCATGTTGCCAGGTGCGTGGTCCATACGTCCGGAGCCTGCATATTCATTTTTCAGGTCGGCGGTCGATGTGTTGGCAGCGAGCAGTATTGGTCCATATTTGAATGCTATGTATTCGCTCAGGTTGGGGCATTCCTCGATGCGCAGTTGCATTGGCAGTTTCACTTCTATGCGGTCGCCTTCTTTCCATGTGCGGTTGAGCCTCACGTAGGTTGCGCTGCCGGCTCTCACGCTCACCTCCTGGGCCTCGCCGTTGATGGTCACGGCAAAGTCGGCGGTGGTCCATGCCGGATGGCGCACTGCGATGGTGTAGGTTCCTGCCTGGCGCACGGTCAGGGTGGTTTGCTCCTCGTATGGGAAGCGTGTCTCTTGTGTCAGTTTGTAGTTGTCGGCTTCGAGGCGGCTGGGCACGAACAGGTTGACGTAGAGGGTGGTGGTGGCATCGTCGTGGGTGTATACGAAGTGTCCGTACTTGGCATGGTTTTCCATGCCGGTACCTACACAGCACCACATGCCTTCGTTCACCTTGGAGTATATCTTGTAGCCTTGGGGGCGCAGTGTGGTGAAGTAGACGTAGCCGCCGGTGGTGGGGTCTTGCGTAGAGAGTATGTGGTTGTACATGGCATTCTCGTAGAAGTCGGTATAGCGAGCGTTATGTGTATCGTCGAATATGTCTTCGGTGAGTTTCAGCATGTTGTTGGTGTTGCAGCTCTCGGGGCCGTTCAGGTTGTCGATGTATCGGTTGGCTGCCGATGGTGCCATGAAGTGTTCGTCGACCGAGTTTCCGCCTATGCACACGGTGCGGTTCTGCACCACGTCGGTCCAGAAGTTGCGTGCCGCGGTGCGGTATGTGGTAGCTGTCTTGTCAAGTTGGTAGATTCGTTCAAAGCCTATGTACTTAGGCACTTGTGTGTTGGCATGGCGTCCTGAAAGGAACGAGGTGTCGAGTGTCTGCATGCCGTCAATCATGGTGCGGTGGCTGTACTTCTTGGCTGCATCGAGATATTTCTTGTCGCCGAAGAGGCAGTAGGCATCGGCCAGGGTTTCGTTCATGCCGCCGTGTTCGTTGCCCAAGACGTTCTGCATGTCGCTGTCGCCAAGTTTCGACACTACGTTCACACTCCAGTCGCTCAGGCCGCGGAAGAGTTCCCGCGCTGTCTCGTTGCCTCCATACACCCATGCGTCTCTCACTCCGGCCAGCACCTTGTGTTGGCAGTAGAACGGCACCCATCCGCCCCACTGCTTATAGGGCTGTATGTTGCCGTTGTAGAGGGCTGTCCAGATTTGGGTGATGGGTTGTCCGCCGATGAATCCGCGCATTCCATCGGTGTTCTGGTCGTAGGCACGCTGACAGTCGTTCATGATTTCGACGCAGTAGTCCATACGGTTCTTCAGTTGTGTGGCCAGGCTTGCCAGCTGGCTGTCGTTCTTCATGGCAGCATACGACAAGGCGAGTGCCGACACATAGTGTCCGCCCACGTGGCCTTCGAGGCTCCAGTCGCGCTGGCCCCAGTTGGGGAACGAAGGGTGGCGGGTCTCCCACTGATAGTAGCGGCTCGTGCTGCTGGCACCGTCAGACAGTTTTGCTTCGCGCACAAATGGGGTCATGAGGCGGTCGGCATCATACTGCAGGAGCAGACGAGCATTAGTAATCATTGCTGTGCGCAATACTCCGTCGGTCAGCACAACCTCGTCGAGGTCGAAGTGCTGAGGGTAGAGCTGGCTCTGAGCATGCACAGCCACGGGTTGCAGACATGCCGACATGATAACCACTGCGGCGGCTGCTACGTGTTTTTTCAGTTCTGATTTAAACATATTCATTAAGTTAAGGGTTATTTCGCGCAAATTTACGTACTTTCTGTGATTTGGCAAAGACTATTGCCAACAAAATGCTTAACCACAGAAAAAAAGATGGGATGCAGGGCCGGTTTTGAGCTTGGAAAAGCATGAACCGACCAACTGCCAAAGCAGACGCGGTGCAGCAACACTCGCGCGACGATATCCTCAACACCCCGCGACGATATCCTCAACACCCCGCGACGATATCCTCAACGCCCCGCGACGATATCCTCAACGCCCCGCGACGATATCCTCATTTTCAACCATGCCTACAGATACCAAGGAAAGACCATGTAAATTTTTTGTAAACTAAATGTAAACTAAATGTAAACTGTTTTTCTTGCACTACAATCGGAAAAGCCGTAACTTTGCAACCGCAACGCAAGCGAAGTTACGGCTTTTGTTGTATTAAACACATAAATTATTAAACACATAAATGCAACGCTTATGAAACGAAACACAGTATTAGTTATCGCAGCTCTTTGCTGCCTCACCATGTGCGCCCAAAGAACCGACCGACCACAACACGTGCCCTACGGAGGCGAGATTATGTATAGCGGAAAAATACTCATGGCGATGGACTTATTCAGCCACGAAGGAAGCATCGAGCTCTACCAGTATCTTGAAAAGAAGCAAGAATGGCATGAGAAACAAAAGAAGAGAATCAACAAACTGAAAACTCGCATAGAGAAGATAGAAAGACAAAAAAAGCAACCCAATGAGCGGCTAAACAACAAGTTGGACTTGCTGTATGATGAAGATTTCGATCAACCGGAACCGGAAGCAAAACTTCACCCAAACATCTTCATGGTCTACCCTTCGTTTTTCCAACCTTACGCCTTGGCTGTCGATACTTATCACAAGATGAGCGACAAGAGCAAATCACAAATCACCTACCTACACCTCAACGGCTTTCCCAAGGCCGACATGCCAATCAAAGCACAACCATCGGTCAGTGTGACAAGAATGGAGGTGGATGCCGGCGTGGCCGATTCGCTGCTTTTCCTGCTCAAACTGGCAAACATTGCTGCAACCTACAACGACCCAGTTAACATTGGACTCGACGGTACTACCTTCTACTTCAAACATGATGCCAAGGTATCGCGCAGCCACGATGACATGGCAGGAAATCTCATGGCTCTCATCAACCTGTTCATCAACGTATGCAACGCAGTAAAAGAAGGCAACCGCCAACGCATCGACGACCTCGTACCAGAAATCAACCGCATGGTCAGTGTGTACCGACAGATTGTGCCGCCCGACGTGCATATCGACAACATCTGGGATTGAGTAGGTGACTACTACCAAAAAACAAGCACGAACTCTTGCTCGTTTCCGAAAAAAGCACTAAATTTGCAGGCGGAAAAAAACGCAACAACGAAATAAATAAAGGTGTTGCCACGTTATACATACATCATGAAACAGCTGAGAGTCCTCGCATACGCCATGTGCCTGCTGGCATTATGCTCGTGTTCCACACACAAGAACACGGGCCTTACCCGTAGTGTGCAGGCCTTCAAGGCTCGATACAACACCTACTTCAACGGCCATCAGGCATACCTCGAAGGCTACGGCCAGCAACGCGACGGCAACAAAGACAACTACACCGAGACCCTGCCATACCTCATGATTGGCAACAAAGCAACCCAAACACTGGGTAGCGGACAATTCGACCGTGCCATAGAAAAAAGCCAGAAAACCATAAAACTGCACAGCATCACCGCAAAACCCGAAGTGAGCGCAGCCAAACGGCGCACCGCCAAGGGCAAAGCATGGCTGGCACAAAAGGAATACAACCCCTTCCTGCCCAAAGCATGGATGCTCATGGGACAGGCACAGATGCAGAAAGGCGAATTCTTCGAAGCTGCATCGACATTTGCATACACCGAACGCCTCTTCTCCAACAAACCCAACGTAGTGGCAGCTGCACGAGTGATGGAAGCCACATGCTATGCCGAGATGGACTGGTATTTCGAAGCAGAAGACCTCATAACCAGAGCCAGACGCGACACTTTCCCCACAAAACTGAACACAGCGGCCGAAGCCGTGTTGGCCAACTGCCAACTGCGCAGAGGAAACTACAACGAGGCCGCAACACACCTCGCCAAAGCAATAAAGGGACAGAAAGGCTCAATCGAGAAAGCACGACTCTACTTCCTGCTCGGGCAACTGTATCACCTCACCGGCCAAAACCAGCAGGCATTCAAGGCATTCAAGAAAGTATATGCAAAGAACCCACCCTACGAGTTGGAGTTCAACGCACGAATACAGCAAACCGAGGTGCTGTCGGCAGGCCAAAGCAAGAAGATGATAAGCAAGCTGCGCCGAATGGCACGAAGCGAAAAAAACAAGACATACCTGGATCAAGTATACTACGCCATCGGCAACATATACCTCGCCGAAGGCGACACACTCGGAGCACTATATGCCTACAAAGACGGAGTAGAGAAATCGACCCGCAACGGCATAGAGAAAGGAGTGGTGTGGCTGCACCTGGGAGCCCTCTACTGGGACCGTGGCGAATTTGTGAAAGCACAGCCATGCTATGCCGGAGCACTGGGCCTCATGGACAAAGACCGGCCCGACTACGACATGGTGGACGAACGCTCGAAAATACTCGACGAACTCATGCCCTATGCTTCGGCCGTAGAACTGCAAGACAGCCTGCAAGCACTGGCTCGAATGGACTCGGTGGAACGCATGCAGGTCATAGAACGCCTGATAGAAGAAGTGAAAAAGAAAGAGAAAGAAGAAGCCAGACAAGCCAACCAGCAGGCCAACGCCGAACGCAGCGCACAAACCGCAGCAGCCAACAGACCGGCAGGACAGCAGACCACAGCTGCACGCAACACACAAAACCAAGCAAACGCCATCTGGTACTTCTATAACCCAACTTCAGTATCGGCAGGAAAGACCGAATTCAAGCGCAAATGGGGCGACCGCCCACTGGCCGACAACTGGCGACGCAACAACAAAACAGTGCTGGCCGACCTGAACGAAGAGCAGAATGAAGCAAGCGAACCAGAAGAAACCGAAGCACCCACCAACTCAGAACCTGCCGACACACTGCAACTCACCGACGAGCAACGCGAAGCACTCGAAAAACAGCAAGAGTATGAAGCAGACCCACACAGGCCCGAGTACTACCTGAAAGACATACCATTCACCGACGAGCAGATGGAAGCATCAAACCTGCAACTCATGGATGGACTCTACAACTCGGCAATCATCTACAAAGACCGCATGGAGAACTTCACGATGGCAGAGCAAACATTCCAACGACTGCTCATCGACTTCCCCGACTTCGAACATACCGACGAGGTGTACTACAACATGTTCCAACTCTACTCGCGCATCCACAACAGCGATGAAGCCGAAGCATACCGCCAGAAACTCATCGACGAATTCCCCGACAACGAGCACGCAAAACTCGTGGCCGACCCGCAGTTTGAGTTCAAAGCACGATACGGCAAACACATCGAAGACTCACTCTACCAAGATGCCTACGATGCCTATCTGGCCGACAACTACCCAACCGTAATCGCTAATGCCGACTATACCGCAAAAGAATATCCCGAAGGCGAGAACCGCCCACGATTCATGTTCCTCAAAGCCATGAGCCAACTCAGCCAAGGCGAGACTGCCGGATTCATGGCAGCCATGCGCGAAATCGTATCGACCTACCCGCAAAGCACAGTGAGCGAACTGGCCGGACTCTACGTGAAAGGAATGCAAGAAGGCAGACTGCTGGCAAGCGGCAAGGGACTGGGAGGCTCAATCTGGGAACGACGCATGAGCTATGCCGAAGCCGACTCATTGATGGCAGACACCACCTTCAGCGACGAGAAAAACAACTCATGGCTGTTTGTGGTGGCATACGAACACGACAGCATCAACGAAAACCAGCTGTTGTTTGAGATGGCACGCTACAACTTCTCCAACTTTTCGGTACGCAACTTCGATATCACGATAGAACGACAGATAGGCATCGACATGCTCCAGGTGCGCTCGTTCGTAAACTACGACGAAGCATACATATACCTGCACCGCCTCATGAACAACGCCGAAATGGCCGAAAAGCTTGAAGGGCTGAAGTTGTTCATCATCAGCGACGACAACCTGGCCAAGATAATGCGCGGCCTCAGCTTCGCCGACTACTTCGAGTTCTACGACGAAGTATTCGACCGAGTGGGCAAACTGAATATCGACGAAGGAATCATCGACGAACCAAACGTCGACATCATGGACCCCGACGACCTCTACGAACTGCAAAAAGACGCAGAGGAAGAAGAACTCTACTACGAGGAAGAAGAAAACTACATCTTCTAATCAAGGGCCCATAAAGCCAAATGGCCCATTAAACCCACAAGACCCATTAAACCCACAAGACCCATTAAACCCACAAGACCCATTAAACCCATCATCCCCACCATCCCCCCAATGGCAACCGAACCCACCACCTCATCACTTGGCACCCTGCTATGGGTCGACGACGAAATAGAGCTGCTCAAGGCTTACATCATATTCCTTGAGAAGAAAGGCTATGAAGTAGTGACCGCCACCAACGGCCGCGATGCCGTCGATATGTGTAGCGAACGCACCTTCGACCTCATATTCCTCGACGAGAACATGCCAGGACTGAGCGGCCTCGAAACCCTCTCGATGATAAAAGAGACGGGTAGCACCACCCCGATTGTGATGGTGACCAAGAGCGAGGAAGAAGACATCATGAATCAAGCCATAGGGTCGAAGATTGCCGACTACCTCATCAAGCCCGTCAACCCCAATCAGATATACCTCACCATAAAGAAACACCTGCACAAGCGCGACCTCGAGACCGAAGTGACCGATAGCGGCTACCGTCAGAACTTCGGGTCGATAGGCATGCAAATCAACGATTCATACAGCATCGATGAATGGAAGGAAGTGTACCGAAAGCTCGTGTTCTGGGAGTTGGAGCTCAGCACCATCGGCAGCAGCATGACCGAAATGCTCATGATGCAAAAGGCTGAAGCCAATCAGGCATTCGCCAAGTTTATCAAGAAGAACTACCTGGGATGGATTGCCGACAGCCAGACACGGCCGCTCATGAGTCCCGACATATTCAAGCGATGCGTGTTTCCAGCCATCGATTCGGGTCGGCAGGTCTACCTCATCGTGTTCGACAACTTCCGCTACGACCAGTGGAGGGTGATAAGTCAGGAATTGACCGACAACTTCACTATCGACGAAGACCTCTACCTCAGCATCCTTCCCACCGCAACCCAGTATGCACGCAATGCCATCTTTGCCGGACTGATGCCCGAACAGATAGCACAGATGTTCCCCGACCTCTGGGTTGATGAAGATGAGGAGGAAGGCAAGAACCTCAACGAAGCTCCACTTGTGGAAACACAGATGCAGCGCTACCGCCGCCACGACACCTTCTCCTACACCAAGCTCAACAACTCTACCGACAGCGAACGCCTGGTCAACCAGTTCCACACACTGGCAAAGAACAATGTGAACGTCATCGTGGTCAACTTCATCGACATGCTTTCGCATGCACGCACCGAGTCGCGAATGGTGCGCGAACTGGCCAGCGACGAGAATGCCTACCGCAGCATCACCCTCTCGTGGTTCAAGCATTCGCCCATCAGCGAGCTCTTCAACCAACTGGCTGCCACCGATGCACGTATTATCATCACAACCGACCACGGGTCGATACGGGTGAACAACCCCGTGAAGGTGATAGGCGACAAGAACACCAATACCAACCTGCGCTACAAATTGGGCAAGAACCTCAGCTACAACCCGCGCGAGGTATTCGAACTCAAAGACCCGCGCAAGGCACAACTGCCGGCTCCCAACCTCAGCACCACATACATCTTTGCCCAGCACGGCGACTTCTTTGCCTACCCCAACAACTACAACTACTACGTGGGCTACTATCGCAACACCTTCCAGCACGGAGGAATCAGCATGGAGGAAATGCTCATTCCGCTTGTGACGCTCGAAAGCAAACGCAAACGCTAAGGCAATCAGATAAAGACAAAATCAAGCACTTTCAACATACGAAACAATGGAAATAACGATACAATCGCTGGAGCATATCGGCGAGGCAGCCCGCCAATTCGTCGAGCAAATGGGCACCAACGACATCATAGCCTTCTATGGAAAGATGGGTGCAGGCAAGACCACATTCATCAAGGCCCTGTGCCAGCAGCTGGGAGTGACCGATACCGTCACTTCGCCCACCTTTGCTATAGTCAACGAATACCTCGACGGCAACCAGCACGCCATCTATCACTTCGACTTCTATCGCATACGCCGCCCCGAGGAGGTGCTCGACATCGGGTTTGAAGACTACACCAGCAGCGGCAACCTGTGTCTCATAGAATGGCCCGAGATGATCGAGGACTATCTGCCCGACGACACCCTGCGCATCTACATCGACGAGCAACCCGACGGAACAAGGATTATACATAATTGAAAAACCTCATGCACGATTTCATCCACCTACATACCCACACCCAGTATTCCATACTCGACGGCCAGGCCAGTATACAGAAGTTGGTCGACAAGGCTATCAACGACGGCCAGCGCGGACTTGCCATCACCGACCACGGCAACATGTTCGGCATCAAAGAGTTCTTCAACTACGTGAAGAAACTGAAAGGCAAGAACCCCGACCTCGACTTCAAGCCCATATTCGGCTGCGAGGTCTATTGTGCACGTCGTGGCAAACAGCGTCGCGAGGAGAAAATCGACAGCAGCGGATGGCACCTCATCCTGCTTGCCAAAAACGAGCAAGGCTACCACAACCTCATCAAGATAGTGAGCCGTGCATGGGTCGACGGATTCTATTCACGTCCGCGTACCGACCATGCAGACATCGAGCGCTTCCACGAGGGACTCATCTGCTGTTCGGCATGTATCGGCGGCGAGGTCCCGAAGAAGATTCTTGCCGGTCGTATCGACGAGGCTGAAGAAGCCGTGCAGTGGTTCAAGCACCTGTTTGGCGACGACTACTACCTCGAACTGCAACGCCACGAAGTGAAGAACCCCATGCAGCGTGCCAACCGCGAGACCTACGAACTGCAAAAGCGCTGTAATGTGGAGCTGATACGCATGGCTCGCAAGTACGACATACACCTCGTGTGTACCAACGATGTACACTTCGTCGATGAAGACAATGCCGAAGCCCACGACCGCCTGCTGTGCCTCTCGACTGGCAAAGACCTCGACGACCCCAAGCGCATGCTCTATTCCAAGCAGGAATGGATGAAGACACGTGCCGAGATGAACGCTATCTTCGACGACATCCCCGAAGCACTCGACGGCACCATCGAGGTGCTTGAAAAAGTCGAGACCTACAACATCAACCACGACCCCATCATGCCCAACTTCGACATACCGGCCTCATTCGGTACCGAGGAGGAATACCGCAGCCGCATCACCAAGCAGGAACTCTTCGACGAGTTTACACGCGACGAGAACGGCAACGTCATCATGAGCGAGGAGGAAGGGCAGAAGAAGATAAAGAAGCTGGGCGGCTACGACAAGCTCTACCGCATCAAGTTCGAGGCCGACTACCTGGCACACCTCGCCTACCAAGGGGCCAAGAAATACTATGGCGACCCCGTCCCCGACGATGTGGCACAGCAGATAAAGTTCGAGCTCCACATCATGAAGACCATGGGATTCCCTGGCTACTTCCTCATTGTGCAAGACTACATCCGCGCCGCCCGTCAGGAACTCGGCGTGTGGGTAGGCCCCGGTCGTGGTTCGGCAGCCGGTTCGGTTGTAGCTTATTGTCTCGAAATCACACGCGTCGACCCCATGAAATACCACCTACTGTTCGAGCGATTCCTCAACCCTGACCGCATCTCTCTGCCCGATATCGATGTCGACTTCGACGACGACGGGCGCGGCAAGGTGCTGCAATGGGTCACCGAGAAATACGGAGCTGAGAAGGTGGCACACATCATCACCTACGGCACCATGGCCACCAAGCTTGCCATCAAAGACGTGGCACGCGTACAGAAAGTGCCCCTCTCTGTGGTCAACGCCCTCTGCAAGGCCATACCCGACCGCCTGCCCGAAGGCAAGAAGATGAACCTGAAGAACGTCATCGAGTGTGTGAAAGAAGTGCGCGATGCAGCCACATCGCCCGACGAGAACCTACGCACCACCATCACCTATGCCCAGATGCTCGAAAACAACGTGCGCAACACCGGTGTCCATGCCTGTGGCACCATCATCTGTCGTGACGACATAACCGACTGGGTGCCGGTCAGTACAGCCGAAGACAAAGAGACACACGAAAAACTCAACTGCACACAATACGACGGCCACGTAATCGAGGAGACGGGCCTCATCAAGATGGACTTCCTCGGCCTCAAGACCCTTTCCCAGCTCAAGGAGGCCGTCGAGAACATACGCGACAGCCTCGGCATAGAGCTCGATGTCGACAACATCGACATTGAGGACCCCGCCACATTCCGACTCTATCAGGATGGGCGCACCATCGGCACTTTCCAGTTTGAGTCGGCAGGCATGCAGAAATACCTGCGCGAACTGCAACCCACAGTCTTCGAAGACCTCATAGCCATGAACGCCCTCTACCGACCCGGGCCTATGGAGTACATTCCATCGTTCATCGACCGTAAGAGCGGACGCGAACCCATCACCTACGACATACCCGACCAGGAGCAATACCTCAAAGAGACCTACGGCATCACCGTCTATCAAGAGCAGGTCATGCTGCTCTCGCGTTTGTTGGCCGACTTCACCCGCGGCGAGAGCGACACCCTGCGCAAGGCCATGGGAAAGAAACAAAAGGACAAGCTCGATGAGCTCAAACCCAAGTTCATCACCCAGGGCACAGCCAAAGGTCACCCGCGCGAGAAGCTTGAGAAGATATGGAATGACTGGGAGAAGTTTGCATCCTATGCCTTCAACAAGAGTCACGCCACATGCTATTCGTGGGTAGCATTCCAGACAGCCTACATCAAGGCCAACTACCCCGCCCAGTGGATGGCAGCCGTCATGAGCCGCAGCCTCGACGATATATCTGAAATCAGCAAACTCATGGACGAATGTCGCTCTATGGGCATCGAGACCCTCGGCCCCGACATCAACGAAAGTCGCGAGAAATTCTCTGTCAACCCCCACGGTGCCATCCGGTTCGGGCTCGCTGCCGTCAAGGGAGTGGGTGAAAGCGCAGTACGCACCATCATCGAAACACGCAGCCAGCATGGACCCTTCCGCGACATCTTCGACCTCGTCGAGCGCGTCAACCTCGCAGCCTGCAACCGCAAGAACCTCGAATGCCTTGCCTGGGCAGGTGCATTCGACACCTTCGGACTTCCGCGCGAGCAATACTTCGCACCTGTAAGCCCCCACAGCGACGAGCAATTCCTCGACACCATCATCCGCTACGGCAACCGCTACCAGGCCGACCGTGCCGAAGCACGTAGCAGTCTTTTCGGCGACATCGAAGTAGCCATAGCCCATCCACCACTCCCTACGACTTTCACCCCGTTGTCGGAAATAGAGCGGCTGAACCGCGAGCGCGACCTTGTGGGCATATACCTCTCGGCCCACCCCCTCGACCGCTACAGCCTCATCATCAACCATGTGTGCAACACCCCCCTCGACCGTCTTTCCGACCTCACCGCCCTGCGCGGCTTCAGCGAGATCACCTTCGCCGGCATCGTGACCGAAGTGAGGACAGCCACCACCAAAGACGGCTCGCCATGCGGGTTCGTAAAAATCGAAGACTTCAAAAACGCGGCCACCCTGCGCCTCTACGGCCAGAAATGGGTAGACTCACGCCACTTGTTCAACGAGCAGGAAGCCATCTTCATCCGTGCCAAAGTGGTTCAGCGCTTCAGGTGGAACCCCAACTCGCTCGACCTCAGCATCGAGTCCGTATCCCTGCTTGCAGAAGTGGCCGACCAACTCGTGGAGCAAGTCACACTCACCATCAACCCTGCCAACATAAGCATGGAATTCATAGAACAGCTCAGCGCCCTCATAACCAGCCACCCAGGCACCACCAAGCTCAAGATATCACTGGCCGAATCGGGCGAGCGCCCCGTGGAGCTGGCATCAAGCATCATGTTCAACCCCGGAGCCGAGTTTGTGCACTTCATAAACCATGCGACTGACGAGGTACAGATGAACGTGAACTGATGACGTGGCAGGCACCCATCTGCCACCACCACCCCCACCGACGGCACACATATCCACTCCCTGCGACGAGGATATCCTTGCAGCCCTGCGAGGATATCCTCGCGATGCGGTGAGGATATCCTCACGGGCCGTTGAGGATATCCTCGTTTTTTCAGTAGTCCGCAGTAAAAAAAGGTGCCCAAAGTGCAAAAGTCACAATAAAAACACAAAAAAATGCCCTAAGAAGCAAATAATTATCATTTTTCAATTGTCATTTATCAATAATTACGTATCTTTGCAGCGTGATTCAAAAAACAAGGGAGGGGCTGAACGGTTCCTCCCAGTTTGTATGAATAGCCACAAAAAACGAAAACCAACATGATTGACAGCAAGAAAATCAAAGCACTTGTCGACCAGTGGCTCGACGGCAAAGACTACTTCTTCGTAGACGCCACCGTAGACAAAGACAACAAAATCGTGGTTGAGATAGACCACAAGGACGGAGTATGGATTGAAGACTGCTGCGACCTGAGCCGTTTCATCGAGTCCAACCTCGACCGCGAGGCAGAAGACTTTGAGCTTGAAGTAGGTTCGGCAGGCATAGGGCAGCCGTTCAAAGTTGTGGAACAATATGTCTGCAACGTGGGCCGCGAGGTGGAAGTGATGACCCTCGAAGGCAAGAAGCTGACCGGAACACTCCAAGCTGCCGACTCTGATGGATTCACCCTGAAATATGTGGAGAAACAACGCCTCGAAGGCAAGAAACGCCCCGTGGCCGTAGACGTGGAACGACAGTTCAGCTATCCCGAAGCCAAATGGGTGAAGGTAGTGATAAAGTTCTGACAACAATAAAACAAAACAACATAATGGCAACCAAGACAGTAGAAAAGAAAGTGAGCCTGAAAGACACCTTCAAGGACTTTAAGGACACAAAAAACATCGACCGCACAACACTCATCAGT
This sequence comes from Bacteroidaceae bacterium, assembly GCA_017480685.1. Lineage (GTDB taxonomy): Bacteria > Bacteroidota > Bacteroidia > Bacteroidales > Bacteroidaceae > Colivivens. The sequence continues at coordinate 52,138 of JAFUSD010000164.1, forward strand.
GTAATCGAAGACTCATTCCACAGCGTGCTTCAAAAGCAATACGGCTCTGACGAGAACTTCGACGTGATAGTGAACCCCGAAAACGGCGACTTCGAAATATACCGCAACCGCGAAGTAGTGCCCGACGACGAAGTAGAAAACGAAAACACACAGATAAGCCTCTCTGAAGCACAAAAGATAGACGAAGACTACGAAGTAGGCGAAGACGTGTCAGAGAAAATCAACTTCAGCGACTTCGGCCGCCGTGCCATCCTCAACCTCAGACAGACCATGGCATCGAAAATCCTGGAACTGGAACACGACAACCTTTACCACAAATACAAAGACAAAGTGGGCCAGATAGTGAGCGGCGAAGTCTACCAGGTTTGGAAGCGCGAAACCCTCATACTCGACGACGAAGGCAACGAAATGCTCCTGCCCAAGACCGAGCAGATACCCAGCGACTTCTTCCGCAAAGGCGAGCCCGCACGCGCCGTAGTGCTGAGAGTAGACAACCAGACAGGCAACCCCAAAATCATCCTGAGCCGCATAGCACCCGAGTTCCTCCTACGCCTGCTTGAGCAAGAAGTGCCCGAGATAAGCGACGGACTCATCACCGTGCACCAGATTGCACGCATACCAGGCGAAAGAGCCAAAGTAGCAGTAGAAAGCTACAACGACCGCATAGACCCTGTAGGCGCATGCGTAGGAGTGAAAGGAAGCCGAATACACGGAATAGTACGCGAACTGCACAACGAAAGCATCGACGTGATAAACTACACAGCCAACTCCAAACTACTCATCCAACGCGCACTCGCACCGGCACACGTCAACTCCATAACCCTGCACGAAGAAGAACGCAAGGCAGAAGTATACCTCAACCCCGACCAGGTATCACTCGCAATCGGAAAGAACGGAATGAACATAAAGCTGGCCAGCATGCTCACCAACTACACCATCGACGTATTCCGTGAACTCGACGACAACGAGAAAAACCTCGACGACATATACCTCGACGAATTCAAAGACGAAATCGAAGGATGGATCATAGAAGCCATCAAGAAGATAGGACTCGACACAGCACGCGCAGTGCTCGAAGCACCACGCGAAATGCTCATCGAGAAAGCCGACCTCGAAGAAGACACCGTAGACGAAGTACTCAGAATACTCAAGTCAGAGTTTGAAGACGAGTAACCACAAATTGTACCACGTGCAAGATAAAAGGTAAATAGTAAATAGACAAATAGTAAATTAGTCAGATGCCAAGACTCAACAAAGCACTTAAAGAACTAAATGTAGGAATCAACACCGTTGCAGAATTCCTGCAAAAGAAAGGCAAACCGCTGGAAGATGCCACCCCGAATGCCAAAATCACAGACGAACAGTACGAACTGCTGCTCGGCGAGTTTGGCGGCGACAAACAAAAACGACAGGAGACACGCCTCGACATCCAAAAGCGAAAAGAAAAAGAAACACAAGAGCGCGCCGAGCGCAAAGAACGCGAACGCCAAGAACAACTGCGCCGCGAGGCAGAACTGAAACGCCAGAAGGAAGAACAAGACGTGTTCCGCCTGAAAAGCGACGCCATGCCTGAAGTGAAAGTCATTGGCATGCTGAACGAAAAAAAGAACACACAGCCAGAACCAGCCAAGACAGAAGACCCAGAGCCAAAAGCCGACACTGCGCCCAAACAGGAAACAGAACAAGTGCAAGCCACTGAACCAAAAGAAAACAAACAAGCAAAACCACAGCCTGTAACACAAGACACAGAAACGGCACCGGCTACACACAACACAACCGGCACAAGCGAGGAACCAACACAAAACCAGCCGCAAGCCACAGAAGAAAAACCAACGGAGAGCGAACACGAAGACCAGACAAAGCCAAGCCAACAAACAACGGCCAACAAAACCCTACTGGAAGAAACCGAAAACGGAGTATTCCACGTGGCAACCCCCGATGCAGGACTCAACTTCAAGAAAGTAGGATTCATAGACCTGAGCAACATAAACTCAAAGACACGCCCCGACAAAAAATCAAAGTCGGAACGCAAAAAAGAACGCGAAGAAAAAGAACGCATACGCCAGGAAGCCAAAAACAAATACAAAGAGTCGCTTATGAAAGAAATAGGCGGCAAGAACGAAGCCTCCGGCAGCGACGACAGCAAACGCAAGAAACGCCAGCGCATCAACAAAGGCAAAGTCGACATCAACGCAGTGGCAAGCCAGCAACAAAACGCCACAAAACCAGATAAAGGCAAGGGACGCCAAGGCGGAAACCAAGCCAACGGACGACCAAACCCAAGCAACCAGCCGGCACCAGCCAAGACAGGAAAGAAAAAGAAAAAACAGCCAGAAGTAAAGCTCGAACTCACCGACGAAGAAGTAGCAAAACAGGTGAAAGAGACACTGGCACGACTCACAACCAAACAGGTGAAGAGCAGCGTGAAAAACCGCAAAGAGAAACGTGAACGCCATCGACACGAGATGGAAGAAAACGAAGACTCCAACAACAAAGTGCTGCAGCTCACCGAGTTCGTGACCGCCAACGAACTGGCAACCATGATGAATGTGCCAGTGACCAAAGTCATCGGGACATGCATGTCGATAGGCATAATGGTAAGCATCAACCAGCGACTCGATGCCGAAACCATCAACATGGTGGCCGAAGAATTCGGATTCACAACCAACTACGTTAGCGAAGAAGTGACACACGCCATCGAAGAAACCGCCGACGCAGAAGAAGACCTCCAAGAACGTGCACCAATCATTACCGTGATGGGACACGTAGACCACGGTAAGACATCGCTCCTCGACTACATCCGCAACACCAACGTCATCGCAGGCGAGGCAGGAGGAATCACACAACACATCGGAGCCTACAACGTAAAGATGAAAGACGGCCGACACATCACATTCCTCGACACCCCAGGCCACGAAGCATTCACCGCAATGCGTGCACGTGGAGCACAAGTGACCGATATCGCCATCATCATCATCGCAGCCGACGATGCCATCATGCCACAAACCCGCGAAGCAATCGCACACGCACAGGCCGCCGGCGTTCCAATGGTGTTCGCAATCAACAAGATTGACAAGCCCGGAGCCAATCCCGAGAAGATAAAAGAGCAACTGGCAGCCATGAACCTACTCGTCGAAGACTGGGGCGGAAAATATCAGAGCCAGGAAATCAGCGCCAAGAAAGGCATCGGAGTCGAAGAACTCATGGACAAAGTGCTGCTCGAAGCCGAGATGCTCAACCTGAGAGCCAACCCCGACCGCAAGGCCACAGGCTCAATCATCGAATCATCGCTCGACCGCGGACGCGGATACGTGGCAACCATACTCTGCCAAAACGGCACCCTGCACCAGGGCGACATAGTGCTGGCAGGAACCCACTACGGACGTATCAAGGCCATGTTCAACGAACGTGGACAAAAGATAGAACGTGCATTGCCAGCCGAACCGGCCGTAATACTCGGACTCAACGGCGCACCTACCGCCGGCGACACATTCCACGTGATGGACACCGAACAGGAAGCACGCGAGATATGCAACAAGCGCGAACAGCTGAAACGCGAACAAGGACTGCGCACCATGAAGCGCATCGACCTCAACGAACTGGGCCGACGCATAGCTCTTGGCGACTTCAAAGAACTCAACATCGTGGTGAAGGGCGACGTCGACGGCTCAATCGAAGCACTGTCCGACTCACTCATCAAACTCTCGACCGAGAAGATTCAGGTAAACGTCATCCACAAGGCAGTAGGACAAATCAGCGAAAGCGATGTGACACTGGCCGCTGCATCCGATGCCATCATCATCGGTTTCCAGGTGCGACCCTCGAAGGCAGCACGCGCATTGGCCGACCAGGAAGGTGTCGACATACGCCTCTACTCTGTCATCTACGACACCATCGAAGAGGTGAAGAGCGCTATGGAAGGCATGCTTGCACCCGAAACCAAGGAGGAAGTCACCGCTACGGTCGAAGTGCGTCAGGTATACCACATCACCAAGGTCGGAACTGTGGCCGGTGCATTCGTCACAAGCGGAAAGGTACAGCGCAGCAACAAGGTACGTGTCATCCGCGATGGTATCGTAGTCTACACCGGACAAATCAATGCGCTCAAGCGCTTCAAAGACGACGTGAAGGAAGTAGGCACAAACTTCGAGTGCGGTATCTCAATCGTCAACTACGACGACATTCGCGAAGGCGACATCCTTGAAACATTTGCCGAGATAGAAGTGAAGCAGAAGTTATAATGGCAAAAGAATCGAATGAGTATGTACGCCAAGTGGCCAACGAGCAATATAAGTATGGCTTCACCACCGACGTACATACCGAAATCATAGAACGCGGACTCAACGAAGACGTGGTGAGGCTCATATCGGCCAAGAAGGAAGAGCCCGAGTGGTTGCTCGACTTCCGCCTGCGAGCCTACCGCCACTGGACCACGATGAAGCAACCCGAGTGGGGACATCTGGATATGCCTGATATTGATTATCAGGCTATATCCTATTATGCCGACCCTACACGCCGAGCATCTTCGGACGGAAAGCCAAAGGAGATAGACCCCGAACTCGTAAAGACATTCGACAAACTGGGCATACCGCTCGAGGAGCGCATGGCGCTGAGCGGCACTGCCGTCGATGCCGTCATGGACTCGGTGTCGGTGAAGACCACACATCAGAAACTGTTGCAGGAGAAGGGAATTATCTTCTGCTCTATAAGCGAGGCCGTGAAACAACACCCCGACCTCGTGCGCCAGTATCTTGGCAGCGTGGTGCCCTATCGCGACAACTACTTTGCCGCACTCAACTCCGCAGTCTTCAGCGACGGCTCGTTCGTATATATCCCCAAGAACACACGTTGCCCTATGGAATTGTCGACCTACTTCCGCATCAACGCACGCGGAACCGGTCAGTTTGAACGTACGCTTATCGTTTGCGATGATGATTCCTACGTGTCGTACCTCGAAGGATGCACGGCACCTATGCGCGACGAGAACCAGCTGCATGCTGCCATTGTCGAGATTGTGGTGATGAACCGTGCCGAAGTGAAGTACAGCACCGTACAGAACTGGTATCCAGGCGATAAGGACGGCAAGGGCGGAGTGCTCAACCTCGTGACGAAACGCGGACACCTGCGTGGCGACAACAGTAAATTGTCGTGGACACAGGTCGAGACGGGTTCGGCCATAACATGGAAATACCCCAGCTGTGTCCTTTCGGGCAACGACTCGGTAGCCGAATTCTATTCGGTGGCAGTCACCAACAACCATCAGCAAGCCGATACGGGCACCAAGATGATTCACATAGGTAAAGGCACTCGCAGTACGATAATAAGCAAAGGTATTTCGGCAGGAATGAGTCAGAACTCCTACCGCGGACTGGTTAAGATAGGTCGCAAAGCCGATGGAGCGCGCAACTACAGTTCGTGCGACTCGTTGTTGCTTGGCAGCCGATGCGGTGCACACACATTCCCTTACCTCGATGTTCAGAACAACACGGCAACAGTGGAACACGAGGCAACGACGTCGAAGATATCCGAAGACCAGCTATTCTACTGCAATCAGCGCGGCATCTCGACCGAAGAGGCCATCGGGCTCATCGTCAACGGCTATGCCAAGGATGTGCTCAACAAACTGCCGATGGAGTTTGCTGTCGAAGCACAGAAGCTACTGTCGGTATCGCTCGAAGGTAGTGTGGGATAGTGTGGCAAGGCAAAATACAGGTATCAGCATAGTGATATTGAAATAGCAAACAAGTAATCATCATGCAGCAATCGGAAGTGAAGCAGTGGCTGTCGGGGGTATCCTACGAGTTGGCATTTTGGAACAACGTCTATCGTTGGAAATCGGCGTACGACGGCATGTTCTGTTGGTCACGATATGGCTCGACGTTGCAACTCGAGGGTATGGACATTGTTGCATTCCTGTCACAAATCGACCACCCGGTTGTATATGATGTGGGATGTGGTATGAGCTATGCACATGGTGATCACCTGCCGTCGGCGGATGGCAATATCAAACTCGATGTGCACTACATCGACCCGCTGGCACACTTCTACAACAAGATTAAGTACCAGTACAGACGTGATGTGCCCGATGTGGAATTTGGCATGCTCGAGTATCTCACTGCGACGGCTGGAGCCGATAGTGCTCATCTGATTATCGTACAGAATGCGCTTGACCACTCGGCAAACCCTGTACAGGGAATCACGGAAGCCCTGTGTACGCTGAAGGTGGGGGGACGTCTCTACTTGTGTCATCATCCCAACGAAGCCGAGGCCGAGCACTACAAAGGCTTCCATAAGTATAATATAACCGAGGAAGGTGGCAAGTTCATCATCTGGAACAAGAACCACCGCTTCGTGGTAGATGACCTTATAAGCGCATGTGCATCGGTCAACACCTTCCGACTAGAAAACGGCTTCATCGTTAGTGTTATAGAGAAACGTTCCGATTGCATCCAGGCTAATAATCAGCAGAGCCTGCAAGGGTTGATGGATGTCGTGGCCGAAATGATGCAACTGAGTCGAAAGCCAAGCTTTGCAATGTGGCAGCAGATGAAGTACTGCTGGTACAACACCATACAGTTCTTTGTGCAGGCACTGCCATGGGAATGCAGGATGAACCTGCGAAGGTTAATATATAGAAAGTAACAGACAATACATATAATGTTAGAGATACGCAACTTACATGCCCGTGTTGAGGGCAAAGAGATATTGAAAGGAGTAGATCTTACCATTCGTGATGGTGAGATACATGCCTTGATGGGAACGAATGGTGCAGGAAAGAGCACGTTGAGCAACGTGATTGTGGGGCATCCTAAGTATGAGGTGACCGAAGGTAGCATCACTTTCGATGGTAGGGATTTGCTCAAAATGAGTCCGGAGGAACGTAGCCACGCCGGCATCTTCATGTCGTTTCAGCTTCCTGTCGAGATTCCGGGAGTTAGTATGACCAACTTCATGCGTGCCGCTGTCAATGCGCGTCGTGAAGCCTTGGGTCAGGAGCCCTTGAAATCTACCGACTTCCTCCGCCTGATGCGTGAGACCCAGAAGACAGTGGGTATAGACCGGCATCTTGTGTCTCGCAGTGTGAACGAAGGTTTCTCGGGTGGTGAGAAGAAGCGTAACGAGATATTCCAGATGGCAATGTTGCGTCCAACGTTCTGCATACTCGACGAGACCGACAGCGGACTCGATGTCGATGCATTGCGTGTGGTTGCCGAGGGATTCAACAAACTTCGTAATGAAAAGACAAGTGCCATGGTCATCACCCATTATCAGCGTCTGCTCGACTACATACAGCCCGACATTGTTCATGTGTTGCTCGACGGACGTATAGTGAAGACCGCAGGGCCGGAGCTGGCTTGTGAGATTGAAGAACGTGGATTTGACTGGATACGACCATGAGCAGCACTACACAAAACTACATAGACCTCTATGCTGCACACCGCAACCGCATGATGGAAGTGGCTCCACAGGCGCTGAATGCCCGCCGCGACGAGGCGATGGACAACTTCAGCCGCATGGGGTTGCCAACACAGTCGGCAGAGCAGTACCGATATATAGATGCCGACCGAGCATTCAGCGGAACCTACCGGCTCTCGCTGCCTACTTCCCGCCTGATGGCCGAGGATGCACCCGTGGCAGTGAACAACAGTCAATTGCTCGACAAGTATTATGCTACCTGTGCCGATGCCGACGACCCAATCGTGGCACTCAACACAGCTTTTGCCACTGAATGTCTGTGTGTACATGTAGGTAAGGATATCAATACCGGCAAGCCGCTCGAAATCAACGACGTGCTGAATGGTGATACCAGCCTTATGGAGCACAAGCGCATACTGATAGTGCTCGACGAAGGTGCATCGCTCACCATGTTGATGCACTACGTGTCGACCGACCGTCAGCAATTCCTCACCACCCAGGTGGTAGAGGTTTTTGTGGCCGACGGTGCACGCCTCGACATCTATGAGATAGAAGAGACACACACGGCTTGCACTCGTTTCTCCAACATTTATTTCCATATAGGCAGCCATGCCACAGTGCGCCACAACAACATAGTGTTATGGGGGGGCATCACACGCAACACGCTTGCAGCCACCCTCTGCGGCGAGCAGAGCGAAGTGACGCTCAACGGTTGTGTCATGGCCGACAAGCGTCAGCAGGTCGACATCAACACCCTCATCAGGCACGAGGTGCCACGATGCACAAGCCATGAGCTCTACAAGTTTGTGGTCGACGAGCAGGCTACGGGAGCTTTTGCCGGCAAGGTGTATGTAGCACCCGATGCACAGCAGACCGAATCTGACGAGGTGAACCAGAACATCTGCATCAGCCCTGATGCCCACATGTATGCCCAGCCCATGCTCGAGATTTATGCCGACGATGTGAAATGCTCGCATGGCAGCACCGTGGGGCGTCTCGACGAGTCGGCCCTCTTCTATCTGCGCCAACGTGGCATTCCGCTTCAGCAGGCACGTCAGTTGCTCATACAGGCGTTCATAAGCCAGGTGGTAGACTATATTCCGCTCGAGCCACTGCGCCAGCGGCTGCATGCCATGGTTGCCGACCGCCTCAGCGGCGAGCTCGACCAGTGTGTGGGGTGTGGCTTGTGCCAGCCAAGGGTGCAGGCAGACGGCTGCAATTCATCTAAACCATAAACTCAAACTTCAAAGTATAGTATGAAAAAACACATCCTACAGCTCTTCATTGTCATTGCACCAATTCTTGCATCGTGCACCCAGCATCCATCAGACAACGTATCGAACATGGTGAGAGGCAACGAGAAAGCCATTGCCGAGTTGACCGAGGCTGCCCGGACGGTATGCAAGTCGTGCCCAATCAAGACCGATGACAACATGGTGCTCGAGGGTGCCACATTCAGTCACAACCAGTGGACCTACCACTATGTGGTGAAGGAAGACTCGGTGGTGAACTTCAATCTGGCCGACCAGAATGCCAGCATACGCGAGGGGCTGAAACAATCTACCCAGCGACACATAACCGAGTCAATAGACATGATAACCATGCTGCGTGCGCTGGTGCAGGCAAATGCCGACCTCATCTACGAATACCGCGGAAACGAGTCGGGAAAGACCATAAAGGTTCAGTTCACATTTGCCGAAATCAGGGTAATGGTAGATGCCATGACCAACTACTATTCCAATATGTATCGCATGCATGGGAGTCCTTATAAATAACCATTCACAACTACAGAAACAAGGATGAACGCAAAAGTGAACACACCCGCCCCTGCATCGGTGCCCACATTCGCAGATGGTATCGGCCGTGCCGACTTCCCGATACTGAGCCGTACCGTATATGGGCGCCCGCTCGTCTACCTTGACAATGCAGCCACCACGCAGAAGCCGCGTCAGGTGGTAGAGGCCATGGTAGACGAATACTACAACGCCAATGCCAACGTGCACCGCGGCGTACACTACCTGTCGCGCCAGGCCACCGACCTTCATGAACAGGCTCGCGACACGGTGAGGCAGTTCATCCACGCACGTTCCACAACCGAAATCATATTCACCCGCGGCACCACCGAAGCCATCAACCTGCTGGCATCGTGCATGGCACGCAGAAAGCAGGGCGGCGAAGTCATCGTCTCGGCCATGGAACACCACTCAAACATAGTGCCCTGGCAGCTCAACGGCTTCAAGCTGAAGGTCATACCGATGACCGACGAGGGAGAGCTCGACCTCGATGCCTACGACACCCTGTTCACCCCCGAGACACGTGCCGTGAGCGTGGCACAAGTGTCGAACGTGCTGGGAGTGGTCAACCCCATAGACCGCATAATCAGCATAGCACACTCTCATGGGGTGCCGGTGGTGATAGACGGAGCACAATCCACACCACACATGGCGGTCGACATGATTGAGATGGACTGCGACTACTTTGCCTTCAGCTCACACAAGATATACGGCCCCACCGGTGTAGGTGTGCTCTACGGCAAAGAACAGTTGCTCGACCAGCTGCCACCCTATCAGGGCGGCGGCGAGATGATTCGCAACGTGAGCTTCGACCACACCACATTCAACGACCTGCCCTACCGGTTTGAAGCCGGAACCCCCGACTACATAGGCACCCACGCCCTGGCCGTAGCCCTCGACTACGTGTCGGGCATAGGCATCGAGACCATACACCGACATGAGCAAGACCTCACACACTATGCCATAGAACGCCTGAGCCAGATTCAGGGCATGCACATCTATGCACCCGACACCCTGCTCGCATCAGCCTCGGCTGGTCCCGTGAGTTTCAACATACGCGGCATCCACCACCTCGACCTCGGCACCCTGCTCGACCGTCTCGGAATCGCCGTACGCACCGGACACCACTGTGCCGAACCACTCATGCACCGCCTCGGAGCAGAAGGCACCGTGCGAGCCAGCTTTGCACTCTACAACACACGTGCCGACATCGACACACTGGCAGCAGGCATAGAACGAGTCTGCCACATGTTCTGAAACACACCACCATACAACATACAAAACACGAGGATATCCTCAACACCCTGTGAGGATATCCTCATTTTTCAGCACATACACACCCGCGCCACAACACCACACACGGCATACATGGAAAACAACAACAGAAAACACATTAAACCCGAAGATTTCATAAAAAAAAACACACAAGAAGTACAAAAAAACAAAATAAAAAAGCGCAGATTATAAATAATTTCGTATCTTTGCCACCATAATAATATTATTAATAATAAATATCACAATTCAAGACAGAATTATGGAAGCAGAGAAAATAAACCTATTCATTTCAACCAAAGGCGACTACTTCCCCTCCGACGCCATACCCATGATGCGCGAGCGACTCGAGCACATGAACCCCGACTACGAACTGGCCGTCACTTCAGTCAGCTACCTCAACCCCATGCTCACCCTCGGCATCTCCATAGGTCAAGGCTTCATAGGCCTGCCCGGCATCGACCGCATCATGATAGGTCAGACATGGCTTGGCATCGGCAAATTTGCACTCACATGGCTGGGCTGCGGTACAGGACTGATATGGTGGATTGCCGACTGGTTCCTGATTGTACCAGCCACCAAGCAACGCAACCTCGAGAAATTCATCCAGGCATTAGGCGGCTGAATATCATAATACAACATACACCCCAACACAACCATGCCGTGGCAGGCCCCGATGGACTATCCGGCCCACGCTCCGACCACCACGTCGGGCTCAAGCCGCCTAAGACCACTCCGGGCCGCACGGCCTTACTTATTTACAACAACAGATGAAACAGGCACAATACATAAAAAG
>JAFUSD010000165.1 GCA_017480685.1 Bacteroidaceae bacterium
GAGCCAGCGCCAGCGGCCACGTTGGCCGTTGTACAGGGCCAGCAGTGGTACCACGAGCCAGCAGGCGAGATGGAGCATGCCGTAGGTGGGGTTGTTGAAGATGAAGAATGCGACGGCATAGAGCGAAATGAAGAGCATGAGCCATAGCATCTGTTTGTGGAAGTTGCCATGGCTACGCCCTACCATGAGTATGGCTAATGGTGCGGCACAACTCCAGTCGGAGGTGAAGGTGAGCACACATGCTATGACCGTGACGGCTATTTGCTGCCAACGGGCTATGCCGTCGGTGTCCCACATGTCGAGCAACACAAGTCCCCAGAAGAGTGGCCAGGCGATGCTGGTGGCATTGAATATCAGGTTGTTGAATGGATTGAAGCCAGACATGTTGAAGTAGCAGAACGCAAAGTGGCTCACTATGGCAAGCAACAACAGTCGGTACTTGTAGCGGCGGATGCTGCGGGTGTGGTAATAGCCTTCGGCTACGAAGAAGATCATGATGGGTGCTGTCAGGCGTCCGATGATATGAAGGCAGATTTGCAAGGGGGTCTCGGCTTGCTCATAGGTCTCGATACCGACCCACGCCAGGTGGTCTATCGTCATGGCGATGATGGCAATAATTTTCAATGCGTTTCCGCTCAGTCCTTGTGTTTTCATATACATGATAGATTTATCAAACAATAGTTGTCGATGTGCAATAAAAAAAGTGTGCTCCAACGCCCATGAACCGAGTAATTGTCGCACACCTTATTGCATTTATAATCAAATTACATCATTCAATACTCTCTATACCGAGCTACTTTGCCTGAAGCAGTGCAAGGGCTTCTTTGGTGAGGTATTTCTTAGCTTTGTCGGTTGGGATGACGGCAGACGGGCGACCTGCTGCATAGGGTGCTATCTCGTAGGCTGTGTAGCAGAACTTCACTCCGTCGGCCACGAGCCATGGAGATTGTGTAGGCAGTGGGAAGTTGCGTGCTGCATCTTCAAACAGGAGTTCGTTGACCGAAGAGTCGTTGTCCACTTCGAAGTAGGTTGCTACATAGTGTTTGAATAGCGGGGAGAGGTCGGTGCTGTCGGCAAACATCTCCCAGCCCAACTGACTGCCATCGGCCATGACGAAGGTGGCTCCATACTCTATCGGCATGCCGTGTGCACCGCCTGTGTAGTCGTAGCCTTCGACTTCGTAGCTCACGAATCGGTCGTTGCTTTCCTTCACGGTGGCTGACAGGGTGAGTGCGAAATCGGGCATGGCTGCATCGGATGCTATGTCGGACTTATCGTCGAAATACTCCATGGAGTAGTAGCGGAGCATATCGTCGTCGAAGTTGGGTTCTTCGTTATATGAGCCGCCGAGCACTTGGTTGAGCCATTGCTTGATTGATGCCATGAGCTGATGTGGTCCTGTTGCCGGCACATCGAGGTCGATGTCGTAGTGTATCATGACGCCGTTGGCTTCGATGCTGTCGGAGAATGTCACCTTATTGGTGGTGAATTCGAGTTCTTCGACAATGAGTGAATCGAGTGCAAGCGAGTCGGTGTCGTTGGCCGACGATGGCTCTCCCGTAAATCCGCATGAGCCTGCAAACATGCTCATCGACAAAATGGCTGATATGTATAGGAGTTTCTTCATAACTGATGGTGTAAAGGTTTATAAACCATGCAGACCCTCTCGGGTGGTGGAGGGCCTGCACTATGGTTGTTGACGTTTATTTCAAGAAGTCGTCGAGTGCGCTGCGTACGCCCTCAGCTGATGCATCGTCGTCGGCTGGCATGGTGTCGGCCACGTCGTGACGGTGTGAATCCTGATGCTGTGGACGGCCTTGGCGGTCGCGACGGTCGCCGCGTTGTGGGCGTTCGCCACGTGCTGGGCGTTCACCGCGTGGACTCTTCTCGCCACGTGCAGGGCGTTCACGCTCTACATAGCCCTCGGGTTTCTCAACGAGTACACGGTGAGAGAGCTTGAACTTGCCAGTCTTCTGATCGACATCGAGCAGCTTCACTTCGATTTCGTCGCCTTCCTTGATGCCAGTCTCTTCCATTGTCTCGAAACGCTTCCAATCGATTTCGCTGATGTGGAGCAGACCTTCCTTGCCTGGAAGGAACTCAACGAAGCATCCGTAAGGCATGATGCTGCGCACCTTGCTCTGATATACTTCGCCTACTTCGGGCACGGCAACGATGGCCTTGATGCGAGCCAGACCGGCTTCGATGGCCTCTTTGTTAGGAGCAGATACCTGCACCTTGCCTACGCCGTCTTCCTCGTCGATAGTGATAACTGTACCAGTCTCTTCCTGAATGCCCTGAATAACCTTGCCACCAGGACCGATGACTGCACCGATGAAGTCTTTCGGTATGATGATTTGCTCGATGCGCGGTACGTGTGGCTTGAAGTCTGGACGTGGTTCGGAGATGGTCTTCATCATCTCGCCCATGATGTGCTCACGGCCGGCCTTTGCCTGCATGAGTGCTTTCTCGAGGATTTCGTATGACAGACCGTCGCACTTGATATCCATCTGTGTGGCAGTAATACCGTTGACAGTACCAGTGGTCTTGAAGTCCATATCGCCGAGGTGGTCTTCGTCGCCGAGGATATCGGAGAGGATTGCATACTTGTCTTCACCTGGGTTCTTGATAAGACCCATTGCGATACCTGCTACAGGGTTCTTGATTGGCACACCTGCATCCATGAGAGCCAGGGTTCCGGCACATGTGGTAGCCATTGATGACGAGCCGTTCGACTCGAGCACATCGCTCACTACGCGCAATGTGTATGGGAAGTCGTCGGGCAGCTGGCCTTTGATACCACGCCATGCGAGGTGTCCGTGTCCGATTTCGCGACGTCCGGTCGAGCGCTGTGCCTTTGCTTCACCTGTAGAGAATGGAGGGAAGTTGTAGTGGAGGAGGAACTTCATGTTGTAGCGCTCGAGGGCACCGTCAACCAGTTTCTCGTCGAGCTTTGTGCCGAGTGTAGCTGTAGCAAGAGCCTGAGTTTCACCACGAGTGAAGATGGCCGATCCGTGAGGTCCTGGCAGTGGGCTTACTTCGCACCAGATAGGACGAATCTCGGTGGTCTTACGTCCGTCGAGACGTATGCCTTCGTCGAGGATGCAACGGCGCATTGCGTCGCGCTCCACGTCGGCATAGTAGCGGTCAACGAGTGTGTTCTTCTCTTCGAGTTCATCCTCGGTCATGTCGGGATGTGCTGCAGCGTATGCCTCCTTAAACTCTTCGCGGATAGCCTCGAATGCTTCGGCGCGTGCGTGCTTCTCAAGTCCTTGCTTGGTCACGTCGTATGCCTTCTGGTAGCAGTCGGTCTTTACTTGTTCGCGCAGTTCCTCGTCGTTCACCTCGTGGCAGTATTCGCGCTTCACGTCGGTGCCGAGTTCCTTCATGAGTTCCTTCTGGAGCTGGCACTGTGGCTTGATTGCCTCGTGAGCCACCTTGAGAGCTTCGAGCAGTTCCTGTTCGCTCACTTCCTTCATCTCGCCTTCCACCATCATGATGTTCTCCTCGGTGGCACCCACCATGAGGTCCATGTCGGCTTCCTTCAGCTGCTGGAATGTAGGGTTGATGACAAACTCGCCGTTCACGCGAGCCACTCTGACTTCAGAGATAGGTCCCTCGAACGGGATATCTGAACATGCAAGAGCTGCCGATGCAGCAAATCCTGCAAGTGCGTCTGGCATATCTACTCCGTCGGCAGAGAAAAGGATTACGTTAACATACACCTCTGCATGATAGTTGCTTGGGAACAGAGGACGGAGTGCACGGTCGACAAGTCGGCAAGTAAGGATTTCCTCATCGCTTGGCTTGCCTTCACGGCGTGTAAAACCTCCAGGGAAGCGGCCGTTTGCCGCATACTTCTCACGATACTCTACCTGGAGTGGCATAAAATCTGTTCCTGGTACGGCATCTTTGGTTGCACAAACAGTGGCCAGGAGCATAGTGTTGCCCATGCGGAGCATCACGGAACCATCGGCTTGTTTGGCAAGCTTTCCTGTCTCAATGCTGATCTGGCGTCCGTCAGGCAATGAGACTGTCTTTGTGATTACATTCATTGTTTATAAAAATTATTACACGTAAAAATTCGTGCAAAGTTACATAATAATTGATAATTGGCAATTGACAATCGACGATTATTTGGTTTTCGAGCATTTTTTTTGGCTTTCACACACCCGATTTCATGTTTTATCACTAATTTTGCACCTTGAAATGAGAAGAGACAGACAATTCAAAGCATAAGAAAACAAGACTCAAAATACACAATGCAAACAAGAAACATACTATCGCTCCTCTTGTCGGCCGGCATCCTACTCACCGGTTGCGACCGCGGCCAGCAGTTCCACGTATCGGGCAGCATCAGCGAGGCAGCCGACTCAACACTCTATCTCGAAGCCATAACCCTCGACGGCATAGTGCGCCTCGACTCCACACGCCTGAAGGCTGATGGCCTGTTCAGCTTCAAAGCCGATGCACCCTCCAACCCCGAATTCTATGCACTGCGCATAGGCAGCCACCGCATACACTTCTCGATAGATTCGACCGAGAGCGTGGTCTTCAGCGCATCACTGCCCACCATGAGTACGAACTACACGGTAGAGGGTTCGGACAACTGTCAGAAGATAAAAGAGATATCGCTTGAGCAATCGCGGCTACAATCGCAAATCATTGCCCTCGAACGCTCTTCGGGCATGTATCCGGGCGATGTGGTTGACAGCATAAACCGCCTGATTGCTGCCTACAAAGAGCACATGGCCATCGACTATATAGTGAAAGAGCCGATGAAGGCCTATGCCTATTATGCCGTATGTCAATCAATCAGCGACCTCGGCGGGTCGTATCAGGTGTTCAATCCACTGACCGACCGCAACGACGTGAAGTGTTATGCAGCCGTGGCCACTGCATGGGACGGGCTCTACCCCGACGCCGAGCGCACCATACAACTGTGCAACATGACCATCAAGGGCATGAGCAACACCACACCACCCACACAGCGAGTCATCGAAATTGCCGACTCGCTGGTGCAGGAAGCAAGCCTCATCGACGTAAAACTGCCCGACATAAGCGGCAACATACGCACCCTGACCGAGCTGAAAGGACAGGTGGTAATGCTCGACTTCACCGTCTACGGAGCACAAGAGTCGCCCGAACGCACTCGCCACATGCGTGAACTCTACGACCGTTTCCATGCTCAGGGTTTTGAAATCTACCAAGTGTCGCTCGATGCCGACATGCATTACTGGAAAACGGCTTGCGAGCATCTGCCGTGGATTTGTGTACACGAACAGAATGGCACAGCGTCAAACATGTATCGTGTGGCCAACCTGCCTACCTTCTTCCTCATCAACCGCGACAACGAAGTGGTATTGCGTAGCAGCATGATTAAGACCACAGTCGAGGAAGAGATACGGAAACTGCTTTAACCCTGACCCATATAGAGCATTCACTTTACAAGAGTGTGGGTTTAACTACACAAAGAAGAATGATGCCATTCCACCGGCGTGGAATGGCATCATTCTGTTTATATGCCGATTATGGTCTTAGCCCACAAACTCATCGTTATACCAATCGCCTTCGAACACCTCGCCGTCGGTGGTAGTGAGTTTGCCGAATCCGTTGCGCATGTCGTGTTTCCAGTTGCCTTCATAGCGGTTGCCGTCTTCCCATGTATAGGTGCCGTATCCCTCGGCACTGCCGCGGTGGAAGTCGCCGCGATAGACACTGCCACTCGAGTAGTAGTATGTGCCTTTGCCTTCACTCTTTCCTTTCTCCCAGTTTCCCACATACTTGTCGCCGTTGGGATACTCCATAGTGCCTTCGCCATCGGGCAGTCCGCGATGGAAATTGCCTGTGTATTTCTCGGAGAATTCGTTTATGGCCACTCCGTAGCCTTCGAGGCGGCCGTCTACAAAGGTGCCTTCCTTCATAGAGCCATCGGGGGCCAGATACTTTCCTTCGCCGTTGGGATGTCCGTTTGAGTACTCGCCCACATAGTATGCTCCGTTGGCCCACGTGTAACGCCCCTGTCCGTCGGGCACACTGTCGCGGAACGCGCCCTCAAAACTGTTGCCGTCGGCCCAAGTGTAGCGCCCTTGTCCGTTGGGCAGGTCGTCGGCCCACTCGCCTTCATATCGGTTGCCGTCGGCCCACACCATTGTTCCCTGGCCGCTGCGCTTGCCTGCATGCCAGTTGCCTTCATACACACTGCTGTCGGGATACACATAAGATGCCTCGCCATCGGTGGGCTTGGCATGGTGTCCGTCTGTGCACGATGTCAGTGCCAACAAGGCCACCGACATGATTGTCAATATCTGCTTCATTGCATGTGTTATCATAAAAATCGGTGCAAAGGTAAGAAATAATTGATAATTGACAACCCACAATCAATAATTATTTCGTAACTTTGCAGAAAATTATATTGACAAGTGGCACAAACCAAGAACAGATATAGCAAGCCAAAGTTTCTTGCAACATTTGGCGCTCTCATACTTTTATTGTCGGGCATCAGCCATGTTTTCGGCCTGAGCACCCTCAAGCATATTTCTGCCGGTCAGGCAGCACACACGTCTGCCGCGCCAGCCGGCGAGCCGCAGGTCGCGATTGCCGACACCGACACCACACAACAGGCCGACTTAGCCGTTGCCTACAGCACCGAACCCGAAGCAGAACCCGAACCCGAGGCAGAACCCGAGCCCGAGGCTGACTTGCACACAGAAAGCCCGTGTGCCGATACTGGATTCGTCTCTGCCAAGGTGTGGTCGTATCCCGACTGCTTCCCCGACAGCAACTCGGTGCAGCTACAAGCCGCCCGCCTCAACGGAGTGGCACCCATGAACAGCCGAAGCGAGGTGCTGAACAGCGCAGGCAGACACCAACTGTCTAACATATCGAGCTCGCCATACTATGTGATGGACGACCTCACCCACTCCATGCCATACCTCGTGCCCAAGGCTCAGCTGCTGCTCAACACCATTGGAATCAACTTCGTAGACTCGCTCCACTCCAAGGGCATGGCATTGCACCTGCCCATAGTGACTTCAGTGTTGCGCACCAACGACGACATACGCCGCCTGCAACACGGCAACAGCAACTCGGTGACAAACTCATGCCACTGCTATGGCACCACCATTGACATAACCTACAACCGGTTCATGCCGGTAGAGGGCAAGACACCCACCCGCTACGACGAAACACTGAAAAAAGTGCTGGCCGAGGTGTTGTATGACCTCAGAGCCGACGGGCGCTGCTACGTGAAGTATGAACGCCGCCAGGCCTGCTTCCACCTCACAGTCATCTGAACACACCACACGCCTGCGCACCCTTGAACCCAATCACCAACCCACAATCATGCGATACTTCATCTTCATGGCCTACGACGGCACCAACTACCACGGCTGGCAGATTCAGCCCAACGCCGACACCATACAAGAGCGACTGGCACACAGCCTCACACTCCTGCTGCGCCGGCCTACCGAGGTGATTGGCGCCGGCCGCACCGACACCGCAGTGAACGCCAAGCTGATGGTGGCACACTTCGACACCGACGCTGATGCCGACACTGCCAACCCCACACTGGCCACACACCTCTGCCAGAAGCTGAACCGGATGCTGCCGCCCGACATCGTGATATACAAGATACGCCCCGTCAGGCCCGACGCCCACGCACGATTCTCGGCCATAGCACGCACATACCAATACCACATAAGCCTGAAAAAGAACCCGTTCGGCCGACACTATGCCTACCGCTACCCGCTACCGCTCAACTTCGACCTCATGAACGAGGCTGCCACACACCTGTTTGACTACACCGACTTCACATCGTTCTCGAAACTGCACACCGACACCAAGACCAACAACTGCCGCATCATGCAAGCCCGATGGGAGCAGGACGCCGACGAATGGGTATTCACCATAAAGGCCGACCGCTTCCTGCGCAACATGGTGCGCGCCGTGGTGGGAACACTGCTCGACGTGGGGCGCGGAGCAATCAGCATAAGACAGTTCTGCCAGATAATCGAACAGAAAGACCGATGTGCAGCCGGCACCAGCGTGCCTGGCAACGCACTCTTCCTGACAGACATTGAATACCCCGACGACATCTTTGCCTGAAACCCCGACATACACCTTATTATATATATATTATAGGGAGATTATATATATTACAGAGAGAACTGCCGGCTCACCCGGCCAGACCCACCCGAAGGCCACCCTCACAGAACCGCCAAGGCATGACGCCACAGACATCCGTGGCACCACCCGCCAACGACGATATCCTCGCAAGCCGATGACGATATCCTCGCAAGCCGTTGACGATATCCTCGCAAGCCGTTGACGATATCCTCGCAAACCGATGACGATATCCTCAACAAACCCGAAAGCCGCCGACAAAAACAAGAACAGACCATGGGCGTTGTATTTACAAAAGTAAACACCATTGACCCATTATGGGTGCGAAAACAGCCTGAAACAACTTTTTTTTCACGAAAAACTAAAAAAATTTCAATTTGAGAGTACAACGTAACAAAAAACTCCGTAACTTTGCAGCGGTTTTAGAAATCAAATGATTGTTTAACACATTAAAGTAAGAAAGAAATGAAGAAACTTTTAGTTGCAGTTGCTGCAGTTGTTGCTGTTTCATTCGCATCTTGCGGTGGTAACACACAGGCTACAGAAGATGTAGACTCTTGCGCTTGTCCATGTGGCACTGAGTGCACTTGTGGTGAAGATCCTTGCACTTGCGGTGAGGAAGAAGTAGCTGAAGACACTACATTCGTTGACTCTACTCTTGTTGAAGAAGAAGTAGAAGCAGTTGTAGAAGAATAATCACACAACAGCTCACAAGCAAATCGCAATTAGGCAACAAGCCTAAAACGAGAGAATTGAAACCTGTAGACCCACAGTCTGACAGGTTTTTTTTCTTTTATCACAGACACAGCAGCACCGGCAGCAACCAGCCGGAACCGACTCACACGATGTCAGGACTATACATACACATACCATTCTGCAAGTCGAGATGCATCTACTGCGATTTCTTCTCGACCACCATGCTCGAACGCCGCGCAGAGTATGTAGATGCACTATGCACCGAGCTGCACGAGCGCAGAACCGAAGCCAAGACGCCACACCACACCATAGGCACCATATACATAGGCGGCGGAACACCCACACAACTCAGCCCCGAGCAGACATCACAAATCATGCAAGCCATAAGGCACGACTACGACGTAGACCCCGACGCCGAAATCACGATAGAAGCCAACCCCTCGGACATCACGCCCGACACCGCCCACCAGCTGCTCGACACAGGATTCAACCGCGTGAGCCTCGGCATACAGACCTTCGACAACCACCTGCTACACCTCATAAACCGCCGCCACGACGCAAAGACCGCAATCGAAGCCGTACACACACTGCGCCAAGCAGGATTCAGCAACATAAGCATCGACCTCATCTATGCACTGCCCCGACAAACCACACCACAATGGGCCGCCGACGTGCAGCAAGCCATAAACCTGCAACCCGAGCACATATCGGCCTACGCCCTGATGTATGAAGAACACACACAACTATACCAAATGCTGCAAAAAAAACAGATAGAAGAGACCGACGAAGAGACCGCACTCAGCATGTACCGACACCTCTGCAACCAACTCAGAGACGCCGGATACCACCACTACGAGATATCAAACTTCAGCCAACCCGGCCGACACTCACGCCACAACAGCAACTACTGGAACGACACACCCTACATAGGCATAGGAGCCGGCGCACACTCATACGACGGCAACAGCCGACGACAGAACCTGCCCCACCTCGACACCTACATACACGCCATCAGAAACCACACCACATACTACGAAACCGAACAACTGACCACCACCGACAAGTTCAACGAAACACTGATGACCCGCCTGCGCACATCGCAAGGCCTGAATCTAAACCACCTCGAACAACGCTTCGGCACACAACTCAGACAATACGTGGAACAACAAGCAAAACCCTACATCGAGAGCCGGAAACTACACATCGACCTCCCAGGACCAACCCTCCGGCTGACAGAAGACGGCATCTTCACCTCAAACGACATAATCGCAACACTTCTCGCGCCATAAAAATAAAAAATCGGCACCTCAGACAACAACTTTTCATAAAAAAACACAAATAAATCCCGATTTGCAATGTCATGTCAGTTTTTCTTCGTAATTTGCAGCCCAATTGCGAAGCAAACCTTACAAAATCGCAAAAAACCAAAGAACAAAAGACCAAAAACCGAATATCAAAAATCTTAAAATTAACCGATATGAAAGTTTACAAGACAAACGAAATCAAAAACATTACCATCCTTGGTAATGACGGTGCAGGCAAAACCACCCTCACCGAAGCCTTACTATTCGAAGCAGGAGTCATCAGTCGCCGCGGACGCATCTCGCAGAAGAACACCGTGAGCGACTATTTCCCAGTAGAACAAGAATACGGCTACAGCGTGTTCTCAACAGTATTCCACACCGAGTGGAACGGTAAGAAACTCAACTTCATCGACTGCCCCGGCACCGACGACTTCGCCGGAGCAGCAATGGCAGCACTTGCAGTGACCGACACCGCCCTCATACTAATCAACGGCGCAGCAGGACCCGAAGTACAGACACAAAACCACTTCCGCTACACCGAGAAACTGGGCAAACCAGTCATCTTCGCCATCAACCACATGGACAGCGACAAATGCGACTTCCACAACTGCATAGAGCGCCTGCAAGAAAGCTACGGCAACAAGGTAGTGCCAATACAATACCCCCTGAACGAAGGACCCAACTTCAACTCACTGATCGACGTGCTCCTCATGAAAAAATACACATGGAAGCCCGAAGGCGGAGCACCCACAATCGAAGACATACCAGCCAGCGAGATGGACCGCGCCACCGAAATGCACCACGCACTGATTGAAGCAGCAGCCGAAAACGACGAAACACTGATGGAGAAGTTCTTCGAAGACGAGAACCTGAGCGAAGACGAGTGCCGCGAAGGAATACGCAAGGGACTCATCTCACGCGGAATCTACCCCGTATTCTGCGTAAGCGCAGTCAAAGACATGGGCGTACGCCGCATGATGGAATTCCTCGGAAACGTAGTACCATTCGTAGAAGAAATGCCAGCTGCAGTGAGCACAAACGGAACAGAAGTGAAGCCAGACCCCAACGGTCCTACCGCACTCTACTTCTTCAAGACAGCCAACGAGCCACACATAGGCTCTGTAGCATACTTCAAGGTGCTGAGCGGAACCGTTCACGAAGGCGACGACCTCACCAACTCTGACCGCGGAAGCAAGGAACGCATCGCACAGTTGTTTGTATGCGCAGGCGCAAACCGCACCAAGGTAGACGCCCTCGAAGCAGGCGACATAGGCTGCACAACCAAGCTGAAAGACATACGCACCGGCAACACACTGGTGGGCAAAGACGTAGACTGGAAGTTCGACCTGGTGAAATATCCAGAACCCAAATACATACGCGCAATAAAAGCCGAAAACGAGTCGGACACCGAAAAGATGATAGCAGCCATACAGAAGATGGCCCAGGAAGACCCGACATGGGTATTGGAGCAGAGCAAAGAACTGCGTCAGACCCTCATCAAGGGACAAGGAGAATTCCACCTGCGCACCCTCAAATGGCGTATGGAAAACAACGAAAAGATCAAGATCGTCTTCAGCGAGCAGAAGATACCATATCGCGAGACCATCACCAAGGCAGCACGCGCCGACTATCGTCACAAGAAGCAATCGGGCGGTGCAGGACAGTTTGGCGAAGTACACCTCATCGTTGAGCCATATGTAGAAGGCATGCCCGACCCGACAGTATACAAGTTCAACAACCAGGAATACAAGATTACCGTCAAAGGAAAGGAAGAAGTAGACCTGGAATGGGGCGGCAAGCTCGTATTCATCAACTCAATCGTCGGCGGTTCGATCGACGCACGCTTCCTCCCAGCCATCCAAAAGGGTATCATGGGACGCCTGGAGCAAGGCCCGCTCACCGGCAGCTACGCTCGCGACGTGCGTGTAATAGTATATGATGGAAAGATGCACCCGGTAGACTCTAACGAACTCTCGTTCATGCTTGCCGGACGTAACGCATTCAGCGAAGCATTCAAAAACGCAGGTCCAAAACTGCTCGAGCCTATCTACGACGTAGAAGTAATCACACCAAGCGACAAGATGGGCGATGTGATGAGCGACCTCCAGGGCCGTCGCGGCATGATTGTGGGCTCAGAGTCAGCCAACGGATACGACACCCTGAATGCCAAGATTCCGTTGAAGGAACTGGCCAGCTACTCAACCACATTGAGTTCGCTCACCGGTGGACGTGCATCGTTCTCGATGAAGTTCTCCAACTACGAACTCGTTCCAACCGACCTGCAGCAACAGCTCGTCAAGGAGTTTGAGGCTCAGCAGAAGGAAGACGAGTAATGACAACAAGTCAACAGCCGCCTGCCTATGACCGCCTGAGCACAGAAGCGAGGCGTACAGATATCAGGTCAAAGGTTGCGTAATTATAAACTTAAGAGTCAATGTTTGTTAAGCATTGGCTCTTTTTTTACTTATTTTTACATAAAACACAACGCGTATATATTGCTGTATGCATTCTTTTTCGTTACTTTGAAGAATTAAACTAACGGCTGGGCATGCACACCTGCCTGATTGAATTGCCAAACGCAGGACCTGACTTACAAGCAGATCGTCAAGACTTACAAGCATATCGTCAAGTCCAGAGCAGTGAATAGAACAGAAAACGAGCGTTGGAAACAGCGTTATTCCAAAGCAGGAATGACTGAGAGGATATGTGGAAACAACGTTCATGTAATGTTTTTCCAAAGCCGGAAGGGCTGAGAGGAGTGTTGGAGACAGCGTTCTTTCAAAGCTGGAAGGGCTGAGAGGAGTGTTGGAGACAGCGTTCTTGCAAAACCGAAACGATGCATGAAGAAAACTACAATTAGCATATTGGCCATACTGATGGGGCTTTCGTTCGTCAGCCTGCTTGCTTTGCAGGTGTATTACGTCGAGGAGGTTATCGAGCTTCGTCGTCAACACTTCGACGAGTCGGTGAACCGGAGCTTGAGCGAGGCAGCCCGTCAGCTTGAGATAAGCGAGGCCACACGATATCTGGAACAAGGCACAGCAGCTATCGACGGCATTGCCACCGTTTACGACTCGGTGAGCATCACCACCGATTCGGCTTTCATTCAGCGCACAAAGAAGATAAGTGCGAAGGATGGGAGTGCGTTTACTTACAGCGAGACGACAGCCAACACTAACTTTTCTGACAAGTATTTCACGAAACGTTCGAATGGTCTTATCGACAGGTCGCGCACGTTGCAGGAGATTATGCACGAGCGTTATGACAAGCAGAAGGAGCTGATTGACGAGGTGATTTACAGCATGCTCTACACAGCGAGCGACCGTCCGCTCCGCGACCGCATCGACTTCAAGGAGTTGGACCAGACGTTGCGCAACGAGTTGTCGAGCAACGGCATAGACCTCACCTATCACTTCCGCGTGCTGTCGAGCAACGGCAACATAGTGTATCAGTGTTCCGACTATGACGAGACGGGTTCTGACATGGCATTCACCACCACCCTCTTCCACAACGACCCCGTGCAGAAGATGGGTACGTTGCAGGTTCACTTCCCGTTGCTCACTCGCATGGTTCACAGTTCGGTGTGGTTCATCATGCCGTCAATCGTCTTCACGCTTATCCTGCTCATCACGTTCATCGTCACTCTGGTGTTGGTGTTCCGCCAAAAGAAGGTGACAGAGATGAAGAACGACTTCATCAACAACATGACGCATGAGTTCAAGACGCCAATCTCGAGCATATCGCTTGCGGCTCAGATGCTTTGTGACGACAGTGTGCCCAAGACTCCGAAACTGGTGCAGCGGCTTTCCACCACCATCAGCGACGAGACCAAGCGCCTGCGTTTCCAGGTGGAAAAGGTGCTTCAGTTGTCGATGTATGAGAACCAGCGTGCTCGCCTCAACCTGCAGGAGACTGATGCCCACGAGCTCATTGCCGGTGTGGTCCACACGTTTGCGCTCAAGGTAGAGAAGAACGGCGGTAAAATCATTTCCGACCTCCATGCTTCTGACCGCAACATATATGTTGACGACATGCATTTCACAAACGTGGTGTTCAACCTCATGGACAATGCCGTGAAATACCGCCGCCCCGATGCTCCGCTCGAGCTCAAGGTGTCGACCTGGAACGAGGGTGACAAGCTGTGCATATCCATTCAGGACAACGGCATAGGCATCAAGCGTGAAGACCTGAAGCGGATCTTCGAGAAGTTCTACCGTGTGCCCACCGGCAACCTCCACGATGTGAAGGGTTTCGGCCTCGGCCTTGCTTATGTCAAGAAAATCATCACAGAGCACAAAGGCACCATCGTGGCCGAGAGCGAGCTGGGCATCGGCACCAAGTTCATCATTCGCATGCCGCTGGTGAGCTGAGCCCTGCGGCCGTACAACAGCCCCGACCGGCAGTCTGCCGGCATACAGCTAAATCATGAAACAAAAACAATAACAAGAAAAGAAGAACCATTATGGAAGAAAGATTTGACAATGCACGCATCATGCTGTGCGAAGACGACGAAAACCTTGGAATGCTCCTGCGCGAGTATCTCGAAGCCAAAGGCTATACAGCCGACCTCTGTGTAGACGGCGAAGAAGGCTACCGCACCTTCCAGGAAAAGAAATACGACCTGTGCATACTCGACGTCATGATGCCCAAGATGGACGGATTCACCTTGGCTCACAAGATACGCGAGTTGAACTCCGACGTGCCCTTCATGTTCCTCACCGCCAAGACCCTGAAAGACGACGTGAAGCAAGGCTTTGAACTCGGAGCCGACGACTACATCACCAAACCCTTCTCAATGGAAGAGGTGGTGTTCCGCATCGGAGCCATCCTGCGCCGCGTGAGGGGCAACAAGAGCCAGAGTGCAACGGTCTACCAGATAGGGCGTTTCACCTTCGACTCCAAGAAACAGCTGCTCACCATCGACGAC
Source organism: Bacteroidaceae bacterium (assembly GCA_017480685.1). Classification (GTDB taxonomy): domain Bacteria; phylum Bacteroidota; class Bacteroidia; order Bacteroidales; family Bacteroidaceae; genus Colivivens. Next base: position 15,052 of record JAFUSD010000165.1, read on the forward strand.
CATCAGGAGAAGCTCACCACCAAAGAGTCGGACCTCCTGAAGCTGCTGGCCAGCAAGAGCAACGAGCTGTTGCAGCGCGACTATGCCCTGCGCGCCATCTGGGTAGACAACAACTACTTCAACGCACGGTCCATGGACGTGTACATAACCAAGCTGCGCAAACTGCTCAAGGCCGACCCCAACGTAGAACTCATCAACGTCCACGGCAAGGGATACAAGCTCGTGATTCCCGAATAACGGCCGACGACACACCAGCCCGTGCCCGCACCCTCGGGGGCAAGAACCATGGAGAAGAAAAACGAGGATATCCTCACGGCCCTGTGAGGATATCCTCAACAGCCTGCAAGGATATCCTCAACGCCCCGCGAGGATATCCTCGCAAAAACACCCGGACCTACACACCCAAAACCGCCAATCAATGAACATCAAGACAGCCGAATTCAAAAGCAGCAGTCCGCGCGCCGACATGTGCCCCGACACCACCCAACCCGAATACGCCTTCATAGGCCGCAGCAACGTAGGCAAGTCGAGCCTCATCAACATGCTCACCGGCCGCAGCAAACTGGCACTCACATCGAGCACACCCGGCAAGACCATGCTCATCAACCACTTCCTAATCAACGACACATGGTACCTCGTAGACCTGCCCGGCTACGGATTTGCCGCCCGCGGCAAACGCGAGATGGACAAACTCTGGAACCTCATAAGCCACTACATACTACAGCGCCGCCAGCTCACCTGCCTCTGCCTGCTCATCGACATCAGACACGAGCCACAAGCCAAAGACCTCGACTTCATCAACTTCCTCGGCGAAAACGCAGTGCCATTCATCATCGTCTTCACCAAGGCCGACAAGCTGAGCAAAACCAAGCAAGACGCCAACGTGAAAGCATACCTCGACACCCTGGCCGAGAGCTGGGAGGAACTGCCGCCACACTTCGTCACAAGCGCAGCCACACGCCAGGGACGCGACGAACTGCTCAACTACATAGACACAATCAACAAAAACATCTGAAAAAAGAGCGAAAAACACGAAAAACACCCCTCAAAAGCAAAAAAAACGCCCCGACGACTTGCCAAATCATAATTATTTACTACCTTTGCAACCGATTTAGGAACAACTACCCAAAATCATTCCCAGATAACATCACACAAGCAAGGGCACATTATACATGCACCACATGTGCACAGCCACAATACACGCATCAGCACCATGCATGTATATCACCATGCCACACAACCCACATCCAAACAGAAATTTCAAACCACAAACAACATGTATAGCAAAGACGAACTCAGCAAGAAAACCCTTGAGGAACTGCAAACCATCGCAACCGAGTATGGCATCAAAACCGACAAACTCGAACAGCAAGACCTCGTTTACGAAATACTCGACCACTCAGCAATAGAAAGCGCCGCACAACGCGCCGCAGCTGAAAAACCGAGAAAGCGCAACCGCATCAAGACAGTAGACCACGTATACTCTGCCAACCAACTGAAAGCCAAGAAAATAGAGAAGCAGACCACGATGCCTACCAACACCTCGCTCTTCAACGACCTCTCATTTCAGGAAATAGAAATGCTCGACGCCAACACCGAAGACGAGAACACACCCGAGACACCAGCACCAGCCGACACAGCCGACGCCAGCACCCTCGCAACCACCGACGCCGACGAAACACCCAAGCGCAAACGCGGAGGCCCACGCAAAAACGCCCACACCGAAACCGAGACACCCGACACGACAGCAGCCGGACCACAAGACACAACCCCGGCCACAGCCGAAAACCAGACACCCGAGCCACCCAAACGCAAACGCGGACGCCCACGCAAGACAGAACCCGAAGACAACGCCTGGGACACAACCACCGACAGCCCCGAGTCCCAGCAACCCCATGACGCACAACAGCCAGAACCACAAGCCATACAAGAAGAACAAAGAGCAAACAAAATACCCATCGGAGCCGACGAATTCGACGACGGCTCAGACTTCATCATCCTCGAAAACATACCAGCCGAAGACCTCATAGGCAGCGAAGCACCAATCAGCATCTTCGACAAATACCGCAGCATACTGCCCGAATCCAACATGGGCGAACCCGCCGACACACAACCCTACTACATCCCCGCAGCCAACACCCCCAACTACCAAGAACCCTACGAAGCCGCACCCGAGGTGGAACCCTACAACCTCAACGAGATAGTAAGCACCAGCGGAGTGCTCGACACCACCCCCGACGGATACGGATTCCTCCGCAGTTCCGACTACAACTACCTCTCCTCGCCCGACGACATATACGTCAACCCATCACAAATCAAACACTACGGCCTGAAAACCGGCGACGTAGTAGAAGGAACCATACGCCCGCCACGCGAAGGCGAGAAATTCTTCCCACTCGTGAGCATCGAAAAAATCAACGGCTGCGAACCCTCAGTAGTACGCGACCGAGTACCATTCGAATACCTCACCCCACTCTTCCCCAACGAGAAATTCAAACTCTGCAGCAGCAAAGGCGACACCCCATCATCACGCATCGTCGACCTCTTCTCCCCAATAGGCAAAGGACAGCGCGCACTCATCGTGGCACAACCCAAGACCGGTAAGACCCTCCTGATGAAAGACATAGCCAACTCCATAGCCCGCAACCACCCCGAGGCCTACCTCATGATGCTCCTCATCGACGAACGCCCCGAGGAAGTGACCGACATGGCACGCACCGTCAACGCCGAAGTCATAGCCTCCACATTCGACGCACCCGCCGACAACCACGTCAAGATAGCCAACCTCGTGCTCGAAAAAGCAAAACGCATGGTAGAATGCGGACACGACGTAGTCATCTTCCTCGACTCAATAACCCGTCTGGCACGCGCATACAACACCGTGAGCCCAGCATCAGGCAAAGTGCTCACCGGAGGTGTCGACGCCAACGCACTGCAAAAACCCAAACGATTCTTCGGAGCAGCACGCAACATAGAAGGCGGCGGATCACTCACAATCATAGCAACAGCACTCATCGACACCGGCTCGAAGATGGACGAAGTGATATTCGAAGAATTCAAAGGAACCGGCAACATGGAACTACAACTCGACCGCATGCTCGCCAACAAACGCATATTCCCAGCCGTCAACCTCATCGCATCGAGCACACGCCGCGACGACCTGCTGCAAGACGAAAACACACGCCGACGCATGTGGATCATACGCAACCACATTGCCGACATGAACAACCTCGAAGCAATGGACACCATCCTCAAACACATAGAACGCACCGAAAACAACGAAGAATTCCTTGCGACTATGAACGGATAGAAATCACAAGCAGTACCCCCCCACTGCACAACCACAGCCAACAGAAACCGATGACCTACACAGACATTTTCATCGACTTCGACGACACACTCTACGACACATACGGCAACGCCGTAATAGCCCTCAACGAACTATACGAACACTATGAACTTGGCCGGTATTTCAACAATCCCGGCCAATTCTTCGACATATACTGGCAAACCAACCACAAACTATGGCACCAGTACGCACACGGCCAAATAAGCCGCGACTACCTCATGATTGAACGCATGCGCCGACCCCTGCAAGCAGGAACAACCGCCGACGGCAAACCACTGACACCCACAACACAACAATGTGCCGATATGGGCAACAAATTCCTCAAACTCTGTGCCGACAAACCTGGAACCGTAGAAGGAGCACACCAACTCATGGAATACCTCAAACACAAAAACTACAAACTACACATGTGCAGCAACGGATTCCATGAAGTGCAATACCACAAACTGAGAGCATCAAAACTCATAGAATACTTCGACACCATAATACTCTCAGAAGATGCCAAAGCCAACAAACCCAGCCCAAAATTCTTCGACTACGCCATGCAGACATCAAAAGCCACGCGCGAAACAACCATCATGATAGGCGACAACATCGAAACCGACATACGCGGAGCAAAACAAGCAGGCATAGCAACCATTTTCTTCAACCACTTCAACCTGCAACATCCCGACAACCAAATTGCCGACTACGAAGTGAACAAGCTAAGCGACATCACACAAATACTGTAGCAAACCACCATCATGTATCAATAAAAAGGAAATATCGCACATCAAATAAACTTTTTTCAAAAAAAAAGAACAAAATACTTGCATGGTATTTGAGAAGTTGTTAAATTTGCACTCGATAAGCTATAAATAATATAGTTTTGCTATAAGGTAAAGACTTTTTCATATTAACGTACGAGCAGACTGAGAAGTTAGCTCGTCTTTTTTTTATACTACCTGCAACAGCATCCATACACCATCAGAAGCAGCAAACACAACCATTGAAACAAAAAAAACGAATCAAAAGATTGCAGGAAACAAAAATAAATGGTAACTTTGCAGCGCAATCCTTTAAATGTAAAGAACATGAAACCACTGATACAGCTAATTTTCATACTGTTCATATCAACTGAGATGTTGGCTCAACACATAACACCACCATCACAATCAGGCGACATATATGCTCAAGAATATAAATCGGCACAAATATACACTGAGGCATATAAATCGGCCGATGATTTTATGAAACAAGTAAGAAGCGGCGGATACGCGGGCGGAGTGGAATTTGCCGAAGTCTATTCACGGCGGTTCATGCAAAAACAGAAGTCTGACACCGAACGCATAAAACTAATGCAAATACTCCCATACTACGTAAAGCAGGAAATATGGACCAACCTGTACGACCAGTTGCCCACATCCGTACAAGCCCGCATAGACAAAAAAGCCATACTGCAAAAATGGAACACAACAGAGTTTCAGTACAGAGAACACATCGTGAAACGCGGAATGAGGGATGAATGGGTGGAAACAGGCAAGAAAGCCATCGACTCGCAGATAGTGTCAGACAAAAAGATACAGGAATTAATAGAGCGCGGCGAGGTTTTCGATGCCTACGGAATAGATCAGATGCCAGAGTTTCCAGGCGGACAGCAAGAGTTGCTGAAATTCATACAAGCCAACCTATACATGCCGCAGTCAGTGAAAAACGGGAAAATAAGCGGCACGGTGTTAGTGCAGTTTGTAGTAGAAGTAGATGGAATGGTAGAAGATATAGAAATCATGCGCTCGCTAAGTCCCGAATGCGACGCAGCAGCCATTGAAGTAGTAAAACGTTTTCCCCCATTTAAGCCAGGGCGCTCTGCTGCAAGCCGGATGCGTCCTGTGAAAGTAAAATATACCGTCCCTGTACAGTTCAAAACATAGAAAACTCACCCTCGGGCTGAAGTGAAATACTCACCTCCTGCTTCGACACAGGGTGTATGAACTGCATTGAATGTGCCTGCAGACTAATACTGCCATCAGGATTGCTACGCCGGGCACCATACTTAAGGTCGCCCTTGATGGGGCAACCAATCTTAGCCAGCTGGCATCTTATCTGGTGATGCCGTCCTGTTTTCAAGTCAACCTCCAGAAGATGATAATTTTGGCTGTGGCCAATTACTTTGTATGACAGCTCAGCCCGCTTGGAATGTGGCACTTCATGGTCGTAGGCATACGACTTGTTTTGCTTCTCATTACGTACGAGCCAATGAATGAGAGTCCCCTCTGGTTCTGAAGGGCAGTTGCGTGTAATAGCCCAGTAAGTCTTGTGTACTCCTCCCTCGGCAAACATACGGTTAAGCCGCGACAAGGCTTTGCTCGTACGGGCAAACATGACAAGTCCGCTAACCGGACGGTCGAGCCTGTGTACAACACCAAGGAAGACCTCGCCAGGCTTGGCATAGGTCTCCTTGATATATTGCTTTACGAGTTCAGACAACGGCACATCGCCCGTTTTGTCGCCCTGCACTATCTCCGAACTCGATTTGTTGACAATGATTATATGATTATCTTCGTAGACAACAGTCATATCACGTAGACAACAGTCATATCACGTAGACAACAGTCATATCACGTAGACAACAGTCATATCACACTATTACATATTCATGCCACCGTCAATCTGTATAACCTGTCCAGATACGTAGCTCGACATATCTGACGCCAGGAACAGGCACACGTTGGCAATATCCTCGACCTGTCCGCCACGACGAAGTGGAATCTTCTGCATCCATCCCTTACGTATTTCCTCGGGCAGCTGTGCTGTCATAGCTGTCTCGATAAATCCAGGAGCCACGGCATTTGCACGGATTCCCTTTGGTCCAAGTTCTTGTGCAATAGACTTTGCAAGTCCAATCATTCCAGCCTTTGATGCAGAATAATTGCATTGACCCGCATTGCCATGTACACCTACAACGCTCGACATATTGATGATAGAGCCACCACGCTGACGCAACATGATAGGTGCACAAGCATGTATGAAATTGAATGCGGACTTCAGGTTTACGTTCAGAACAGCATCCCACTGTTGCTCAGTCATGCGCAACATCAGTCCGTCTTTCGTGATTCCTGCATTGTTGACCAGTATATCTATACTTCCAAAATCTTCTTTTATCTGATTTACCACCTTCTCAGTCTCCGCAAAGTCGGCTGCATTGCCTGCATAAGCACGGCATGTAACACCAAGACTTTCTATTTCTTTACGAGTAGCCTCAAGTCCTGCTTGCATTTCATCGTTAAGCACCAAATCGGTAAAGGCGATGTTAGCACCTTCGCTCGCAAATTTCAAAGCAACGGCCTTTCCTATGCCGCGTGCCGCACCTGTAATCAGAGCGGTCTTTCCTTCGAGTAACTTCATAATCTTTTTTTATACTATTTACAGATTTACTTCTATTTACAGATTTACTTCTATGTCTCTAATATCTGAAATCATTACGGTAGCGGTCGTTACCAAATGCCTTTGTAACCATACGGAATACATAAGGATAAAGTTCTTCTGGCGATTGTACACCTATACGTCCATAAATATATGGCACTTCACATCCCTTGAGGCAATAGTGTGTAATCATTGCCATCAGCTTCACGTTGCGAATATCAAACACACCCTTGTCATTTCCTTCATTCATGACACGGCGCAGGATAATCATCTCATTGCGGTCGAAATTCTTGCGGACACTCTCTACACGCCATACGTCGCGGAAAAACTCGGCGCGCAGGTTTCCATTCCTGTATACAGTCTCCTTCACAAACTCGAGGTGAGCAAAAAAGAGCTTCACCATTTTCTTTTCAGGCGACATTTCCTGGCGTGCCACTTCTTCCATACGGTTCGACAGGCGGTCGAGCTCGCTCTGAATCACGGCAAAATAGATTTCCTCTTTACTACTGAAATAAGTATAAAGAGTTCGTCGGCCTTTGCCCGAAGCCTGGGCAATCTCATTCATCGTAGTAGCCTCTAATCCGTTCTTGGCAAACAGCTGGCGCGCAGTGTCTACCAACAAGTTCCTTGTCTTCTGCATTTGAGTACTCTCCTTTCTGATTGCAAAATTACTGCAAATTGTGCATACAGCCAAACTTTTTGCACTCTTTTTTTATCAATGAGCCATTTTTAATACTTTACTGCGTCACATTATATGCACACTAACCAAATAAGTCGCGCAGTGCTTCCTCTACACGGCGCACTCCTTTTACTTCTATTCCAAACTTTTTTGTGTCAAGTCCTGCAATGTTCGATGCAGGAATCAATATGCGTTTAAAGCCAAGCCTCTCTGCCTCGGACACTCGTTGCACGATGCGGCTCACGGGACGTATCTCGCCGCTGAGCCCCACCTCGCCTGCCATACACACATCGCGCTCGATGCCGGTGTCTACATTGCTCGAGAGCACGGAGGCTATGACGCTGAGGTCGATGGCGGGGTCGGTGACACGGATGCCACCAGCTATGTTGAGATACACGTCTTTCTGTCCAATCTTGAAGCCTACGCGCTTTTCGAGCACAGCCAGCAACATGTTCATGCGGCGCAGGTCGAAGCCTGTGGCCGAGCGCTGTGGAGTGCCGTAGGCCGCGGTGCTTACCAGGGCTTGGGTCTCGATGAGCAGCGGGCGCACTCCCTCGATGGCCGATGCTATGGCCACCCCGCTCAGTCCTTCACTCTCTTTCACATCAGACAGGAGCAACTCCGACGGATTGGATACCTGTCGCAAGCCACTCTGATACATCTCGTAGATTCCCAGTTCGGCAGTGCTGCCGAAGCGGTTTTTTATGGCGCGCACGATGCGGTACATGTAGTGCTGATCGCCCTCGAACTGGAGGACGGTATCGACCATGTGTTCCAAAATCTTAGGTCCGGCTATGCTGCCCTCCTTGTTGATGTGGCCGATGATGATGACTGGGGTGGCTGTCTGCTTGGCAAACTTGAGCAGCATGGCAGCACATTCGCGTATCTGACTCACACTGCCGGGGCTGCTCTCCACGTCTTCGGTGGCCATCGTCTGTATCGAATCGATGACTACCAAGTCGGGCTGCACGGCCTTGATATGCTCGAATACCCGCTCTATCATTACTTCACACACCACCTGGCAGTCGGACAAGGGTTCGCTTATAGTGTCGTTAGCTCCTTTCAGTATGCGGTCGGCACGCAACTTCAGCTGCCGCGCGCTCTCCTCGCCGCTGACGTAGAGTATGGTCTTGCCCACGAGTCGCAACACCGTCTGCAGGATGAGCGTCGACTTTCCGATGCCGGGCTCACCGCCCAGCAATGTGAGCGACCCGGGCACGAGGCCGCCACCCAACACGCGGTTGAGTTCGCCGTCGATGAGGTTGATGCGAGGTTCGTCGGATGTAGGTATCTGGCTCATCGATATGGGGCTCGATTTCGACGACAGGCTATACTCCGCAGTGGCGCCTGCCACCGTCGACTTCTTGCCCAACTTCTGTTCCACGAAGGTGTTCCATTCACCACACGACGGGCAGCGGCCCACCCATTTGGGCGAGTCGTAACCACATGATGAACACACGTATGCTATTCGTTCTTTTGCCATTTTGCTTAATATAAATAACTAATAATGAATAATGGATAGCGGATGAGCCATCTCTGTCCTTCGGACATTTCTCTCCCCCTTTATGGGGAGAACCATCCGGATGGTCATTTTCATTTCTTCATTTCTTCTCTCATCAGAACGGGTATCCCACTGCAAAGTGGAAACCAAGTCCGTCCTTGAATCGAGGTATGTTGTAGTAACTGCTCTTGCCCGTGTCGTAGGGGGCATGTATGCCGATACCCAGGTCAAGGCGTATGATGAGGAATTCGAGGTCGTAGCGCATGCCGAATCCTGTGCCCAGCGCTATCTGCTTCCACATGCTCTGTGCTCCCAGTTCGCCGTTGGGGTGGGAGTCTTGCTGGCGAAGCATCCACACATTACCTGTATCGATGAACAGGGCGCCATAGAGGTTGCTCACCATGGGGAAGCGGTATTCGATGTTGGCTTCGAGCTTGAAGTCGCCCGCCTGGTCGAGGTATGTGCCGCGTCCGCGATAGTCGTAGTATCCACCCGGACCTATCGACCGCGCTGCAAAGGCACGTATGTCGTTGGCTCCACCCACATAAAACAGTTCGCTGTAGGGGGCTATGCTGCTGTTGCCATAACTCCAGAGGATGCCGGCATAGAGTCGGGTGGCCAGCACGCTGCGGTCGGTGAGGCGTATCTTGTTGCGAAGGTCGAACGTCCACTTGAAGAACTGTGAATAAGGCGAACTGAACATGCGCTTGCCTTCCTTGTCCCAGCTCTTGCCGCTGAGAGCATTGACGGAGTTGATGATGTTGGCCGACTCCTTGGCCGACACCTCGAGGAACGTGGTGGTGCGGCGATGGGTGTCCCAGCTGTTGTCGTAGGTCCATGTGTATTGCATTGCCGGTATGAGCTGGTCTTGCAGACTTATGAGTAATGCCGGATTGCGTGAGGCTATGGAGTCGAAACGTTCGGTGGTATTCTCCAGACGGTCGTAGGTGAGCGACAGCGGAGTGAAGCGGTGGGTGATTGACTGCGATGTCTGGAAGTTGTAGTCGGCTTCCACGTTCATCGACATCAAGCGGTAATAGCCCGAGCGGTTGAGGTGGTCGAAGTCGAACTTGAATGTGGTGGATGTGGGGTAACGGAAGCGTTTCTTGTTCAATCCAGGGAATACGAGCCACGGATAGGTGATGGAAGCTTCGATACCTGCATCGTAGGAGTTTATTTGGTCTTGTCCCTTGACCTTCTGAGTGCCTTTCGTCATCCATTCATATGAGCCTCTCAACTTTACGGAGAATGTCTCGCCGTGGCCGAATGCATTGCGCTTCGAAAATGTCACAGCTGCATTGGGACCCACTTGCGAGTTGCTTTTCTGTGTCACGTTGAAGGCCAGTTCCACGTCGATGGGCTGATCCATCGACACATCGAGCCGCACGTCAAGTGTGTCGCATGTGGAGGTAGTGTCGCGTGGGGTGCATGTGAGTTGCAAGTTTGAAAACACCTTCATGTTTGAGAGGTTGGTGAGTGTCTCGGTTATCTTGGCTTGCGAGAACTCTTGCCGGCGCCAGAATCGGAAGTTGCGGAACACCACACGCGGGCTGATGGGTGTCTTGTTGCCCGTCCATGCTATCTTCACTCCGCGCATCTCGGTCGAATCGGTGAAGACCGCCTGGCTGCGACGTCGTTCGCCCTGCCCTGGTTCGCGCGAGCGGATGTAGGCGCTGATATTGCCTATATACCATTTGTGCAGTGCGCGTTCGGGCGTCTCAGGGTCTTGCATCACGAGCAGTTTCACGCGTTGCGGCACCATCATCGAGTCGGCATAGTAGTTGATGTAGTCGGGACGATAGTAGTAGAGTCCGTTGTTGCGCATCTCGTTGGATATGCGTTCCTTCTCGGCTTGAAGGTCGACCACACTGAATTGCTTGTCCTGCCCGATGTACGACTTGTCTTGTGTAGCACGTATCACACTGTCGGGCAATGCGGGGAATGCATATTTGATGCTGTCGAGCAGATAAGGTTCGCCAAGCTTTATGTTGTATGCCAGCTTCACTTTCTTAGGATTCGATTGCGGCAGTAGCTCGTAGTCGACCTTACCCTGGAAGTAGCCGTAGTTCTGTAATGTGTTGGTTGCCACCTGCACCCGGGTTTCGGGGTTGACCATGGTGAGGGTGACGGGTGTGGTGCTGAAGGCGTTGAACATCCACCGCGTGAAAGGCGAGGTCTGGTTGTTCACGTATTTGTTGTATATCCATAGTCCGATTGGGAGTGGGAACCTGACCGACGAGCTGCCCATGAACGAGTTGTTGGGTGCGTAAGCCAGTGCTGCATCGACTTCGGTGAGCGCCACACTCTCGGCATACGTTCCCTTCTTGTCTTCCACCTTCACGTGCTTGATGCCGGTGTACAGCACTTCATCCTCCTGCAGCCCACTCGTGGTGGAGCATGCAGCGAGCAACATCAAGGTTGATATGGTCAATATGTATATGCTTATTTGTTTCATTCGTCTTTCCTCTTTCGTTCTGTGTCTTTCGTCATTCGTCTTTCCTCTTTCGTCTTTCCTCTTTCGTCATTCGTTCTGCGTCTTTTCTTATTCCTCTTTAGTTTTCTTCTTCCAGATAAAGAGTTCACTTAGGTTGTCGAGTTTCTTGCGCAGCAGGATGCCGGCGCCGTTTTCAGTCAGTTCACCCTCAATCAGGTTGTCGTAGCTCTTGTCGTGGAACAGGCGGATGTATTGAGTGCCTCCGTTGTCGAGTCGCCATTCGAGGGATATGTCGTCGATATACGCTCCAGCTTCGTTTTCGTTGTGGTTGCCGTCGGCGTTGATACGTCCACCCACCACCACGTTGAGGCGGTCGCTGAAGAAGCGTTTGGTGAACTTGAACGAGTAGTCGGTGCGGGTGGTTCCGTCGTCGCGGCGCGTCTGCTCCATGCCCACGTTCATATCTACATTCACCGCGGTGCTCACGGCCTTGCCTGCTATGTTGTTTATTTCGTTTTGCAGGAAGTTGTTGAGGGCGTTAGTGGTGCTGAATCCGCTTGAGTTGGTGCTCGACAGATACATGCCGGTGGCCAGGAGTGCCACTGCCAGTTTGTTCTTGTCTTCAGCCGTAAGGCCAGCCAGTTCGTTCTGTACGGCCATGTCTTCGGGTGCTTCGATGGTGAACTCAAGTCCCATGTTCTCGAGTGTGCCTGTGATTTTCAATCCCACGTTGAACAATACGCTGCGGCTTGAGCCGTCGGCATTGCTCACACTGGCTTTCGTCTGTTCGGCAGCGGCTATGTTGAGTGTCGGGTTGGCGGCTTCGCCAGTGAATTCCACATAGCTTCCCTTCTTTAGGTCGAAGGTCTTGAGCGGAATGACTGGCAGGGTGTACTTCATCTCGCCTTCGTTGACGGTGTAGCGTCCGATGAGGTTCATCACCCCTTCAGGGCTGTAGTTCATGGTCAATGCACCTCCGCCCTGCACGTTGACGTAGCTTTGCTTATCGGCACTGAACTCGCATCTCACTTGTGCTCCGTCTTCCACCTCGAGGTTCACCTGCATGTCGACACCCATGAATGTGTGTGGCACGAGGTTTTGCGAAGCAGGTGGCAGCGAGAAGTCGACGAATGTCACGATGTCGTCGAGGCGGTAGTCGACGGTGAGTGGTGTGTTGGTCATGATGTATGTGATGTCGGTCGAGCTGAGCACGTTGATGAGTCCGCGCACTTTCAGGTTGTCGGTCGTACCGTTCACACGTGCGAAGAAGTCGCCGTTGAGTCGGCCGAAGAGTGCTGACTTGCGTGTACGTGGAGCATTGAACACTGGGAAGTTCTGACCGTAGAGGCTCAGGTTTATCGACACTTCGTTGAAATCGGCGAAGTCGACATATCCGTTTACGGTGAGCGGGTTGTTGCCTGCACCCAATATCTTTATTTCGTTGAACTGCAGCCGGCTGTTGTCGAATACTATCGGTTCGTTGGCCACGCTGAGGTCGAAGGAATAGATGTCGCTATATACGTGCATGTCTTTGGGATATACTTCGCCGTTGACCACCAGGGTGTCGGTAGGTCCGTGTGCTTCGATTACTCCGTCGATGCTTCCGCTGAAGGCACAAACCTGGTCGGGCACAAAGGCTGATGCCATTGACAGGGGCAGGTTGTTTATCATGACATTTGTGTCGAGATGCTTAGGTCCGCTCACGTTGTAGGTTCCCACAGCAGTAGCGATGTCGTAGTCGTTGTGGTATATGACTGTCGAGAAGTTGTGGCCGTCGGTTCCCACGGGGTTGTAGTCGAAGGCAAGCATCATGTCGCCCAGTGCCGACCCCTCGTATGTGAATCGGTCGGCAGCCAGAAGTCCGTCGACGGCAAAGCTGGTGGTGTCGGCCACGTAGTGAGCGTTGACTTCGAACAATCCTGTCATCTTGGGTGCAAACGGTATGACTGCCGTGACAGCCTGCAGGTCGAGGTTTTTCACCACGGCTTCGATGTCTTGCAGCAGGGTGTCGGCGGGGTTGGCAAGGAGCGAGATGCTGCAGCTGTCGTCTTGCGACTGTAGGAACACATCGGCAAACATGCGGTTCTTGCGATGCAGTTCGATGTAGTTGCCGTCGGCTACGTTGAATGTGCTATATCCCAGTATTGGGTGTTCGGGGTAGATGCTCAGGCGCAGCACGCTGTCGGCTCCCGTCACTTCGCCCTTCAGTCCCAGGTCGATGCTTTTCTCGCCCTTGTCGTCGAGCATGGTGAGTCGCAGGTCGGAGTTGTGTGGCGAGAGGTATCCGTCGAGGTAGAGGTTGAATGCCGAGGTGAGTTCTTGCTTGGGGCATGATGCGCCGGCATGGAATTGTATCTGTGTTGAGTCTTGGTAGATGTCGAAGAAGATTGTGTCGACCTTCATCGAGTCGGTTTGTATGCCCAGAATGTGTGCATTGCCCTGTATGCCGTATTCGGTCGATGTGTGGAGGTTGGCCACCACTTCGTCGTAGTCGTATCCTTGCAGGCGTATGAACTTGCTTATGGGGTTCTTGCTTCCGATGTTTGCCCTGAGTGTTGCGTCGGGCATTATCTGCTTCAGGTCGTCGATGTTGAGGGTGTGGGTCTTTGCTTGCCGGCGTGCCAGTTCTGCCACTTGTGCATATTGGTTGAGCATGGTCATGCAGTTGAGCGGAGCATGCAGGTCGAGGTACATGTCGCTCATCTGTAGGGTGATGCTGGTGGAGTCGACAGTGCTTTCGGCATGCAGGTCAAACTCTTCGGTGACAAGGCTGTCGCCACCCAGCACCACTTCCACGCCTTCTATCTGGGCGTTGACGAGGAACAGGTCGCCGAAGTTGCTGTGAGCTTCGAAGTCGCCGTGGGTGGCATGTGCGGTGAGTGGCTCGTCGGCAAAGCCCAGGGCATAGATGTCGGTGAATGGGAGGTCGAGTGCCATGGTGGCATCGAGTTGTTTTCCTGTCATGAATCCGTCGGTTGCCAGGTGTCCGATGAGTCGTGGGTCGGTGAAGTCGGTGTTTGCCACGAGGTTCTGGTTCTTGAGCGATGCGACGGTGTGGGTGCCGTCGAGGTAGTATGTTCCAAACGAGGCATGGTCGAGGTCGATGGTGGCATCGGCCCATGTGCGACGGTTGTCGAAGTCGAATCCGCAGCCTTTTGCCTTGACATGTCCGCTCACGAAACAGGTGTCGGGCAGTGGCACGAAGTCGCTCACGGGGAAGTGTCGGGCATCGAGGTCGATGTCGTATGCGTCGTTTCCGGTGTCGTAACGTGCTTTGATGCGTGCTGTGGCGTGTCCCAGCCGCAGGATTCCGTCGGCGTCGATACGTCCGTCGGTCATGCCGAGGTCGCCGTCGAGGGTGAGGCCCCGTGGCAGGTTGAACGACTCGGCTACCTCTTTCGGCAGGAAGCCCTTGATGAATGCCAGGTTGCGGCCGTCGGCTTTCAGTCGTGTCTGTATTCCGATGCCGGCATCAGGATTGTCGAGGTTGGTGAGTGTGGCACTTCCGTTCACGGCAAATGCCCCGTCGATGCTTGCGTTGAGGCGGTCGACCACGAGTGTCTGCATGTTGCCCGATGCCTTGAGGTCGACCGTGAGCGGGCGGTCGGGCCATGAGCGGCCGAAGGCGTCGTACATGTCGGCCGAGAATTGCTGTATGTCATGTTTTCCGGCATAGCCGCTGGCCTCGATGTCCATCGTGCCGGGGTTGGTCGGGTCGAAGGTGTTGAGGTCCATGGTCATGTCGAGGTTGAGGTCGGTCTCGGTGGTGCGCAGGTTGAAGTGGTCGAGATAGAGTCGGTGGCTGTCCATCCTGAATGTTCCGCTTGTGCCTCTGAGGTCGATGCCGCTGCGTTCCTTGCCGCTGATGCTGTCGATACCCACATAGAGGGTTCCGTCGGCCATATACGACAGTGAGTCGATACTGATGTCGGCATCGCAGATGTTGATGTGTGTGGGGTCGAAACCGGTTGCAGGAGTGCCACGGCCTATGTTGTAACCAATGTCGGCACCGCTCGCCGCGAGTGGCACCACATAGTAGTTTCCGCCTTCGAGGTCGAGGCGGCAAGCAAGGTGTGCGGTGTCGAAATGTGTGCTGACCCGCATGCTGTCGGCAGCGGGTGGCAGGTCGAGGTCGATGCCCACATCGGCAAGGCGTATGTCGGCCAGGTTGATGAGGCGCAGGGGCGATGGTGCTTCATCGGTCAAAGTGTCTTCGGGCACTGAGTCGGCAAGTGCAAGGTGCAGATGCGAGCGGTCGATGTAGAGTTGCGGTATGGTCAGGGTTCCGCTGTCGAACGAGAAGAGCAGGCTGTCGGCTTCGAGCCGGACGATGTGTCCGTCGATGCTGAGCGCGTCAGTCATGTTTCCGGTATTGACCGTTGCAGTGCTGATGCCGAGGGTGTCAATCTTCACCTCGCCACACAGCAGCGGCAAGAACTCTACCTGCACTGTGGCTCGTCCCAAGTGGAGCATAGTGTCAGCTTGCTCGGTAAGCAACACTCCGCCTACACCGAGTTGCAGAGGGAAGCGCAGCAGCAGGCTGTCTACACTCAGAGAATAGTCGGTTGATTCTGATACATAAGTACATACACGGTTGCACACCCATCGTTGAACAGCCGGCACATAGAGCAGGCAAACCACAACAAACAAAAGGACGAACGGTGTGACAACCACCCATCCTATCGTCTTTAATACTTGCCTGACCGAACGTCTCATCTGTTCATTCACGCCGTTATGTATGATTCTGGCCACAAAGTTACGACAAATTCCCGATACAGCAAAGACAATGTTGCGATTTTTTCATCACCTTACCGTTTTTCAGCGACTGATGCCCCCACAGTGTTTCACGTGGATATCCATGCAAGGACGCAACCTCACAACAGGGGAGAGCATGAGGGGGTAAGAAAATGAGAATATCCTCGCAGGCTGTTGAGGATATCCTCGCAGGCCGTTGAGGATATCCTCGCAGGCCGTTGACGATATCCTC
>JAFUSD010000166.1 GCA_017480685.1 Bacteroidaceae bacterium
ATGCGGTTGACGATATCCTCGCAGGCGGTTGACGATATCCTCACAGGCGGTTGACGATATCCTCACAGGCGGTTGACGATATCCTCGCAGGCGGTTGACGATATCCTCGCAGGTTAATGGTGATATCAACAGCTTTTTATCTACCCACAACACAGGGGCTACGAGGACTACGAGGGCTACAAGGATATAGCGACACCTTGTCTTTGACTGTTACCACTTCAAACCCGAGCAACGTGGGCACACTTCGTTCGCCAAATACAATTTATCAGCATCCATACCTACATTTTATCGGATATACTGATGACCATGTAAGTTTTTTTTCGTACCTTTGCATCGGTAAGTCTTTATAAGACCAATATAAAAACACGAGACATGAACACTCAACTTTATGCATCGCCCATATTCGGGCCCATCCACAGCCGCCGCCTGGGCATCTCGCTTGGCATCAACCTGCTGCCGGCCGACGGCAAATGCTGTTCGTTCGACTGCCTGTACTGCGAATGCGGGCTCAACAGCGAACGGGTGGCACACTCAAAGATGCCTACAGCCGACGAGGTGTCGGCCACACTCCGACAGCACCTTGCAAAGCTGGCACTCGAAGGCATACAGCCCGATGTGCTGACATTTGCAGGCAACGGAGAACCCACACTACACCCACAATTCCCCGAAATTGTGAACCGCGTGATTGAAATACGCAACGAGATGGCGCCACAGGCCAAGGTGAGCGTGCTGACCAATGCCACACAGACAGTACGCCCCGAAATATTCAATGCACTCACACACGTTGACAACAACATAGTGAAACTCGACACCGTTGACCCTATATATATAAATAAGGTGGACCGACCCGTGTCACACTCATACGATGTCAACGAAATAATCCGTGCCATGAAACAATTCGGCCGTCGATGCATCATACAGACCATGTTCATGCAAGGCACCTACAATGGCGAAGACCTCGACAACACAACCGACCGCTACGTGCTGCCATGGCTCGACACAGTGCAACAGATACAGCCACGCGAAGTCATGATATACACCATAGACCGCAACACACCGGTGGCAACACTGCAAAAAGCCACACACCAACAGCTCGACCGCATTGCAGCAATGGTAGAAGCGCGGGGAGTGAAATGCCAGACATCTTATTAACCAACCTAAAATACAAAAAAAAAAGAAACATGAGAACAATACTTACAACCATCGCCATCGCAATTGCCGCCACACTGTCGGCACAACCCTATAAAGACACGAAACTCACACCCGAGCAACGTGCAGCCGACCTAATAAGCCGCCTCACCCTCGAAGAGAAAGCAAGCCTCATGGAACACAACTCGCCAGCCATACCACGACTCGACATCCCACAGTTCAGCTGGTGGAACGAAGCCCTCCACGGACTCGGCCGCAACGGAACCGCAACCGTATTCCCAATAACCATGGCACTGGCTGCAACATGGGACGACACACTCGTGGAAGACATATTCAGCGCAGTGAGCGACGAGGCACGAGCCAAAAACAACATAGCTCGCAATGCATCACAAATAAAACAATACCAAGGACTCTCATTCTGGACACCAAACATCAACATCTTCCGCGACCCACGATGGGGACGCGGACAAGAAACCTACGGCGAAGACCCATACCTCACATCACAGATGGGACTGGCAGTGGTGAGAGGGCTGCAAGGAGCACAAGGCAACGAAAACATCAAATACGGACAGAAAGGCAAATACCGCAAACTGCTGGCATGCGCCAAACACTTCGCCGTACACTCAGGACCCGAGTGGAGCCGGCATCAAGCCAACATAGAACAACTGCCCGAACGAGACCTGTGGGAAACCTACCTGCCCGCATTCAAGGCATTGGTGCAGGAAGGCGATGTGCGCGAAGTGATGTGCGCCTACCAACGCTTCGACGGACAACCCTGCTGCGGCAACAACCGCCTGCTGCAAGACATACTACGCAACCAATGGCACTTCACCGGACTCGTCACCTCCGACTGCTGGGCCGTAGACGACTTCTGGAAACCCGGACTCCACGGATACTCTGAGACAAAAACCGAAGCCATAGCGACAGCCGTAGGTGCAGGCACCGACCTGGAATGCGGAAACACATACAAGTCGCTGCCCGAAGCAGTGCAGGCAGGTCTCATAAGCGAAGAAAAAATAAACCAAAGCCTCATGCGACTGCTCATTGCACGCTTCGAGCTAGGCGACTTCGACACCCCTGAGCAAGTAAACTGGCAACAAATAGGCCCCGAAGTCATAGCATCAGAAACACACCACCAACTCGCACTGCAAGCAGCACGACAGTCGGTAGTGCTGCTACAAAACAAAAACAGACGGCTGCCGCTGAGCCAAACCACACGAGTGGCAGTGATAGGGCCCAACGCAGCCGACTCAACCATGCAATGGGGCAACTACAACGGATTCCCGAAACACACCATCACCCTGATAGAAGGCATAAAAGCAAAAGCCAACGTAGTGCTTAACATGCGCGGATGCGAACTGGCAGAACGCTCACAAAACACATTCGACGGACCAGCACGAGACTACGGACACGACGAGACTCTGACCAACAACACAACCGCCAACAACACAACAAACACTACGACCGACATCATAAGTCAACTCCGTCAAGCCAACCCCGACGTAGTAATCTTTGCAGGAGGAATATCGCCACGACTTGAAGGCGAGGAAATGCGAGTGATGTACAACGGATTCCGCGGTGGAGACCGCACAAGCATCGAACTGCCAGCACCACAGCGCAAACTCATAAAAGAAATACACGACGCAGGATACCCCGTGATATTTGTTTGCTGCTCAGGCAGCGCCATAGCACTCGAACCCGAAACCACCACATGCGATGCAATACTGCAAGCATGGTATGGCGGACAAGCTGGCGGACAAGCTGTAGCCGAAATACTGTTTGGCGAATACAACCCATCGGGAAAACTGCCTGTCACTATATACCGCTCCGACAACCAACTGCCACAATACGAAGACTATCACATGGAAGGACGCACATACAGATACATGCACCAAGAACCGCTCTTCCACTTCGGATTCGGACTCACATACGGCAACATAACACTCGACACCCCTTCATATAAAAAAAACAAAGTGAGCGTAAAAGCCACCAACACATCAGACATCACCACAACACAAGTGGTACAGGTCTACCTGCGCCGCACCGACGACACATCAACCATAAACCGCACCCTGAGAGCCTACAAGCGCATCACACTTAAGCCACACACCACAACAACCCTGAGCATACCACTACCCAGCGATGCCTTCGAATGGTGGGACGAAGCAACCAACACAATGCGCAAACAGCCAGGCACTTTCAGAATAGAGGTGGGCACATCAAGCAACCCAGCCGATCTGAAAGCCATAACAGTTGCCGTGAAGTAAAAACCCCACTCAACGCAGGGATAACAGTTGCCGTAAAGTAAAAAAAATATTGCTATCCGGTAAATGCATTGAATCATTTGATACATGCAATTAGAGAAGCTTACAAGCCCCACAGCCCCTGCTATTCATTATTCATTAAATACAAGCCCCACCCATAAGCAGGAACCTACCTGCAATGTCCGTCATCCCGACGCAGAAGTGGACCTAACTCACAACGAAGGAGTGAGGAGAAAATCTTAAAAATGCAGAGCACTTTACCAAATTATGGTAATATAAGTTGCCTTGCAACTTCAAGATATTCTCCTCACTCCTTCATCGTGAGTCGATATGACAAAAAGTGTAGGTTCTACAATATGGGGATGCGATAGCTATAATAAATGGGGATGCGATAGCTATAATAATGAATAGTAATTGGTCAAAAGTTTTTACGGGACAGCATTAATATATAATACAACATTTATATAATAAGGTGTATGCCGAGTAAAGACATGTTTTGCTTTCTTTTATCAGCCAACTGTTTGCAGTATTGTTTTCTTGTGCGTATTTACATAATGTGTAATGGTTCGGCCGAAAAATGTTTTGAGATATGAATGGATTGTGTCAGGTTCCTCTTCACCACATCTTATGACGGGTTCAGAGGTCGGGTTGACAACTGTGGGCATCTGCGGTGCCGGAGTTCCGTTGTTGAGACAAATCGTGCCGTGCTCCACAAACGCTTCATCCCACAAACCGGTGTCGATGAATTGACGCAAAACATGAGCTCCACCCTCGACAAGCAACGACTGAATACCACGCCTGTGAAGTGCAGAAAGTACCGATGAAATGGGGCCTTTTTGCAAAATTGTGTCGGGAGCAGTGACATCGGTTCCTGCATCCGTCAAGTTGTTTGCCGACGACTGACTGGCTGGCTCGTTGGCAAGTATTACACGCAGCGGATTGGGTCCATACCACTGTCGCGTAGTGAGCGAGGGATGGTCGG
>JAFUSD010000167.1 GCA_017480685.1 Bacteroidaceae bacterium
ATATTAGTATCCGCCAATTATATATTATATATTATTTTAACATGAAGCAATATCTCGACCTCCTCGACCGCATACTGACCGAAGGAACCGACAAGGCCGACCGCACCGGCACCGGCACCCGCAGCATCTTCGGCAACCAGATGCGATTCAACCTCGACGACGGATTTCCGCTCCTCACAACCAAGAAACTGCACCTCAAGAGCATAATATACGAACTGTTGTGGTTCTTACGAGGCGACACCAACGCCAAATGGCTGCAAGAGAGGGGAGTGAGAATATGGAACGAATGGGCCGACCCCGACGGCAACCTCGGACACATATACGGCTACCAGTGGCGCAGCTGGCCCGACTACAACGGCGGACACATAGACCAGATAACCGACGTAATACGTCAGATACGCGAAAATCCCGACAGCCGTCGACTCATAGTAAGCGCATGGAACGTGGCAGACCTCGGCAACATGAACCTGCCACCATGCCACATACTCTTCCAGTTCTATGTGGCCGACGGACGACTAAGCCTACAACTATATCAGCGCAGTGCCGACACATTCCTCGGAGTGCCGTTCAACATAGCATCCTACAGCCTGATGCTCATGATGGTGGCACAAGTCACAGGACTACGCCCAGGCGATTTTGTATACACCACAGGCGATACACACCTCTATCGCGACCATCTGGACCTGGCACGCCTGCAACTGACACGCACCCCACGACCACTGCCAACCATGAAACTGAACCCAGACGTGACCGACATATTCAGCTTCCAATACGAAGACTTCAAACTCGAAAACTACAACCCATACGACCATATAAAAGCTACAGTATCAGTATGATAAAATCAATAATAGTGGCTATAGCCAAAAACTTCGCCATAGGGAAAAACAACGACCTGCTCTATCACATGCCGGCAGACATGCGCCATTTTAAAGAGACTACAATGGGACATACCGTCATCATGGGCAAGAACACATTTGCATCATTCCCACGCAGGCCGCTGCCAGGACGACGCAACATCGTGTTGGCCCTGCCGCACGAAATTCCTAAAGACAAGGAAGGCGCCGAATGGGTGACATCGCTCGATGCAGCATTGCAATTGTGCAGCACCGAAGAGGAAATCTTCTTCATCGGAGGGGCATACGTCTATCGTCAGACTCTGCCACTGGCCGACAGACTATACCTCACCATAGTTGATGATGAACCAAAAGATGCCGATGCGTGGTTTCCCGTGATAAACTACGAGGAGTGGAACGTCGAGAGCCGTGAAGACTTTCCTGCCGATGAACGGCACGCATATCCATATTCATTCATCCAGCTGGCACGCAAGGCATAAGCACACACACAACATCGACGCATACATAAGTAATACGCAATTGTGACGTGTACATAAATTGCATATTATCATAACGCCCCCTCTACATAACGCCCCCTCGACATAGCGCCCCCTCGACATAGCGCTCCCTCGACATAGCGCTCCCTCGACATAGCGCTCCCTCGACATAGCGTCCCTCGACATAACGCCCCCTCGACATAACGTCCCCCCCCCCTACATAACATACCCCGACAATCACCAATGCGTTAATTGCCGGGGTTGCATTATATATAAGTGTTGCGCTTGTGCACAACCAGTAGGCTTTTATGCCTTTGTCTTGGTTGAAGCCTTCTTTGCAGCAGGCTTCTTGTCAGTTGCTGCTGGTTTCTTGTCTGTTGCTGCAGGCTTCTTCTCTGCGGCTTGCTTCTTGGTAGCGGGCGCTTTCTTCATGCCCTTTTCATCAGCAGCGGTTGAGTCCTTGTCGGTCTTGGCTGCTGTGGGATGATACTTCTCGAGTTCGGCCTGCAGCTTTTCTATCTTGCGGTCTTTTGCCTCAATCTCTTCGCCCTGATTCTTGATGGTGGTGAGGAGCGAGTTGAGCTCTTCGTTGTCCATATCGAGCGGGTAGAGTGTGTTGACACGGTTGATGAAGTCGCCGAGTATGTTCATGTAGTTGGTGAATGCATCGTATGGTCCGTCGTAGATGCCGCGGTTCATGCCCACGCTGTTCTGCTTGGTTGTCATGAATCGGAAGTTGTTTGATGCCTGCAGGTAATCCCAGTCTTGCTTTATGCGGCGGTCGGTGCAGATTCGTACGCGGTCGGCCACGCTGTAGAGCTTGTCGAATGCTTCACGCTGCATTACGTTGCCGAGCCAGCACGATGTGTCGCGTTCCTCGTCCACCCAACTGATGTTGTAAGGCACATCGAGGCTGCCAACCGACTTGCCTTTGCTGCAAAGTTCTGACGGGGTTGAGAAGCTGATGCCGCGCTCTTTAGCACACTGTGGCAGTGCTTTGAGGAATTCAAGTATGTTGCTGCTTAGTGGCTGGAAGATGCCGAGAGCGCAGAGTTCCATGAATATGTTGATTACGTTCTCGCCTTCGGGCAGTTGTGCAATCCAATCCATGTAAGTGTCGGCGAAGAGTGGGTATTCGCTCCAGTCGGGGTTGTTGAATCGCAGGCTTATATCGTCGCTCAGCTTGTAGTCGCGCAACAGGAGTTTGAGGTTGGGGTTGAGTGCGCAGTTGTAGATGAAGTGTGGCGACTTCCATCCCAGTATGTGCTTTGCACCTTCGGTCAGCATGCCTTTGAATCCCATAGCAGCTACTTGCGCTCCTATTTCGTCGGAATAGATGAGAGAGCTGTTGCGGAACACTTTAGGAGTTTGCCCGAAGAGTTCCTTTATTTTTTCTTTCATGCGCAGCGACTCCTCGCGGAAACATTCCTCGTTGGCCAGTGCCGAGAGTCCGTGGCTGTAGGGTTCGCACAGGAATTCCACGCATCCGGTGTGGTTGAGTTCCTGCAAGAGGTCGATGACCTGTGGTGCATGCATCTCGAGTTGTTCGAGTCCTACGCCCGAAAGCGATAGTGCCACCTTGAAGAACTTGCCGTGCTCCTTGGCCATGTCGATGAGTGCTTGCAGAGCCGGTACGTATGAGCGCTCAGCAATGTCGGTGATGCTACGCTCGTTCTCGTAGTCGTCGTAGTAGTAGTGGTCACGACCAATCTCGAAGAAACGATAGCGCTTGAGATGTATGATCTGATGTATCTCAAAGTATAAACATATTGTCTTTGCCATATTCTTATTTACTATTTAGAGATTAACTATTTACTATTTAATTCTATTTGTTCATTCTGAATTTGTCCATTCTGAATTCATCTCACGAGTTGGTCGTAGAGGCGGCGTATGCGCAGTCCTACTTTCTCCCATGTTATTTCGTTGACCTCTTTGATGCCTTCTTCTTGCAGGTACTTGAAGAGCGACGGGTTGGTACAGATGGAGTAGATTGCGTCGGCCATTGCGTGTATGTCCCAGTAGTCGACCTTGATTACTTTCTCCAGAATCTCGCCGCAGCCCGATTGCTTGCTTATGATTGACGGTGTGCCACATTGCATTGCCTCGAGCGGTGCAATGCCGAATGGCTCGCTGACCGATGGCATGACAAAGACGTCGGAGTTCTTGTAGCACTCGTATACTTGTCGTCCGCGCTGGAATCCGGGGAAGTGGAAGCGGTCGGCTATTCCGCGTTGTGCCACGAGGTCGATCATTGCCTCCATCATGTCGCCCGAGCCAGCCATGCAGAAGCGTATGTTGTGTGTACGCTTGAGCACGAGTGCCGCTGCTTCGACGAAGTATTCAGGTCCTTTCTGCATGGTGATGCGTCCGAGGAAGGTGACGATTTTCTCCTTCGAATGGTCGGGGCGTGGTATGTCGAGCAGGTCTTGCGACAGTGGATATACTGCGTTGTGCATAGCGAAGCACTTGCGTGGGTCTTGGTGGTATTCGTTGATTACGGTCTGACGTGTCAGTTCGCTCACACACATGATGCAGTCGGCATTGTCCATTCCGTCTTTTTCGATGCCGTAAACCGTTGGGTTCACTTTGCCGCGCGAGCGGTCGAAGTCGGTGGCGTGTACGTGTATGCACAGTGGTTTGCCGCTCACCATCTTGGCATGTACGCCTGCGGGATAGGTGAGCCAGTCGTGTGCGTGTATCACGTCGAACTGCTCCGAGCGTGCAACCACTCCTGCAATGATTGAGAAGTTGTTGATTTCGTCGTGCAGGTTGCCTGGGTATCCGCCTGCAAACTCCATGCACCCCATGTGGTTGGTGTTCATGTATGAGAAGTCGGCGTATATGTGGTTGCGGTAGTTGTAGTAGTCCTCGGGCGTCATGTATGACGGCAGTTGTCTCTTCACATAGTCGTAATCGTAGTCGCGATATACGATAGGCACTTGGTTCATGCCCACAATCTTCAGAAACTTTTCTTCGTCGCCCGTGGGTTTGGGGAGGCAGAAGATGGTTTGCATGTCGGGTTGCAGACTCAGTCCCTTGGTGATTCCGTAGGATGCTACAGCGAGTCCGCCATATATTTTAGGGGGAAATTCCCATCCAAACATTAGTACTCTCATGTGTCGTTTTCCTCCTTTCGTTAGTAGTTATAGAACTTTGACAACAGTTTGTTGACTCTCAGTATGGCTGCCACGTTCATTGCGAACGACAGTGCTCCGCGTCCGTGGAATGGGGGGTTGCCGTCGAAGAGTTCGGGCAGGGTGCCGATTCCGTGGTAGAACATCTCTTCTTCAAGGCCGATGAGGCATCGGTCGACGAATGAGAGTCCGCTGCGGCGGTATATCTTCATGCAGGTCTCGAGGTAGAATCCGAGCATGAATGGCCACGCGGTGCCTTGATGATAGGCTGCATCGCGCTCGCGTTGTCCGCCTTCGTATATGGGATTGTAGGCGCCGCTCTTGGGCGAGAGTGAACGTATGCCTTTTGGTGTGCGGAGCTCCTTGGTGCATATGTCGAATATGGTCTTGCGCTCGGCGAGCGAGAGCGGGGTGTTTTCGAGCGATGTGGCTATGAGCATGTTGGGGCGTACCTCCCATGACATGTTGTATCCGTCAACATAGTCCATGAGGTATCCGTAGTCGTTGATGAATGTTTCGCGGAACGACTTGCCGCATGTCTCGGCCAATGCTTTCAGGTCGGCTGCGCTGTCGGTCTTTAGGTCGGCTTCGCGTATTTGCGATGCAAAGACCAGGGCATTGTACCACAGAGCATTGATTTCGACAATATAACCGGTGCGTGGCACTACGGGGTGTCCGTCGATGGTGGAGTTCATCCATGTGGCAGGTTTCTGCCGTCCGTCGGTGTATAGTAGTCCGTTCTCGTGTAGGAACAGGTTGGGGTGTTTGCCGCCCTTGATGAAGTCTACGATGCTGGTCACGAGTTTTCCATATCGGCTTTTGGCGTCGTTGAAATCGACTATGCGTGCATACTGCTGTATGCACCACACGGCCCACAGCAGCACGTCGGGGGCTTCCATCTCGTATATCTTCACCGATATGGGCTCGCCTGCCATGAAGTCGTGTATGGCTTTCTCGGCGGTCTTCATGGCGCTGATGTATTGCTTGGTCTCGTCGGTGGCCAGTGTGAGGCCGGGGAGCGAGATGAAT
This sequence comes from Bacteroidaceae bacterium, assembly GCA_017480685.1. GTDB lineage: Bacteria > Bacteroidota > Bacteroidia > Bacteroidales > Bacteroidaceae > Colivivens. The sequence goes on from JAFUSD010000167.1 coordinate 5,494, forward strand.
GTGTCGCGTGCCCTGGCTTTGAACCATGGATATCCTGCCAGGATGTAGTGCTCGCCGTCCTTCTTGTTGTGGAACTGGTGGGCGGCATTGACCAGACAGTGTTCGAAGTTGTCGCGCGGGGTGTGGACATCGATTTCCTCTTCGAAGGTGTGCTTCAGTGTGCGCGTACTTATTTCTTCAAGTCCGGCAGCAAAGACCACGCTTTCACCTTTCTTTATATTAAATTCGAAGTAGCCGGGCACGTAGAGGTCTTCGCTGTAGTCGTATCCCAGTTCCTGGTCTTTCGGGTATTCTATGCCTTTGTACCACGATGGTGTGAAGATGAACTCGGCATGCTTGTTGGTTTGCATGTAGAGGTCGGGGTAGCCCTGATACATCGATGTCTTGATTCCGTTGTCCACTTCCTGGTAGTCGCGGCTGGCCACCGAGTTCTCATGTGTCAGTTCGTCGGCGGCACGGAATGCGAGGAATGGCCGCAGACGCAACGTGGTCACCGAGTGTGCGTCGAGCAGTGTGTAGCGTATGAGCACACGGTTGTGGAAGTGCTGGAACACTTTTTCTTTCTTCAGTATCACTCCGCCCACGCGGTATATGGTGGTTGGAATCTTGTCCCATGTACACTCGCGTATGTATTTATGGCCGTTCGGGCTGAACACTCCGCCAGCATATCGGTGCAGTCCGAGGTTGAATTCCGCTCCGTGTTGTATGACTGTCTCGTCGAGCGACGACAAGAGCACATGATTTTTGTCGTCGATTTCGGGTACTGGCACCACGAGCAAGCCGTGATACTTGCGTGTGTTGCAATCCACAATCGACGACGATGAGTAGGCACCCGAGCGGTTGGTGCGCAGGATTTCCTTCGGCAGGGCCTCCTGTAGGTTTGTCATCAGGCTTTTTTCAAATTGCAAGTAACTCATATCTGTTAGGTATTGTTTCTGTGTTGACCTACAAAATTACGTTTTTTTTTTCATCGTGCAATGCGTATATTCGTTTTTTTTTATGTAAACAGTGCTTTTACTCTTTTTTTCTACTAAAAAGCACATTGTAGTTTGCTCATACCGACGAAAAAGAGTAACTTTGCAGCCGCATTGGTAAAAAGATTGAAAAGACGAAATACGCCATATCTATGATTAAACGAAAGACATACTCCCGCCAACAGGTCGCCAGCATGCTTCGTCCGTTTTCCGACTATGCAACACCCGAACTGCTCGACCAACTCATCGACAAATGCGAGGTCGTGGAATACGCGCGCGATACCTATATATATAAGGAAGGTGACGTGTCACGCTCGGTATATTGCCTTTTTCACGGGTTTGTAAAGATATATCTCGAAGTCGATGGGCTGAGTCCTCAAATAGTCAACATATTGAAGGGCGGCGACTTCTTTGGCTACGAAGCCTACATTGCCGAGCATAACTATGCAACGTCGTGCGTTGCACAAGCAGGAGCCGTAGTTTGTTCCATACCAATTGACCTCATAGCGTCGGTCATTGAAACCAATCCGGCCATCATGCACGACATACTGAAGCACATGACATACACCTTGTTCGACTCCTACTACCGCTATGTGCGGCTCACCCGGAAACACATGCGCGGCCGTTTGGCCGACGTACTTCTGCACTTCATCAGTCGCTACGGCTACGAGACCGATGGAGCTACCTTGGCCATCTCACTCTCGCGCGAAGAGTTGGCAGGCATTGCTAACATGACCACTGCCAACGCCATACGCACACTCTCAGCATTTGCTGCCGAAGGAGTGTTGGCCGTAGAGCGTCGGAAGATTCGGGTACTGAGCCTCGACTCGTTGAAAGAAATAAGCATGCACAACTGATGATACTACACAACCGCCTCATACCATTTGGCACCTACAAGGCCATCAACCTGCTGGGCATCATCTTCACCAAGATGCCCCTCACTCATGCCGAGCTCCGCCACGAGCAAATCCACACACGTCAGATGCTCGAGATGCTCGTCATAGGGTTCTATGTGTGGTATGTGGTGGAGTGGGGGATAAGGCTCGTGCAGTATCGCGATTCACACATCGCATACCTCAATATCAGCTTCGAACGCGAAGCATACGCGCAGCAAAACCAACGTCTCTACCTCAGATACCGCCCACCGTTTGCCTCAATGCGATATCTTACTATTAGAAATAAATAAAAAATGAATGATTGAAGATTGAGAGAAAGGAATTTCGCCGGAAGGAATAGACAAATAGCCAAGTCGTTAAATAGTAAATCTCCTAGGCTTCTTTCCATCAAAAAAAGCCTTGGCATCAAGCCGAGACTTTCTTTGAGCGGAAAACGAGACTCGAACTCGCGACCCCGACCTTGGCAAGGTCGTGCTCTACCAACTGAGCTATTTCCGCAAAAAAAATGTGCCCAAGACAAGAATCGAACTTGCACGTCTCTCAACACTCGCACCTGAAACGAGCGCGTCTACCATTCCGCCACTTGGGCCCGTAGCTCCGAAGACCTGCTTCGGCGCACTTCCGCTGAATTGCGACTGCAAAGGTAGTGCTTTTTTCGGAACTGACAAAACTTTTTCGAGTTTTTTTGCGTCTTTCTGCTCAAAAGTTGCTGAACGGGCGTGTTTTTATACCGGTAACGGCGCATGCAACCCACAGCAAGACACCGACGAGATGCTCAGATGCGCATACCTCATGAAACTGAACGACCATCCTACCTCCGCCCTACTTTTTATCCCAATGACCGCTCATGTCTTTATATGCCTATATACACGTTTTGCCTTGAAGACGTAGGAAAACTTGCGCGACGATATCAGAATTCTTTAATTTTCGACACAAATTATTAAATTCTCGACGTAAATTATTAAATTTTCGGCGGAAAAACAGTAAATTTACGTCGAAAATTAAAGAATTCTGATATCCTCGCGGCAAAACTTCAACGTCGGTGAAGCTAAACTACTATATTCGTGCGGAAGAATGTACAGTTGGTGTAGATGGATTTCATCGGTGATGCGGCATTATTCCATCGGTGATGCAGCGTGATTCCATCGGTGATGCGGCATGATTTCATCGGCAAAAAGCTGTCGGTTCCTGCCTGTTCCCTGCATCGGGGTGACTGCGTTTTGTGCACTTCTGCTGCCTGCCGTGTGGGTGCATTTTGCGTGTGTGCGTGTGTTATTTTGGTGTATATGTTGAAATAAATGGCGTATGGTGTGTGACGGATGGCTTTTTTTGCTTAACTTTGCAGCAGGAAACATATTGCATAACACGTTTTATCATGCCAAAAATATCAGTGCGAGGCACCGAGATGCCTTCATCGCCAATACGTAAGTTGGCACCGCTGGCCGAGGATGCCAAGCGCCGCGGGATTCATGTGTACCATCTTAACATAGGACAGCCCGACTTGCCAACTCCGCAGATAGCGCTCGATGCTATGAAAAATATCGACCGCAAGATTCTGGAATACAGCCCGAGCCAGGGATATCGAAGCTACAGAGAGAAACTTGTGGGCTACTACGAGAAGTTCAACATCCACCTCACGCCCGACGATATCATCATCACCAGCGGCGGCAGTGAGGCGGTGTTGTTTGCTTTCCTTTCGTGCCTGAATCCGGGCGATGAGATTATAGTGCCCGAACCGGCATATGCCAATTATATGGCGTTTGCCATATCGGCCGGTGCTGTCATACGTACTATAGCCACAACCATAGAGGAGGGATTCTCGCTGCCCAAGGTCGAGAAGTTTGAGGAACTTATCAACGAGCGCACGCGGGCCATCCTCATCTGCAATCCGAACAACCCGACGGGATATCTCTACACGCGTCGTGAGATGAATCAGATTCGCGACCTGGTGAAGAAGTACGACCTGTATCTTTTCTCTGACGAGGTGTACCGTGAGTTTATCTATACGGGCAGCCCGTATATCTCGGCGTGCCATCTTGAGGGTATAGAGGACAACGTGGTGCTCATCGACTCGGTGTCGAAGCGTTACAGTGAGTGTGGCATCCGCATCGGTGCGTTGATTACCAAGAACGTGGAGGTGCGACGTGCGGTAATGAAATTCTGTCAGG
>JAFUSD010000168.1 GCA_017480685.1 Bacteroidaceae bacterium
ACTTGCACAGCATCTCGTAGGTGCACACATAATGCTTATAAGTACCTCGAGAGAGCTGCAGCATTGGCAGTTGTTCAGCCACCCAGTCCAGCATCGTAGCTCTCGGCTTTTCAACCGCAGGAGACTTCACACCCCACACCTTCCGCTTAATTTCCGCCACATCAATCTCACGTTGTTCGTCTATGCAGGCATTGACTTCCTCGTTAATGCGCCGGCACAGCCGCTCCAGCCGTTCGTTCAGCTCTACATTGTCACTTCGGTTCACCACGCATCCGTTTTTCCACTCACGCCTGCGCACGCGCACACCCGTGTTTATATAATAAGGTCGTCTCTGATGTATTATCCTGACCTCGACCGGGCCAGTCTCACCACCTCTATTGCGGTGGTCATATATTAGGTTTACGCTAATCATATTTTATTAAGTTAGTAATGTTTACCCTCTCACTCCTTATAGGGTAAACATTTGGTTCAAAATTAAGGCCAAAAAGTCCCTTAAACACCCTATGTTGTTTACCCACTCATCCCCTCAATCTGTCCCACACCCACCCCTGCGCCTATCGTAGGGGTCTTCGCTTGTGATCCGGTTGGGAACATGGGGGATGGGCTGTGGGTATATTCAGGGAGGGTACCGTGGAAGATGGGTAAACATTTGGCTTGTTGTATCTATATTTTTTTGCATTGGGATTTTGGATTTATGCTTGTGATTCGGTTTGGTTTAAGGTCTCTTCCGCTGCCACGAGGTGCAGGTCGTCATGATAGGCGTTGACACGGTTTAGCTGCTGGATGGCGAGGTGGTAGTCATTGCGGGCTTGCTGGAGTTCGGACTTGATAGTTCGGATTTCAGCGAGTTCATTTTTTATTTCAATGCGCAAGTCGTCTAGAGTTCGGATCATGTGGGCATAGAGCTCAAGCATGTTGGCAGACTCTTTGTCTTTAATATCTTCAACTAATTGTGTATAGTCGGGATTGCAAACATCAATGTTTGCATTCAGCTCATCGGATGGAACATTTTCCACAAGCATATATTTGCTTTTACCCTCGAGGAATGGTGCATGTATTTTACCTTCAGCGGCGTTGATTATTGACTTTTTGAGTTCTTCTGTCACAATCTTACGTCCACTTTTGTATTCAGATATACGAGAGCCTGTCGTCCCAAGCAACAATGACAGTTGCTCCTGATTAAGTCTTTTATATTTCTTCATCCAGTCGAAAACTGAAAGGAAAGGCATATTGAGCCTTATTCGCTGTTCATAGTTTGTATTTTTACCCATAATTACACCGATTTTACTGTCTTTATTGTTAAATTACGTTAAATTACACAAGATTTACATGCTTTTACATCCGTCGTATTAAATTTTTTACTTATCTTTGCACCCGAAAACGCAAGCAAGCAAGCAAGTAGTCGGGACAAAAGGATATCCGAAGGCGCACAGCGGTGCCTCTGTTAATATGATTTAGCAATGCAAAGATAAGGATATTTTCCCGATTGCTTGCAAGCAAGCAAGAAAAAAAACAAAAACTAAAACAAAAAAATAACATAAAACGACGCAAAATGATTAGAGACAAGGTAACAAAAGAGGAACTGCTGAACATAAGGGTCGGAAAGAGCGAAGTGTTCACGATGCCGAGCTTTGCTCACTGCCGCAGTGTGCAGTCGTATGCAGGGCAGCTTAAGAACAGCGAACCATTTCCTCGCTTTTCGACACGAATTGGAGATATGATTGTTGGCTCGATGCAGCGTAGCATAACAGTAACTCGGTTGCAGTAACTCGAATAAAACGGAAAAGAAACACTAAACGACTAAATACTTACACACATGAAAAAAATTGCACAATTTGTAGTTTTAGCACTCATTTATCTATTTGTATTAGTGCTTTTTGCACCAGTCCTCCTTATAATTACGGAAGGACCGGACGGTGGCATCACAATCTGGAATTTTGTCGGCATCGCATACGCGCTGGCATGGGTGGCTGTTCTATCTTTTTATGAAAGGAGGAGGAAACATGGATAAGATTGAGATTATACAGTTGCAACACCTCATATCCTCAACCATCCGCGAACAAATGGAAGGTGCGACGGAACAGTGGGTGACAGGAAGAGAACTAAGTAAGCAATTCCAGTGCTTCACCCCGAACTGGCTGAAGCATTACGGCGAGACATTACCCCGCACCCAAGCGGTGGTGAAGGATGCCGACGGTGTAGAACACGGGAGCATGTGGATATATCCCCGGAACAAGATCGGCGCGATGGTCGCCGATGGTAGGATAAAAAGTCTGCGCATGAAGTAACGCAGGCAGCAAGGATGGTTGGACGAGTGGCTGAAGTCAGAACGTGATTGCAATGCAATCTTAATCTACCCCTACATCGCGGGTTCGAATCCCGCACCATCCGCATAGGAAACAACAACAGAAAACCAGGTACTCAAATCAGACGGGGAACCCGCAAGAGGGCCATCATGGTGAGGTTGCAGGTAATTGTGCCGAGAACTTTCATCCCGAAACAAATACATAAACTGAGGCGAGAGGCAATGCGCGGTAAAATGCGTGACCGGACGGGCAGACATGGCGAGAGCTAGCGCTGACAGCAGCTGAGAAGGCTACCGTACCAATGGCAAGCCCTTACTATATTAGTATGACAAGGTGAGTATGTGCGCCAGGCAGTGCGATTAAAATCAAAACGGGCGCGAGTTGTGGATATGGATGCCGTGTAGCTTAATGGTAGAGTGAGTGACACAAACCCAAATATCAAGAGATAGAATGACACAGGATGCGGGTTCGAGTCCCGCCACGGCAACGATGAGAGGTTGCAACATTGTTGCAACATAGAAAGACACAAAGGTGAAATCATAACATAATAATAAATAAAGATATGGAATATACTGGTAGAATAAGCAAGGTGTTGCCGAAGAGGAGTGGCACAAGTCAAAGAACAGGTAATGAATGGCAGGCACAGCCGTTTGTGTTTGAGTATTTCGAAACAGATGACCAACGCTGGAGCGACAAGGTGTTGCTTGAGACGTTCAATGCGGCCGAGATTCCGCTGATTGAAGAGAATGCAAAAGTAAAAATTGGATTCGCGCATTCAGTGCGCGAGTGGACCAATCAGCGGGGCGAAACGCAAATGTTCAACGAAGTTAAGATGTATAAGTTTGAGCGGTTGGATGATGCTCCACATGCCGAACTTGCATCAGCGAGCAATGCACCACAACCTGCACCAGCAGCCGATCCTGCTCCTGCTACCGCGGCACAACAAAAAGCCACGAGTGACGGACAGAAAACCGAAGGCGAGGGTAATGATGACCTGCCATTTTAAGAAAATAACCCATAATAAAGTTTATTGTTAATAAGTTTTAAAGTATGCTAAGCACCAGCCTGTGAAGGTAGGTGCTTTTTTTATAGGAATATGGATGAACTTAATATACAATCAGGTAACATCCAGAAGTTACCTGATGCCGAAGACATCGAGGCACAGCGACGGCGTGAACGCGAAGAAGAGTTGAAGCTGTATTGGCTCGACCCGCGAGAGGACTATCCTGAGCCTTACTACATGCTGGAGTACAACGGCGTGCCATTCTCTACCATCGGCGGCATACAGGCCATCGGCGGTCAAAGAAAGAATGGCAAGACGTTTGTACTGGCGCAACTGATGGCGGCGATACTTGGCAACGGCAACGAACGCACGCAGCGATACCTGCCAGGGCTGCGGGTGCCGGAGCGCACCATCAAATATCTTGGTCATGAGCCGCGAGTGCTCTATATAGACACCGAGATGGAGAAACTGAACTCGGCGAAGGTGCTCAGGCGCGTGCATTGGTTGTGCGGATGGGACATGAAGATGCCAAACGACCGCTTCAATGTGCAATGGCTGAAGAATATGCCACGCGACGGCCAGGAGGCCGCACACAAGCGACGCTGGCGACTGATACAGTGGGCCATCGAGGACGTTAGTCCCGACATCGTTTTCGTGGACGGCATACGCGACTTACTCAGCAGCATCAACGACGAAGGAACGGCGATTGAAATACTCTCGCAGATGTCCACCATGGCCGAGGAAAGGCAGATATGTATATGGAATGCCCTGCACCAGAATCCGCGAACAGGCGGCGATGGTGAGGACGGCAAGATGCGTGGATGGATAGGCACTGAGCTGGGTAATAAGGTGAGCGACACCTTCATCAGCATCAAGAGCAAGACGGCCAGCGGTGTGACATTCACCGTAAAACAGCAGGACGCACGCGGCAAGGATGTGGATGACTGGAAATTCGAGGTGACCGATGATGCAGGCGCACTGGGTGTGCCGCGAATCATCGGCAATCCAGGTGATTCGAAGCGAGTTGAACCCGAGCATGACGACATCAATGAAATAAAACGATGGATTGACGAAGCAAATGAACTTTACAACTGGCCTATGACAAGGGCAGACGTTAAGAAGATTGTGTTCGGAGAAATCGGAAAGCAGAAGAACACAGGACGTCAGCAAGCCGATCTCGTGGTCGCTACTAATATGCGGTTCCTTGTTGAATCGACACTCAAATCAGGCAACGGTTCTTACATGCTTCAACCACCCGATGAAATGCCGTTCTAAAACTTTGTACCAAAAAACTTTTATACCTAAAGGTATAAAGAACTTTGTACCAAAGCCCACCGCCTGCGGGATGCGATGCCATGCCCCGCTCGAGAGAGCAGCGGGGCGTAGGCAGCGAATCCACACACGCGGGCGACGCGCGCATGTGCGCACGTTGTAGCATATAGGTAAGCAAGACCAAAAAGAAATTAAAATGTGCAATGAAACTTCGGCCGAGCGACGGAAGCGACTCGACCACGAACGATATCTGAGGGAACGACCCGCCCGGCTTGAACGGAACAAACGATACTATCGTGAGCATCAAGTTGAGCTCCGATCCAAAAAAAAATTGAAATACAGAGAACAAGTTCTGAGTAAATATGATTGACGCTAACAAGATTCTCCTGATTAAAGATAGGATGCGGATTGAGGATGTGGTCGGTGCCTTCTTCGACCTGAAGAAGAGCGGCATTGAATACACATGCCTCTGCCCGTTTCATGATGACCGACACTTCGGGTCGTTCAAGATTTCGCCGCGCAAAAACATAGCGAAGTGCTTCAGCTGCGGCTGGCACGGTGACCCAGTGAAGTTCCTGATGGACTACCTGAACATAGACTACCCCGACGCAATCCGTTGGCTCGGAAAAAAATATTCAATCGACGTAGACATGGAAGACAAACACTTCACACCACCTCCACCACGGCCATTGCCACCACCGCTGCCCATGCTCACCCTGCCGTTGCAGTGGGTGCAACGCCGGCATCGTGGCATTGAGTGCAACACACTCGTTAAGTGGATATGCACCGGCATACGATGGGATGCCGCGCAACGAGCACATATAGATGAGGTGCTCGACGAATACTATATTGGCCACAACCAGCGTACCGGCATGACTATCTTCTGGCAGATAGATGAGGAACAGCGAGTGCGCACGGGCAAGATGATGCTCTACCGACCTGACGGACACCGCGACCGCGAGGCCCGCTATGGCTTCGACTGGATTCATTCGGCACTCTTCCGCGACAAGCGACACCCCGAATATGACGCCGAAAAGGTGGAGGCACGCCCCACGCTGTTCGGTATGCACCTGCTGAGCAAGTACCCCAAGGCAGACGTGCATATCGTAGAGAGCGAGAAGACAGCCCTGCTGATGGCTATCGCCTACGGCAACAGGGCAAACGAATTTTGGATGGCCTGCGGAGGGTTGGAGATGCTGAGTGCCGAACGGCTGAAACCCATAATCGACCAAGGTCGCCGCATCATACTTTACCCCGACTGCGATGGAGTGGCGAAGTGGAAGGCCAAGGCCGAGAACCTACGCTATACCCGAGTAGCTGTTAACACCGACCCTGTGCTGAAGTGGTGGCTGCCCGAGGACGGGGAGAAGGCGGACATCGCCGACGTGGTGGTTCGCATGATCAACAGCCATCCGATACCTAAAACAGTAACTAATTATATAAGCAAAGACCCATGAAGGATGAACCAACTAAAGAAAAATATAAGGTGATAGGAACCAAGACTTCACAGGAGTTCTATTTAACCTTCAAACGTATCTGCTACAAGAAAAAGTTAAAGATATATCAAGCCATTCAGATGATGGTGGATGCCTTCGTTCGTTACACCGACGACCGGCACAACCTTTCCGAAAACATGGAGCGGCTGATGTCTATCTTCGAGCACATGGAGGGGTGGAAGGATGCCTTCAACCTTGCCGACGCATCGGCCGACAGGCAGATTGACGAGGCTGTGTACTTTCTAACAGCTAAAGACCGCAAGGGCGCACGAGCCATTCTTGTTCATCGCCCGTTTATGGGCAATTGGACTGAGACGGTAAACGTGCAACGCATCCTCGAACGAACCATCGAGGTAGTGATGCCAGAACGCTACCGCCGTCTGCGTGCCCTCGCCATCGCCGAAGGATGTAACAGCATCCTCGACCTACTCGACCACCTCATCGACGAGCACTCCAAGGATGCCGACCTGCGAGAGATGCGGCAACAGTTCGAGGATGCCCGAGCCGACAACGGCAAGGCACTCGAGTATGGAGCTAAGACCCGAAGCCGCCAGCATCGAGGAGTTGACATGTATGATTCTCAGACAACCATTCACTTCGATGATAACGACCGCCAACTCAGCGAAGAGGAAGTGGAGAAATCACGACAATGGCTTCGGGATAACAGCGAATATAAACCATTTGGAGGAGAATGGTAAACAACAAGAAACCGACATCATGGCGATGCCGAAGCCCGAAGCAGCAGAAGGACAAGGCGGAGATATACAACAGCCGCGAGTGGCGAGAGTTGCGCATCCAGAAGTTGAGAGCCAACCCACTGTGCGAGGTGTGCGAGAAGGAAGGCTTCGTGACCAGTGCCCACGCGGTACATCACCGCCACCCTATCGAGGAATCGACATCGAAGGCCGAGATGCGCAAGTGGGCATTCATGTGGGACAACCTTGTAAGCGTCTGCGATGCCTGTCATGCCAAGATACATAAGGAACAGCAGAGCCACACCAAGGAGGCGGTGAAAGCCAGGGCCGAGCAGAGGCATGAGCGGTGGAAGGACAACATCATGAGTCGCTTCATGCTGAAGACCGCCGACCCTGAGCCGCCGACCCCGACCTACTGAAACCTCGGGCTATCCGTTTTCTTTACAAAGGCAAAATATTCCAAAATCCACTTGCCCTCCCTTTTATCTACACAGGACCTTCCGAGGGGGTACTTTTTCCCACGCCTTAACATAACTTATCGGGATAAGGAAAGCGGGACATATATCCCACATCGGAATATATAAACAGAACGCACGATAATTAAAAATCAAATTCACGAACATGCCA
>JAFUSD010000169.1 GCA_017480685.1 Bacteroidaceae bacterium
CAATATCTTTACGTGGCATATACCGTCCAAACACATGTGTATAAGCACGAACAAAGCAGAAACGGTTGCCGCGTTTTAAAACGTGTCTACGCATGCAGACGAAGATGTGGATATCCTCAACGGGCTGCGACGATATCCTCAACGGGTCGTGACGATATCCTCAACGGGTCGCGAGGATATCCTCAACAGGCTGCGACGATATCCTCAACGGGTCGCGAGGATATCCTCACAAATGATGGCTGACACACTATGCAGCAGGACGCCCTGCTGGCATGCCATCATCTGCACAGGAAGTTGACTATTGCCTGCATGAGCAGGTCGCGTTTTTGTGCTTCGCGGATGCTCTCTATGGGGAATCCGACGGTGATGGACTTGTAGTCGGCGCCATCGTATGCCACTGCTGCGGGATGGTGGTCGGAGTACTGTAGCATGACGAAAGCGCCCTCGCCTCGGGCTGGGAGCGAGCGGACGACTGGCACGGCATAGCTCTCGCTGTTCATCGCGCGATAGATGGTGAAGTCGAGTCCGCTACCGTTCACGCTGTCCAGGCTGAGGTCGGTGAGCAGGGTTGCTTCGCCCACATGTTGTGTGTGCGCGCTCTGGCTGCCGCTCATCAGCAGCCGGCCACCACGGCTGAGATAATCGTCGATGAGGGTCTGGGTGATTGCCGACAAGTCTGTTTCTACTCCATATATGATATCAATCATCTGATATTCGGAAGGGATGACGACTGCCGAATTCAGGGCTTCCTCGCTGCAGCTGCAGAACGAGTGGCCGGGCAACTGGGCTATTCCACGACCATGGAGCGATACATAATCGAATGTGTTGCCCATGATGATTTGTCCCTCAAGCTCGGAGCCGCTGTAGCCGGTGCCGTTGGTGGCCTCGCTACCCATGTGGGTGGTGTCGAAGACGAGCTGACGGCCACAGTATCCGGCAAATGCACCGTAAGGCACGCCGGGGTCGGCATCGAGGTCGAAGCCCTGCTCAGCCGGGGTGTCGACGGCCATGGGGCCTGAAAGCCGGTTGAACGCATTGACGATGAGTATGGTTCCTGCGTTCTGTGGTGCAGAATAGGCGCACAGAACTTCAGAGGGGAAGCTAATGCCACCATCGTTGGCAGCACAGACGCGGAACGAATAGACATGTCCGGCTTCGAGCTCTATGAGCATCGAGGGTGTGGTGGTGATGCGCCCATTGTCGAAATCGCCATCGTCTACACGTGTGTAGACTACATAGCGGTCGGGACGGGCCGAGGGTTCGAGCAGGTCGTCGGTAGCATTCCAGGTGAGGTTGGCATAACGTCCCTGATTGTTGAGGGTGATTGCAAAACTATGAACAGGGAGCGGCTGCACGACGTATTGGGTGTTGTGCATCGTGGCAAGATATCGCAGTATGGTCTTGTAAATGGTTCGGCAGAAGTCGAACTTGAAATGAGGGTCGTAGCCCAGTCGCAGGTCGTAGAAGTTTTGGTGTGAGAGCATCTCGAGAATGACGGATGGCACCTGGGGCTCACGTGTCTCACAATAGTTGCGGTTCCACAGTGTGCGCACCTGCCAGTTGTATTTCTTCATGTCGCGACTCAGGGCTTCGAGCATCATGCTTGCAAGGTCGTAGGATGCAAAGCGGTCGGTACCGGCTGACGTGAGGCAATCGTAGAACTCGGGCAGGGCGGTGCAGATGGCGAGCGAGCCAATCTTATCGCCTGTAGCAGAAAATCCTGCATCGCTGTGGAATGCCATGGCGAGTTCGAGCGGAACGTGGCGACCCTGTCGTGTGGGCAGGTATATGGAACCGCCTGCCAGGGTGTTCACAGTCTCGGGTCGTGCCCACAGGTCGTTGTTGTAATCATTGTCCGACCGCATGTGGTTATAGATGGTGTCGGGCATGCCAGCCCACTGCGATGAGTAGCGCGCTGCCTCGGCCCATCGTGGCAGGTGGCTCGTGGTGTAGTTGAAGAGCGAAGGGGCATCCACCTCACCGACCTTACTCACGTAGTCGTTTGCACGTGCAATGTTGCCCATACCTCCGCCAAAGCGCACCCCGTCAGCACTCACCACACCCTTTTCTGCGCTCCTGTTGCTGAGAGTCACCATGTTTGCAGCGCTACACCCTTTGGAGAAACGGAATGTGCCGAGGTATACCCATGTGTTTCCGCCCATTTTTTGGTTTACGTGGAACTGAGTTTCTACGCCTCGATGTGTGACGGTGTAGCATGCATCGGCGATGCTTTCATCGGTTGTCTGATACGACACATAGACGGCATACTCGCCATCAGCCGGTATGTCGGGCATCCACTGGCATGTGGCGTTGGGGCGTTCTTGCTGTGTGGTCGATGCATATCGTGAGGTTCCGTCGCGGAAGGGGTTGTCAAACGTGTAGTAGATGTCCTTGAGATGAGCAAAGCCAGCGGAGTCGGCTGTGTGCCACCGGCCGTCTTCATCGTAGCGGCCGTCTTTCTGAGGTGCATCGTTGTCGACTATCACTTCGTGGTTCTGCCAGTTGCGCTCTCGCGTATCATATACGATGGCTCCTGCATTCTCGAGCATGGGTATGATGTATGGAATGACGAACGTCTGGGTGAAGAGGTCTTCGGTGGTGCAGAAGAGTCGCGGACGCTGCCACATCCACTCTTGCTTGTCGGGATTCCAATAGTTGCCGTGGCTCTGCCACAAGGCTATATGCCGGCCGTCGAGTCCTAAGGGAGCACTCCACGGAACCGATACATTCTTCACCCACGGTGTGCCGGTGTAGGTAGATGTCCATATTCGCTCATCGCTTTTGCTGCCAGCGCGCAGGGCGTTGGGCACAAGTGTCTCGATGTTATGGCGGTCGGTGATGATGCTGAGGTTGTAGTCGGCCAGCGAGTCGGGCATGAAGCTACGGATGTCGGCATAGATGCGGCCTACGATGCTGTCGGTGAAGAACTGCTCTTTGAATCCTCCGCCCACATATACTTTCACGGTATGCGCCCCTGCATCCACTTTGAGGCTGTCGAGGGTCGATGGTTTTATCTTTTGGTCGGTGCGTGTATAGTTGTCGAGATAGTTGAACAACGAGCCTCGCAACGTTTGTGCCGAGGCTGCAATTGCAAGACAAGAGACAATCATAAACGCGCTTGTTCGTTTCAATAATGAGCCTACACCAGCCCCTCCAATGGAGGTGAGGCAGACCATCCGCAATGGAATGGTGTATGGTGAATGGTAAATCGCAGATTTCATAGGCTTTCTTTACTCTTTATATCTTACGGTTTTGAAGCCTACGAGTTTGTCGTAGCGGCTGCCTACGGGGTGCTGATAGACGTAGATTTGGTATTCGTTCTCAGTTTGATGGAAGTCGCCTTCGGTGGGCGAGGTGAGCCCGTAGTCGGTGCCGTCGGGCAGGAAGAGGTACTGATAGTTGTATGACCCTTGCTTCAACGAGAGTGCTATCTCGTATTGTCCTTCGTTGGCATTGTAGTCCATCACGTAGTCGTCGGTGAACTGTCCTTCGGTCAGGTCGCCATTGATGTAGAGTTTTCCATCGGCCAGCTCGGGCATCTTGAGGGCGAAGTGAGTGATGAAGTAGTCGCTCTCGGTATCGTTGGCCTCGTTGTCGCCGTTGCGTACGAGGTAGCGTCCGTTTTGGTCTTCATCGTATTTGTAGTTGCGACGTTGCTCGTCGGTGTAGATGAATGCATGATAGAACTGGTTGTCGAACCTCATGCGCTCCACCCCCTTGGTTGCCACGTGTGGGTCGAGTATCTCGAATCGGCGATATTCGTTGGCAGCGGGGAAGATGAGGTGGCGATGATGTGTGTATATCAACTTATTGACTTGCACGTATGAAGGCTTGATGCCGGTCACGCGTGTGTCCCACCGGCGGTTTTGCATCACCACCGGTTTCAGTTCGCTGGGTGCATCGTTGACGCTGAGGTGCTGATAGTTGATTTCGAGGTCCATCTGCTGATGGCTGTCGTAGGTGTCGACATCGGTGTTGGCTGATATGGTGGTGCCTATGCTCACCTCGTTGGTGCAGATGCTGAAGCACACCACAGCCACTACTTCGTCGTCAGTCGCCCTCACGATTTCCACCTTGTAGTTACCGCTCAAGAGGAGTCGGTGTTCGGTGTTGGGCAGTCGCAGCTGATAGTGGTTGTACTGTGTCATGGTGTTGCGCGACGGTGTGTACTTCTTGATGATGGTCGTACCGTTCTGCCCCGTCATATAGTCGCCGTAGTAGATGTCGGTTGGTTCCCACTCGGCCGTGCAGTGGATGATGCGATATGTGTAGCGAACGTATCGGCGTTGCAGGTCGTCGAACGATATGTCGACATACCCGCCATTCGTGTCGAGCACTGGCGGTTTGCCCCACTGTCCGTTCACTTTCAGTTCGATGGTGCGTATGTTGTCGGCCAGCGATTGTGTGGTTTGAGCGAATGATGGGATGATGGGAAGGATAAAGAGGAAGGTGAGGAGTAGTGAACGCCCCACCCCTTTCATCTTAGAACTTGAAATATCTCTTTGCATTGTAGTAGCTAATGTCTTCAACCATCTGTTCCATTTGCTTCACTTCGCTCTCGGGCAGCTCGCCGTTCACCACATCGGTGGCGATGAGGTTGCAGAGTATGCGACGGAAATACTCGTGGCGAGGATATGAGAGGAATGAGCGTGAGTCGGTCAACATGCCTACGAAGCGACTGAGCAGGCCGAGCACGGAGAGTGTGTTCATCTGGTCTTCCATGCCTCGCTTCTGGTCCATGAACCACCATCCTGAGCCCCATTGTATCTTGCCGGGCTCGGTGCCGTCCTGGAAGTTGCCGAGCATGGTGGCCACCATTGCGTTGTCGGCGGGGTTGAGGTTGTAGATGATGGTGCGTGTGAGATGTCCGTCGGTAGCCAGACGGTTGAAGAATCGCGACATGGCCTGTGCGGTATTGAACTGACCTATAGAGTCGAACCCTGTGTCGGGACCGAGACGGCGGAACATGCCGGTGTTGTTGTCGCGGATGGCTCCGTAGTGGAATTGCTGGGTCCAGTCGGATGCGTGGTCCATTTCAGCAAACAAAATGAGCATCGCGCTCTTGAACTTCCTCACCTCTATCGGCTCGGCCTTCGCGCCGCTCATCACCTTGGTGAATATGGCCGATACTTCTGCATCGGTGTAATCCTCGGCATAGAATTCCTCGAGTCCGTGGTCTGAGAGTCGGCATCCGTTTGCAGCGAAGAAGTCGTGACGCTTCTGCAGTGCATCTCTCAGGTCGGCAAATGTCGTGATATCGATGCCGCTCGTCTGGCTCAGGCGCTCGATGTATGCACGATAGTTCACTGGATTTTCAACCGCCATTGCTTTGTCGGGGCGCCATGCAGGCAGCATCACGGGGTCGGTCTCACTGCGCTCGGCTGCATACTTGGTGTGGAAGTGCAGGTCGTCTACGGGGTCGTCGGTGGTGCACACCAGTTCCACGTTGTAGCGGCGCATGAGTCCGCGAGCCGTGTAGTTGGGGTCGTTTTGCAGCAAGTCGGTGCAGTGGTCGTATATCTTGCGTGCCGTTTCGGGTTTCAACACATCGTCAATTCCGAATGCGGTCTTCAGTTCGAGGTGGCTCCAGTGATAGAGCGGGTTGCGCATGCAGTATGGCATGGTGGCTGCCCAGGCTTCAAACTTCTCGTAGTCAGTCGTGTCGGTACCTGTGCAGTATCGTTCAGCAACTCCGTTGGTGCGCATTGCACGCCATTTATAGTGGTCGCCGCCGAGCCACACCTCGGTGAGCGAACGGAATCGGTAGTCGTCGGCCACCATCTGCGGACTGAGGTGGCAGTGATAGTCAATGATAGGCAGCGCGGCTGCATGGTCATGATACAAATGCTGAGCCAATGGGCTATGCAGCAAGAAGTCGGGATTGATGAACGGTTTCATAACTTTATGGTTGTTTTATAAGTTTGTATTATTGCGCCACAAAGATAATACATTATTTTCAGATATGGAAATGAAAGTCGTAAAAAAGTAAAGATAAATGCGACGAAACACAGTTTCTGGGCTAAGAAAGCAGAGACGACACACCACACGTGTGGTTCGGGCTGTCAGTACAGACGGTTCGGGCTGTCAGTCCGAACGGCTCGGACTGTCGGTCCGAACGGCTCGGACTGTCGGTCCAAACGGCTTCGGACTGTCGGTCCGAACGGCTCGGACTGTAAGCATGAACAGTGAAAACATAATGCATCAACATCTGCCCCCGCGGTTTCTGTGCCAGAAAGACAACGTTTCTGCAGTGAAAACTTAAACTATTCGGCACTTTTCGAGTCTAAAAACATATATAAATATAATTAGGAGTGTCTGCACGACACATATTTTTTGTAACTTTGCAACATGAAACGCATAATCATCTCGCTGCTGACCCTGCTGGCAACCGCCACCATGTCGGCTCAACAACAGGCTGAGGCCAACAACATCCTGACATACATCAAGACCGTAATGCAGTTCAACAAGTATGCCCCACAGGAGAAAGTATACCTGCATCTCGACAACACAGGCTACTTCAAGGGCGAAACCATACGCTTCAAGGCCTACGCCACACGCCAGGACAACGGTGCGCCGACAGACCTGAGCCGAGTGCTCTATGTAGAACTGGTGAACCCCACAGGCGATGTGTGTGAACGCCGCATCCTGAAACTCGAAAAAGGCGAGGCCGAGGGCGACATACAGCTCGACAGCATAGTCGGCGTGTCGGGTTTCTTTGAACTCAGGGCATACACCAGGTATATGACCAACTGGGGCACAGAGGCCATCTTCTCCAGAGTCATTCCCATATTCAACAAGCCCAAAACCGAAGGAAACTACCAAAACCCAATACTCGACCGTATAAGCCAACGCAACCGCCTGCCCAACACAAGAGTGGACAGCAACGGTCAGACACCCGAATCGACCACCGACCTCCAGATGGCATCCGTACGCTTCTACCCCGAAGGAGGCGACCTGGTCAACGGCCTCACAAGCCGTGTGGCAATATCAGCCACCGACAAAGAAGGACACCACCGCAAACTAACCGCCACGCTCATGAACCAGCAAAAACAAAAACTGGCCACCGTAGAGACCGACGAGACAGGACGCGGCGTGTTTGAAGCAACACCGACAACAGAAGGCGGCAACCTCTACGTAGAAATAGCCGGCGGCAACGGAAGACCACAACAATACCAACTGCCACAAGCCAAAACCGACGGATGCGTACTTACACTCGACATGATGGACGACGACATCATCGTGGCCGACATACACAACACCGCCAGCCTCAACGGCCAACTGCTGGGATACACCATCATGTCGGGCGGAAACGTATCACTATGCGACACCATACGCGCAAACGGCTCATTCACAAAACGAATAAGCAAATACTCACTACCAGCAGGCGTCAACCAATTCACCGTGTTCGACTCCAAAGGACAAATACTGGCCGACCGCCTATTCTTCATCTACCCCTACCCCGAAGCCACCGACTCCATAACCGTATCGACCGAGACACGCTACCTCACACCATGCGGCAAGATAACCATCGACATAGAAGCCGAGCCAGGATCGTCAATATCATTCTCAGCAATGGACGCAGCAACCACCACCGGCGGACGCGAAGGCAACATGAAGACATGGATGCTACTCTCAAGCGAAGTGGCAGGATACATAGACAACCCCGACTACTACTTCGAAGCCGACGACCCCGAACACCGCCGGCAAGCCGACCTGCTCATGATGGTGCAAGGATGGCGCCGATACGACTGGACCCTCATGGCCGGACTGAGACAACTGGACAAAGTGGAACCAATCGAAGACGGACTCTACATCTACGGAAAACTGAGCCACCGCAGCAAGAAAAAAGACGTGGGCAACGTAGACCTACAAGCATTCCTCTACAACCGCAGCGGACAAAGCATGTCAGGACAAGCCAAGACCGACAGCATCGGACGCTATTCATTCCAACTGCCCGAAATCTACGACGACTGGATGCTACAGATAAAATCAAAGAAAGAAGGCGAAGCAGAAAACTACATAATAGGCATAGACCGACACTTCGCACCACCAATGCGCCTGCTCTCACCCTACGAAACCATAACCCTGCCAAAAGCCGAGGCATCATTCTTCAAAACAAATGCCGAAGAAGCCGACGACGAAGAATGGGTATCGATAACAAAGAAAACACACGTGCTGCCAACAGTGAAAATCAAACGACGCCGCATACTGGGAGACGAAACCGTGACATGGTTCGACGAAGACCTGGCACAACGCAAGGCCACCGTATACTACGACTGCGACCCCTTTGCCGACCAAATAGGCGACCTGGGCGAAGATATGCCAACATTTGACGACTGGCTCAAGGCAAAAAACTCGCTCATCGACGGATTGAGCAACCCCACATACGACGACCTGGTATACGTGCAACCATCAATGCAAGGCACCAGCAACGGCGACACTGAAGGCGAAGTGCAAGAACTGGCAGGCAAAAGCGGAGACGTCAACATGAGCGACATAGACCGCCTCTTCCAGACATCCGAAGAAAAACCAATACTCTGCTACCGCACAGGACTCACCTACGACCGCCGGCCAATAGTGTGGATCGTGAACAACACCTTCTGCACCATTACAAACTTCACACCAAAGACATTCTCATTCATACGAACCAACAACCACACAGGAGTGATAGAAAGGCCAGACTTCCTCAACGAAGTGAAGTCAATATACTTCACCGACAACCTCTACGGAGTAGACGAATTCATCGTGTCGGCCGACCTACCAGGGCTCAACCCCATCATAGCCTACGTGTACACCCACCCACTCTTCTTCTTCAAAGAAAAAGGGTTGAGGAAATCACACTACTACGGCTACAACCGCCCCACCAAATTCGTGATGGAAGACTACAGCATCATGCCACCCACCGAAGACTTCCGACGCACCATATACTGGGATGCCAACGTGAAAACCGACCAACACGGCAAAGCATCGGTCAGCTTCTACAACAACTCGTCGGCAACACAACTATACATCTCGGCCGAGGGAATGACACCCGAAGGCAAAATACTCATAAACGAGTAAGACAGAACGCAACAACCCAAACAACCCAAACTACCCAAACTACCCAAACTACCCAAACTGCCCAAACTACCCCAACTACTCCAACCACTACCCCAACTACTCCAACCACAACCCAGATGAACATTCCATATTTCGACATCGCACGCCTCAACGCCACATACGGCGACGAACTCTACACAGCCGCCACGCACACCATGCGCTCCGGCAGGTATGTACGCGGCAGCGAGGTTGAACACTTCGAACACGAATATGCCGACTACGTAGGCACACAATACTGCATATCTACCGGCAATGGTCTTGATGCCCTGTGTGCAGTGCTCATGGCATGGAAGCAAATATACGGCTGGGACGATGCCGACGAAGTAATACTGCCAGCCAACACATTCATAGCAACCGCATTGGCCGTGACCCGCGCAAGACTCACACCAATACTCTGCGAACCATGCATAGACCGCCCCACGATAGACACCACACGCATCACACCACTCATCACCCCCCACACCCGCGCCATCATACCCGTACACCTCTACGGACAAATGGCCGACATGGATGCCATAAACCGCATTGCACGCCGCCACCACCTCATGGTGCTCGAAGATGCATGCCAGGCACACGGAGCCATATACAACTCATGCCTCGACCCAGGTCTGGCTTCACTCTTCGGCCGCCGAGCCGGCAACAACGCCGATGCAGCCGCGTTTAGCTTCTACCCAATCAAGAACCTGGGATGCATGGGCGACGGAGGTGCCGTGACCACCAACAACCGCGAGCTGGCCGACAGGGTAAGAGCAATTACGAACTACGGACAAACCACACACTACAGCCACACATACCAGGGATTCAACAGCCGACTCGATGAAGTGCAAGCCGCAATACTGAGAGTGAAACTGCCGAGGCTGGACCGCGACAACTGCAGGCGAGTGGAAATAGCGCACTACTATTCAACACACATCTGCCATCCGGCCGTACAACTGCTGCCACATGTAGCAGACAAGAGTCACGTATACCACATCTACCCCATCAGATGCAAGAACCGCAGCAGGCTCCAGGAAATACTCAACACATGCGGAATAGGGACACTTATCCACTACCCCACACCAATAAACCGTCAGCAAGCGTATGCAGACTCCCACTTCCCTGCGATGCCTGTAGCCGAAGCATGGGCCGACGAAGAGCTAAGCCTGCCTATCAACCCTGCCCTCACCGATGAAGAAGTAATGCAGGTGGTAGATGCAATCAATCAGAATATATACTGACATCACAATCAGAATATATACTGACATCACAATCAGAATATATACTGACATCACAATCAGAATATATACTGACATCACAAAGATTCGTAGACTTTTTCATACTGGCGCGCCACTTTTACATAATCATGATGACGCGCAATATATTCTATGCTTTCGTGTTTTAACCGCGGCAGCCATTCGGGGTGCATGACCAGTTCCTCTATTTTCTTGTAGCAGTCGTCCTCATCGGGTAATACGTTGATGATGGGCCGCAACTCTGTTTCTCCTATTATTGCATAGTTTTCGGGTTCGCCTCCGCCTACAACCACAAGTCCTTGCGACATTGCCTGCAGTGCATTCATTGCTGGTGTGTAGCTGTAGAGTTGGTCGATTATCACGTCGGCCGACTGCATTTGTTTCTTGTATACATCAAACGGCACTGATTCCACTTTCACAATCTCCATGCGGTCGGGATATTTTGCTTTTACCCTTTGCAGTGCGCGCAGCATTATATCGGTGCCCTTGTATGCTCAGCGTGTGGTTTGAATTCCGATGAATATGCGAATTGGTTTTTGTAGTTGGCTGTCTGGCTGGGCTTGTAGTTGATTGCCTGGCTGGGCTTGTAGTTGAGTGGTTGGCTGGTTCTGTTTTGCCGTTTGTGGTTCTATAGGGAATGGTATGTATGTGGTTTTGGTTGGGAACAGCGGTCGGTAGCACATGTCATACTCGCATAGTCCTGTTATGATGTGGTCGCAGTCGTGGGCTATGTATGTGTTGAGTTGCTGCTTGTCGCCTTGCAGCCAGTCGTGTATGTATTGTTGGTTGAACGTTTCTTCGGTGCGTTGATGCTTGCCTATATTGAAGTCGGAGTATCTGAATGTAGTGCAGTCGAGACAGGTCTTCACCCAGTAGTGGTCCATGCCGAATGCACACATGACGATTCTGTGGTTGTGGCGGCGCAGGTATTTATAAAATGGTTTTATGCGTCTTGCCTGCAGTTCGAGGAACATGGGATTGATGATTTGCACCACATCGTAGTCTTTGCATTTGCTTATGGTTTTCCATGCGCGCATGTAATATAATAATGTGTCGGTGTGTGAAAGTGAGCGGCGGGTGAGGTCTATGTCGCGCTGATAGTTCTTCCATCCGTCGCCATCGCTCACCACGGTGACTTGGTGTCCCAGCTTGCGCAATCCTTTGGCGAGGGTTGCGTGCACGTTGCTATATTCTCCGAGAAGCAGTATCTTCACAATTTTTATTTACTGTTTACTGGTTTTCCTTTTGTTTCGTTCTGATGGTTCTCGTTGTCTTCGGGGGTGTGATGTGCTCAGGTTGTGGTGTTGCTCTTTTTTCCTGTCATGATTCTGAGCACGCATCGGTCGGTCTCGCACATGGCGTCTTTGCCTATCTTCGTGAGGTTGTGGATTGAGCGGTCTACATCGTCGTCTATTATTCCTTCGACGCTTGTAACGCATTGTCCTGACATGGCGAGTATTGCCGAGAGTACTGCCGTTGATACTCCGCTCGAGAGTTTGAGCGCGCAGCTGGGTTTTGCTCCGTCGCATATCATGCCGGTCAGATTGGCTATCATGTTTTTCACTGCTGCCACTGTTTGTTCATATTGCCCGCCCATGAGGTATGTTATTCCTACGCTGCTTCCGGTCGATGCCACCACGCATCCGCAGAGTGCCGACAGGCGTCCGAGGCTTTGTTTTATGTATATTGCGGTGAGGTGGCTGAGCATGAGTGCGCGTAGCATTTCTTCGTCGGTGTTGTGGTTTTCTTCAGCAAACTTCACTACTGGCAGTGTGGCGCATATTCCTTGGTTGCCGCTGCCTGAGTTGCTCATCACTGGTATCATTGCTCCTGCCATTCGTGCATCGCATGCGAGTGCTGTGGTCGAGATGATGTGTGAGAAGATGTTGTCGCCCATGATGCCACGTCCGAGGGGTTGTGTGAGTATTTTGCCGAGTCGGTGTCCGTAGTTTTCGTGTAGTGACATGTCGGCCGCTGCTTCGTTCACGGTCTTTGCTTCTCTTATGAATTCTATCTCCTCAATCGGAGCTGTGGTTGCGAAGTCGTATACTTTGCGCAGTGACAGCCAGCTGTCGTCGGTGCATCCGTCGGCCGTGTCGGCACTGGTTTGCTGCTCGCACAGCAGTTTTCCGTCTTTGCTTATGTGTGTGAATCGTGTATGGCTGCCGCTTATGATTGCGCGTGCTTCGTGCCCGTCGGCTTCCATGACCGTTTCTATGTAGAGTTTGTCACACTCTCCTTCTTTCATCTTTATGTCTATGCGCCCTTCGGCTATGTATTGTTGGCCTTGGCTCACATGTTCGGGCCTGACGTCGCCCAGCACTTCGAGTCCGTATTCGGAGCGTCCGCACAGGGCTCCCAGCGCCACTGCTATGGGCAGCCCCACCATGCCGGTGCCTGGTATGCCCACGCCCATGGCGTTTTTCAGGATGTTGGCGCTGAGCAGAACTTCTATGTGTTCGGGGCGAGTGCCCAGTTCCTCGGTTGCACGGGCCACACACAGGGCCACGGCCATTGGTTCGGTACACCCTATTGCGGGCACCACTTCCTGACGCACGAGTGCTATTATGCGTTTTCTCTCTTCTGTTTCCATTGTTTTGGTTTAGTTTTGGCTGCAAAGTTACAAATTATTATCATTTATCATTTATTAATTATCAATAATTTTGTAACTTTGCAGTCAAATTAGTAAAAACGTAAAACCAAGAGGATTCTTAAATATCACTGCATTATGTTTTCAGGAATTGTAGAAGAATGTGCAACCGTGGTTGCCATCGAGAAGGAGCTTGAGAATATTCACTTCACCCTTCGCTGCTCGTTTGTCGACGAGCTGAAGATTGACCAGAGTGTGAGTCATAACGGTGTGTGCCTCACCGTAGTCAGGATACAGGATGGCACCTACACCGTCACAGCCATGAAGGAGACGCTCGACCGCAGCAACCTGGGGCTGCTCAGCGTGGGCGACGAGGTGAACGTGGAGCGCAGCATGATGATGAACGGGCGCCTCGACGGACACATCGTGCAGGGACACGTGGACCAGACGGCCGAGTGCACAGCCGTGAAGGACATGCATGGCAGCTGGACATACACCTTCCACTACCACTTCGACCACGAGATGGCCAGCCGCGGATATTTTGCGGTCGATAAAGGGTCGATTACCGTCAACGGGGTGAGCCTCACGGTGTGCAACCCGACGTTCGACACATTCGAGGTGAACATCATACCCTACACCTACGACAACACCAACTTCCATGCCATCAAGGCAGGCACACGCGTCAACCTCGAGTTCGACATCATTGGCAAGTACATAAGCCGATATGCAGTGCTGCTCAAAAACTGACACATAGCGCCACAAGAAAATGAGGATATCCTCACGGGCCTGCAAGGATATCCTCACAGGGCGTTGAGGATATCCTCACAAGGTGTCGAGGATATCCTCACAAACAAACGCAACCACACACCATCCACAACATGAGCAAACCAAACGCCGACATACTGACCGAAGAAATCATCCGCAACGACATGCGGTATCTGCAACTGTTGGCTCAGTCATACCCCACCGTGGCCGATGCCAGCACCGAGATCATCAACCTCGAGGCCATACTCAACCTGCCCAAACCGACCGAACACTTCATAAGCGACCCCCACGGCGAGAGCGCAGCCTTCAACCATGTGCTGCGCAACGCATCGGGATACACGCGGCGAAAAGTGGAAGAACTGTTTGGCGACACAATCACACGGCGCGAAAAACGCGAGCTGTGCACACTGATTTATTATCCGGAACAGAAGCTGGCACTAATAAAAGCACAGCAGCTGCAACCCGCCAAAGGCAAAAAAGGCGGAAGCGGACAGACGCGACACAACTTCTACGCCACAACCCTCAACCGCCTCATCAAAGTGTGTCGCGAAGTTTCATCAAAATACACACGCTCGAAAATACGCAAGGCACTGCCAGAACAGTTTGACTACATAATCGAAGAACTGCTGCACGAGTCAGCCGGCAGCATGGGCGACAAGAAATACCTCTACTACAACAAAATAATCGACACCATAATCGACACAGGACGTGCCGAGGTATTCATAGCCGAACTCTGCCACCTCATCCAACGCCTCGCCATCGACCGCCTACACCTCCTGGGCGACATATTCGACCGAGGTCCGGGCGCACACCTCATCATGGACACCCTGTGCCAATACCACAACTTCGACATCGTGTGGGGCAACCACGACATCGACTGGATGGGGGCAGCAGCAGGCAACAGGGCATGCCTGTGCAACGTGTTGCGCATGACACTGCGATACGGCAACCTGTCGACCCTCGAAGACGGCTACGGAATCAACCTGCTGCCACTCGCCACATTCGCACTCGAGACCTACGAGGGTGACCCATGCGACGTATTCCAAGTGGTGAACGTAAACGAAGAACCACAGGAAGACCTCAAGACCGAACGACTGATGAGCCTTATGCACAAAGCCATCACCATCATACAATTCAAGGAAGAGGCACGAATCATCGGCCGACGACCCGAATTCGACATGGCCGACCGCAACCTACTCCACCTCATCGACCACAAAACAGGCACAATAACAATAGGTACGCACACATACACCCTGCGCGACCGCAACCTGCCAACCATCGACCCCGAACACCCATACGACCTCACCCCCGACGAAGAGGCACTGATGCAAAAACTCGAACACTCGTTCCAGGCGAGCGACAAGCTGCGCCTTCACATACAATGCCTACTCACCCACGGCTCGATGTATGCCATAAGCAACTCAAACCTCATGTTCCACGCATCGGTACCACTCAACCGCGAC
>JAFUSD010000170.1 GCA_017480685.1 Bacteroidaceae bacterium
TATGTCCGTTCTCATCTATGCGTCCGCTGGGGCCGATGGTTACGTTTGTGGCATAGCTGTCGGCGGTGAGTATCCACAGTCCGTTGACTTCGATGGTAGCGGTTTTGGCTTGGTTGTCGGGGTTGAGGCTGCCTTCCCATGTCACCCCGTTGTCTACCTTCACGTTGATTGTGCCGGTAGAGTCGGCCTTGGCGTCACCTTTGTAGGTCCATTGTTTGTCGGTGGTGAGCACAAGGTTGCCTGTGCCGCCTTGGGTTTTCCACTGGGTGTTGTAGTCGACATACATGAGCACCTGGCTCGGACACACTATTTCCACATCGTTCAGCACGAGTGTTCCGGTCATGCGTGTGGGCACTTCGCATAATGGTGTCGAGGGTTCGGTCACTGTCATTTTTCCGCGGTTGATGGTGATGCGTCCGTTGTAGCCTTGTGCGTCGCCGCTTCCGCTTTGCAGTATCATCATGGCGCGCTTCTTGCTGCCCGATGTTATGTCGCAGTCGTTGTAGGTCAGGGTGTTGTCGCCTTCAATCACTCCTATTTCGCCCTGGGTGCTTTCGCCCCATGCGTGGTTCAGGGTGATGTCGCCGGTGGAGTAGGCCACGGCCGAGTGCAGCCCGCTGGTGTAGTAGCGTCCGCCGTCGACGGTCACGGTGCCTCCGCCGCGGTCGGTGGCTATGACTGAACAGCTGGTGCCTTGGGTGCGTATGTCGAGGTTGCTGGCATTGATGATGCCTCCACCTGTGGCATGTATGCCCCTGCTCATGTCTTGTGTGGTTCGGATGGTCACATCGCTTATGTTGATGGTTCCGCCGTATGCCACTGCTGCGTTGGCACCGCGGGCGCTGGTGTTGATGGTTCCGCCCTTCATGTTGATGGTTCCGCCGGTGTTGGTACACAGGGCTGAGTTGGTGCCGTAGAAGCTGCTGCCATCGCCCCCTTGGGTGTTGCCGCCGGTCTTCTCGACGGTGCAGTCGGTCATGTTGTATGTTCCGCCCAATACCTGCACCACGTTTTCTTCGTCGCCGTTGCCAGTCAGGGTTGTTCCGCTCACACTTGCCGTGCCTTCCTTCTGTCCGTGGCCCGTGGGGCTCACCCCGCCCAGCTTCGTGGCATTGCTGCCTCCGCCGCCGGGGCGACGAGTGCCGCCTTCGCTGCCGACAGGGCGGCGGTTGTCATTGCCTCCGCCCGGTTGCCCCATCTCGCGTCGGGGGCGTTCGCCGGTGGGGCGGTCTTGTGCTTGAATGGTGTCTGTGCTCATGGTCATGATGAGCGCTGCTGTGATTAAGGTCAGTTGTTTCATCTCGATGTATGTTTTAAGAGTTAATGTATGTGGCGCAAAGTTACGAAAAAAATGTCGAACCACAACCTGTTTACTTCAAAAAAGTGGCATCGGAGACCGTCTTCCGCTTCTGCGAGGATATCCTCAACGCCTTGCGAGGATATCCTCAACACCCTGCGAGGATATCCTCAACAGCCCGCGAGGATATCCTCGTTTTTACCGCTTGTTATGGTTTTTGGCATGTGGCGCACTCTTTTTTGTGCTTATATAATAAAAAAGGTGGGGCAATGCATTGTCTTTTCATCGGGAAATCGTAACTTTGCACATTGTAAACATATAAACTGACGACTGTTATGAAAAATCTGTTTTGGACGGCCCTTGCACTTGTGGGCCTGCTTGGCGGCTTTGCTGCCTGCTCCATGGATACCGACAACGAGGCCGAGGCCACGGTGTCATACTATGGAGTGTGCGATGGAATAGTGTTTGCCGACTCGGGCGATGTGGTGTATAAACCATATATATCCGCCGCCATCGCAACTGAGCGTATGCCGCTTGTGGGCGAGCGCTCGTTGTTTACCGAGAAAGCCAAGACCGACGATGGATATGTGCAGAATGCCATCGTGTTGTGCAACCAGAAGGCAGTGGATACCTACGACCACGTGCTTGCCAATGTGTCGGCAGCCTACATGCGCGAATCGCTCAACGTGCTGTATGGCGATTCGGTCAACTTCGACACACTCGATGCATTCACCGTCAACTATATCCTGGCGGCAGTGACCGACGGCAATGCGGAGCGTATAGCCTCTTATTCAAAAAAATATTAACTATCATCCAATTGCGCCACAACACCTGCAGGTGCACATGTGAGGGAATCACCCCCCGCACATCCCTGCAGACAAGGCCGAGGGCGAAGGATTTACAACCAAGACCAACTATGAAAACACTGACATCAATTGCAATCTTTGCGATGGGCATCAGCAATATGTGTGCCCAGGGACCGCACTACGACTACAAGAACATGCAACGCGAGTCGCTCAACCGCGGCGTGGTGGCCGTGCGCACCGAAAGGGGCGACAGCGCAATCGTCTCGTGGCGATATCTGGAGGAAGACCCCATGACCACCGCCTTCAATGTCTACAAAGACGGCAAACGCATCAACAGCAAACCCATAGCCGGAACCACACACATGATGGTGGCAGCAGCCAAGGGCACAGAATCGAAATTTGAGGTCCGCACCGTGGACGGTGGCAAAGAGTCGCACCGCAAGGACGGAACCTATACACTCAGTGCCGACGCACCGAGTGGATACCTATCCATCCCACTCTCCATCCCCGAAGGCGGCACCACCCCCGACGGACGACGCTATTCATACAGCGCCAACGACTGCTCGGTGGGCGATGTTGACGGCGACGGTGAATACGAAATCATACTAAAATGGGACCCAAACAATGCGCGCGACAATGCCCACGACGGCTATACAGGCAACGTCATTTTCGACTGCTATAAGCTCGACGGCACACACCTCTGGCGCATAGACCTGGGCCATAACATCAGGGCTGGAGCACACTACACACAGTTTATGGTATTCGACCTCGACGGCGACGGACGTGCCGAAGTGGTGATGAAGACCAGCGACGGAACCACCGACAGCCGCGGACGGGTGATAGGCGACCCCACTGCCGACTATCGCACCCATGAGGGACGCTTGGGGCGCATACTCTCGGGCAACGAATACCTCACCGTATTCAGCGGATTGACCGGCGAAGCAATGTGTACCGTCGACTATGTGCCAACCCTCGACACAGGCGACTGGGGCGACGACTACGGCAACCGGAGCGAGCGCTACCTGGCATGCGTGGCATACCTCGACGGCAGGCACCCAAGCGTGGTGATGTGTCGCGGATACTATGCACGAACCACACTCACCGCATGGGATTGGGACGGCAAGACCCTGAAACAACGATGGGCATTCGACTCGCAAAACCCTGGCATGAGGGCATGGGGCGGACAAGGCAACCACAACCTGCGAGTGGGCGATGTGGATGGCGACGGACGCGACGAGATAGTATATGGCTCGATGTGTGTTGACGACAACGGAGCCGGCTTGTGGAACACCCACATGGGACATGGCGACGCAATGCACCTCATGGCATTCTATCCCGACAGCGACAAACTACAGGTGTGGGACGTACACGAAAACAAACGTGACGGCTCTACACTGGTCGATGCAGCCACAGGCGAAGTCATATTCCAGATAAAATCGAACACCGACGTAGGGCGCGGCATGGCTGCCGACATCGACCCTACGAACCCTGGACTCGAGATGTGGTCGTCGGCATCGGGCGGAATACTTAACACCAAAGGCGAGGTGGTGAGCCATGCACGCGTATCGACCAACTTCGCAATATGGTGGAGTGGGGCATTGAACCGCGAACTCCTCGACGGAGCACGCATCACACGCCTCAACCCCAAGACTCAAGAGATGGAAGTCATAGCCGACTTCACACGCGAGTGTGCATTCAACAACGGCACCAAGAGCAACCCATGCCTCGAAGCCGACATCGTGGGCGACTGGCGCGAGGAGGTGCTGATACGCACACGCGACAGCCGTGAACTGCGAATATACATAACACCGCATGCCACACCCTACCGCTTCCACACATTCATGCAAGACATACCCTATCGCATAAGTGTGGCTACGCAAAACGTGGCATACAACCAACCGTCAGAACCCGGATTCTATTTCGGCTCCGACTTCAAGAAAGGACAAACATGCAGAGGATGGACATTCTGAATTATACCGACATCATCGACAAATACTACCCAGAGGATAACGAGCTGCGTCGTATCCTCTGGGTTCATTCACGCCATGTGGCCGACAAAGCACTCGACCTGGCCCGACGTCATCAAGAACTGAATATCGACATGCAGTTCGTCGAAGAAGCAGCCATGCTCCACGATATCGGAATCTTGCAATGCGATGCAGCAGGCATACAGTGCTTCGGAACCAAACCCTATATCTGTCATGGAACAATAGGTGCCGAGATGATGCGCGCCGAAGGACTGCCGCGACATGCACTGGTGTGCGAACGCCATACCGGCACCGGGCTCACACTGCAATACATTGTCGAAAACAAACTGCCACTGCCACACCGCGACCTCGTGCCAGTCAGCATCGAGGAACAACTCATCTGCTTTGCCGATAAGTTCTTCTCGAAGACACGCCCCGACGAAGAGAAAACCGTGGAACAGGCACTGCGAAGCATTGCAAAGTTTGGCGATGAGTGTGCTGAAAAGTTCAACCGTTGGAGTCAAATGTTCCTCTGAGAACACCCATTTAAGATTATTTAAGACTAAATATGAGATAAGAAACTCGGTATGTCGACAAATTGTAGTATCTTTGCAAGTTGAAACTGCAAAGATACTATTATCGTATTTGGGCAAGTTGAAACTGCAAAGATACTATTATTGTATTTGGGCAGGTTGAAACTGCAAAGATACTATTATTGTATTTGGGCAAGTTGAAACTGCAAAGATACTATTATTGTATTTGGGCAAGTTGAAACTGCAAAGATACTATTATTGTATTTGGGCAAGTTGAAACTGCAAAGATACTATAGGAGCGTTGCAGCAAAAAAACAGAGCAGGATAGTTTGAACAAGAGAATATACATACTATTCATCATCCTTCTTGCTTGTGTCAGCATGACACAGGCCGGTGGTTCGTTGTCTCCAATATATGTTGCTGCCGATACAATTCCTGATGACTCGCTGCACATCGCACGTCCCGATTCACTGTTTCCCCACGAAGCCGACTCTGCACACATGCAAGTTCTCGACTCTGCAGCCATCGGACATCTCACGGCACTCGACTCGCTTCGGCTGCAGTTTGACCGCGAACATGGCATCGGCCGTAACCCACGAGAGCAAACACGACCACGCATCACACAATGGAACGACTCGATTGCTGCTGCTGAAGACTCAATAAGCAAAACACAGCGCAAGAGCGCACTCGAAGACCCTGTAGTATACGAGGCGTCAGATTCAATAGTATTCTTCCTGAACTCCAAAGATGCATACCTGTATGGCTCGGCAAAGGTAGACTACCAGAACCTGCAACTGACCGCCGACTACATATCGATGAACATGGACAGCTCAATAGTCCATGCCACTTATGCCGAAGACTCCATAGGAAAGAAAATAGGCAGACCTGTCTTCAAACAGTCGAACGACGAATACCTGCTCGACAGCATAAGCTACAACTTCGAGACACGAAAAGGCTTTATGCACAACATCTATACCGAGCAGCAAGACGGCCTCATAGTGAGCGATGAGGCCAAGAAAGGACAAGGCGACGAGTCGTTTCTCTACAGAGGCAAATATACAACCTGCGACGAAGAACACCCCCATTTCTACATACGTATGTCGCGTGCGAAAGTACATACAGGCAAGAGCGTATTCTTCGGTCCTGCATGGCTCGTGGTAGAAGATGTGCCGCTGCCAGTCGTCGTGCCGTTCGGCTTCTTCCCCTTCACACATAAGTATCAGTCGGGATTCATCATGCCAAGCTATGGCGACGAATCCTCGCGCGGGTTCTACCTCCGCGATGGCGGCTATTACTTTGCATTCAACGACCATGTAGACATGCGCCTCACGGGCGAGATTTTCACGAAAGGCTCATGGGGCATCGGCTTGCAAACCACATATCGCACACGCTACAAGTATTCCGGCAACTTCTACTTCAACTACCAGGTGACCAAAACAGGTGAGAAGAATATGCCCGACTATAGTGTGGTGAAGAACTTCAAAGTGCAGTGGTCGCATCGTCAAGACTCGAAAGCCAACCCTAACAGCTCTTTTTCGGCAAGCGTGAACTTTGCAACGCAAAGCTACGAGCGCAACAACCTTTCCAGTCTTTACAATCCAACGTCTTACTCACAGAGCACCCGTACATCGAGCGTGAGCTATTCGCATACATTCGACAAAATCGGACTTTCGCTGTCGTCGAGCTTCAATATATCGCAAAATATGCGCGATTCAACCATTGCCCTTACACTGCCTAACCTCAGCCTTTCGCTCAGCCGGTTCTACCCATTCAAACGTAAGCGTGCCGCAGGAAAGGAACGTTGGTATGAAAAGATTGCGATGACCTATAGCGGTACGCTGTCAAACAGTATATCGACCCAGGAGGACATGATATTGCACTCAGACCTCATCAAGGACTGGCGAAACGGTATGCGCCACAACATACCAATCTCTGCCTCGTTCAACATCATGAAGTATATCAATGTGACACCGTCGTTCAACTACACCGAGCGTTGGTATTCCAATCGCGTAGAACAACACTGGAATACAGCAAAACAGGCGGTGGAACGCGACACAATATGGGGGTTCAACCGTGTCTACAACTACAACATGTCGCTTTCGGCAACCACCCGCCTTTATGGTTTCTATACTCCCAATCCAAAGATATGGGGTAAAAAAATCGTTAAGGTGCGCCATGTCTTTACGCCTACCGTCAGTTTCAGCTATGCGCCCGATTTCGGTGCCAGCCGATATGGATTCTGGAAGACATATACCAAGACCGACCTCGACGGCAATGTGAGTCTCGTGGAATACTCGCCGTATTCCAACTCGTTGTACGGTACGGTGTCGCGAGGAAAGACCGGCTCCATCACGTTCGACATGTCGAACAACATAGAGATGAAGGTGAGAGGGTCTGACGACAGCTTGAGGAAGGTGCCTATCATTGACGAACTTGGTGCCAGTCTGTCGTACAACATGTCGGCTAAGACCCAACCGTGGAGTAATCTGTCGACACGTCTGCGACTGAAATTCGGACGTACCACCTTCAACCTCAATGCAGTGTTTGCCACCTATGCATACGAGTTCAACGAGAATGGAAACGTGGTTGTCGGCAACCGCACAGAATGGTCGTATGGCCGTTTCGGACGTTTCCAAGGAATGAGCAAAAACGTGTCGTACGCGTTCAACAACCAGTCGTGGCGGAAGATCAAAAAGTTCTTCGACAAACTTCTGCATAAAGGGAAGGCCGACGATGACGATCCCGATGCCGAGAAACCAAAAACAGAAGAGAATGCCGATGGGCAATCCAAGGGCACGAAAGGCGATGAACTCGATGAGTATGGTTATATGAAGTTTTCCATCCCATGGTCGTTCAGCATTTCTTATGGCATCACTATGGCTGAGGACCGCAGCGCAAAAATCAATGTGAAAAGCATGCGTTATCCTTACAAGTTAACTCAGAATCTCAACTTCTCGGGCACCATACGCCTGTCAAGTTCGTGGAACGCCAGTTTCTCGTCGGGTTACGATTTCAACGAGCATGGCATATCGATGACCTCGGTTAATATAGGACGTGACATGCACTGCTTCAACCTCACGTGTGGATTTGTGTTCGGAACGTTCACCTCATATCATATCACGCTTCGTGCAACTGCCGCGACGCTGACCGATGCATTGAAGTATGACAAGAAGAGCAGCTATTCCAGCGCAATACAGTGGTATTGAGCTAATGCACAATGCATAATGAATGTGTGGAATAATGAATGTGTGGAATAATGAATGTGTGGAATAATGAATGTGTGGAATAATGAATGTGTGGAATAATGAATGGATAAAAAATGAAAACAAGCATCCGCTATTAATTATTCATTATTAACTATTCATTAATAAAAAGAGCCGCATGCGGGACTCGAACCCGCGACCTACGCATTACGAATGCGTTGCTCTACCAACTGAGCTAATTCGGCGATTCGGCTGCAAAGGTACAAAATAATTGATAATTGACAATTGAGATTTTATAATTAATTGCAGAAAGATGAAAAAATTATTGTTTACACTGCTGTTTCTGTCCTTGGCGGTTGCAATTCAGTCGCAGACAAAGGCTCCGCGTTACGAGTTGCCGCGTCAGTCGAAAACCGACAAGGAACGCCTAATCAGTCATGACAGTTATACACTTTCATTCAATCTCGACCGCCTCACACCCACATGGGTGGCATGGTGTCTCACTCCGTCGAGGGTTAATGGTAATGTGAAGCGCACCGACTTCTTTGATGGCGACCCTGCAATCGATGCAAAATATCGTGTGGTTCATGGCGACTATTATAATTCGGGTTTCGACCGTGGCCACATGTGTCCGGCTGCCGACAATCGTCACAGTCAGCGTGCAATGGTCCAGTGTTTCTACATGACCAATATGTGCCCGCAGAGTCATGCGCTCAACGTGGGTGGATGGAACGACCTCGAGATTCAGTGCCGCTCGTGGGCCAAGAACTATGGCAGGCTGTATATATGTGCCGGACCGATATATGATGGCAAATCGACGCTTCGCCGCATAGGCACTCGTCGCAGCTATCGCATTGCTGTGCCCGACCGTTTCTACAAGGTGGTGCTGATGGTGGGTGCTAAGACCACAAAGGCTATCGGCTTCATCTACCCCAATGCGTCGGCCAACCGCGATATACGCTATTATGCGGTCAGTGTAGACGAAGTGGAGCGCCTGACGGGGCTCGACTTTTTCTATCAGCTCGATGATGCCGTTGAGAAGCGTGTAGAGGCTGAATGCAAGCCTGCGGCGTGGGGAATATAGGCCAGATTGAAGGTTGACCTCCTCCTTATTCCTCCAAAGGGTGAAGGAGACACACACTGGAAGTAACTGGTTATATAACTAAGAACTGGCTATATAACAAAACAGTACATGAATCGTAAATCGTCAATCATCAGATTGTAAATAGGTTGACGTGTAGATAAGAGAGAGGTTTCTATATTATATATTGATATATTGAAAAGATGAAAGAATGTAGAGATTTGAGGGTGACCGCGGTTGAATTTCCGGCCGAAGGCTACGTGTTGCTAAAACTCACCGACACAGAATGCCCGTTGCCACCCATCCGAGCCGGACAGTTTGTGGAAGTGCGCATCGACGACAGTGCTCACACCTTTTTGCGCCGACCCATTTCCATCAACTATGTAGATTCTGCTGCCAACACGTTGTGGCTGCTTGTCCAGGTGGTTGGCAATGGCACACGCTGGCTGTCGCGCTTGGGTGTTGGTCAGAGCCTTAACATAGTTTTTCCGTTAGGCAATGGTTTCTCACCGGCAGCCATCGGTCAGCGTCTGCTCCTTGTTGGCGGTGGGGTGGGTATGGCCCCCCTGCTCGAGTATGGCCGTCAGCTCAAGGCTGTGGGTGCCATCCCCATCTTTCTCTTGGGAGGCCGTTCTGCTTCCAATATTTTGCATCTCAAACTCTTCGAACAGCTTGGCACGGTGGCCGTCACCACTGAGGATGGCACCCTCGGCACCCGTGGATTTGTAACCGACAGCCCGTTGTTGCAGCAGTTGCTGGCCGCCCCTGGCATGCCTTTCAGTGTTGCCTGTTGCGGGCCGAAGCCTATGATGATGGCGGTGGCCCGGTGGGCAAAAGCGCATGGAGTAGACTGCGAGGTATCGCTCGAAAACATGATGGCGTGCGGACTTGGCGCGTGCTTGTGTTGTGTAGAAAAGACAGTGCAGGGCAATGTATGTGTGTGTAAGGAAGGACCAGTATTCAACATAAACCAACTCACATGGCAAATATAGCAGTAAACGTAGCAGGGCTCAGCCTGCGCAATCCAGTCATGGCGGCTTCGGGCACCTTTGGCTATGGGCTCGAGTATGCCGACTTCGTCGATTTCTCGCAAATTGGAGCCATCATCACCAAGGGCACAACGTTGCATCCGCGTCAGGGCAATGACTATCCTCGCATGGCCGAGACTGCAAGCGGCATGCTCAATTGTGTGGGGCTTCAGAATAAAGGTGTAGACCATTTCTGCAGCCAGATATATCCGCAGATAGAGAATCTCGACACGCAGATTGTGGTCAACGTGTCGGGCAGTAGCCCCGACGACTATGCAGCCTGTGCCGCACGAATCGGGGAATTGACTGCCCTCCATGCCATCGAGCTCAACATCTCGTGTCCCAACGTCAAAGATGGCGGCATGGCATTTGGTGTCACAACCGAAGGTGCTGCATCGGTGGTGGAAGCCGTGCGCCGAGCCTACGGCGGGACGCTCATTGTCAAACTCTCGCCCAATGTCACCAACATAGCCGACATTGCTCGCAGCGTGGAAGCGGCGGGAGCCGATGCCGTGAGCCTCATCAACACGCTCATGGGCATGTCTATCGATATAGAGAAGCGTTGTCATCGTCTGTCGATACGTACCGGCGGACTGAGCGGACCAGCCGTAAAACCCGTTGCCGTGCGCCAGGTATGGCAGGTGGCACACGCCGTGAGCATACCTGTGGTGGGCCTTGGAGGCATCATGACTGCTGAAGATGCCATAGAGTTTATCATGGCCGGAGCCACTGCCGTGGAAGTAGGCACGGCCAACTTCATCGACCCTGCTGCATGCCAGCACATAGCGCAAGGCATAAACCAATGGCTCGACAACCACCACGTAGACAACATTGCCGACATTGTAGGTGTGGTAGACTAAACGCCTAAGATATTTACCTCGCATTTGCAGCGTCAGCTCCGAGAGCACATGCCTCCGGAGCTGACGTGTTTTATATCCATTGGCTGCTGGATAGTGGGCAGACGATATCCTCGCAGGCTGTTGACGATATCCTCGCAGGCTGTTGACGATATCCTCGCAGGCTGTTGACGATATCCTCGCGGTCTGTTGACGATATCCTCGCGGGCTGTTGACGATATCCTCGTTGTTTATTGTGCTGCTATGTCCTCGTAGGTAATCAATGGCGAAATCGTAAATAAGACTATGGATGGCGAGAAGAAGCAAGACTTCTGCTTTTGGATAAAAAACGGCCGTGGCTGCACGTGGGTGCCGCCTCGGCCAAAAAAAGAAAAGGGTAAATACACGGCTGCTTAATTCCGTTTTTTCGTGTTTAGTGGTTTTGCATGTACTCATAGATGGAGAGCACATCCTGGGTGTCGACACTGCCGTCGTGGTTGACATCTTCGATTCCGATGGGCGAGGTGCCGTCATAGTTCTGCATAAACTCGTAGATGGAGAGTATATCCTGGGTATCGACACTGCCGTCGCGATTCACATCTTCGGTCTCGAATGGGAGGGGACGTGTGATGGTGACTTGGTGGCTGATGCCTGACCCGTCGGTGGCCGTGGCTGTGATGGTGACTGTCCCGTATCCGATGAAGGTGACAAGTCCTGATGGACTCACGGTGGCTATCTCGGGGTCGGACGAGGTGAAGCTGACGGTTGCATCGAGTGCATCGGCGGGAGTGACTTCCACCACGAGCTGCACAGTGCCGTCTTCCGACACCTGGGGTGCTTCGTCGGTGAAGGTGATTTCGCTGACGAGTATGGGTTCGAATTGTGCCTCATAGCTTACATCGCGGTCGGGCAGGGTCGCATCTACGGCAGGACTCCATCCGGTGAAGGTATAGCCTTCTTTCTCTGGGTCGGATGGCGGTGTGATTGTAGTGCCGTAGTTCTGAGTGGCCTGCCAGATGGTCTGTCCGTCGGAGATGAACGTCACCTTATGGCTGTTGATGGTGTATGCGCCAGTGATGGTGAGGTCGGCTGCGGGCATGGTGGTGGGTGGAGTGGTTTCCCACTCAAAGGTATAACCCACGCGTGTGAGCGGTGTGTAGCTCACGGGGTCGCCCATGTAGAGTATAGAGGTTTCGACCGTAGTGCCGTCGATGACGACGGTGAGGGTGTGGGGGCAAAATGCGTGCATGACTTGCGGTGTGCCTGGCATGCCTACTTGCTTGGCCGAAGCGAAGGTCTGGGTGTCGGCCACCTTGTATTCGATGCCTTCGTACCAGAGCTTGAACCAGATGGTCTCGCCTTCTGCCTGCGATGTGTAGATGCGCATGTAGATCCACTGGTGCCCGTCTTTGGTCTCGACACGACCCACTCCGCGCAGCTCATCGCCCACAAATGCCGATATGTCGGCACCGGTGAGGTCGGCCATCGTTTCGCCATCGATGGTGATGGTGGCATAGAGGGTCATGTCGTACTGATAGTCGTGGGGATTGACCGCACCCCAATGGCTGCCTTGAGCAGCCACGGGGAGGGTTGTGAGCAGTAAGCTGACGATGCAGCATAGTATCTTTACTTGTTTCATAGCTTGTGTGTCAGTTTACTTGTTCAACACTTTCTTTCCGTTCTTAATCACGATGCCACGATAGCTGTCGGCCACGCGCTGTCCTGCTATGTTGTATATAGCTCCCTCGCCTTCGGAGAGGGCTGGGGTGAGGCCATCAATTGCAAGGATGCCAGTTGCATCGCCCAAATGGAGCACATAAGGAGCCTTGGCGCTTCCAAGCACATCGGCACTGAAGTCGATGGTTTCGGCCAGTGGTAACACGTCGCCTGTCTCGCGGTCAATGGCCACGAAGCGGAGCGGTTCAGCCTTCTCGCCATGAGCCGAGATATAGAGCCGTCCGTCGATGGGTTGTGCCACTCCGCGCAGCCCTGCCATATCGGCATCGAATACAGCCACGATGTAGCGGTCGGCATCATCGGCATCGAGTGTGGCAGTGATGGCCATGAGGCTCGGATAACGATGCGGGTTCAGGCTTAATTGACAGTTGAGAATTGACAATTGAGAATTGACTGGCACGAAACGAGGCTTAGTGCCAGCCGATTCGGTCGGCTGGTCGTTGTAGACGAACTGCTTGGCACTTGCTGCCTTGTAGAGGTAGCCTTGGCCAGGAGTGAGGTTGGTGAGTGTGCCGGTCCATGAGCCGTCGGTGTATTGCGCAAATCCACCTTCGAGGTTGGTGACCACATCGCCTTCCTCGACAGCGAGGTGACGGAAGCCATCGGCAAGGGCGAGTGTCAGGTCGAGCGGATAGCCAATCCAGTTCCAGCCCTTGGAGAGGCTGATGATGTTGGCCTGCGGATTGAACTGCTCGCCACTGAGCACCTTCTGTCCGGCTGCGGTGGTCTGGATCTTAACTGCCTGGGATGCCAGTATCTCAGTGATGTTGCCTGTGAAGCCGACGACAGGGTCGTTGATGACTTCCTCGGTCTGAGTCTGCACCTTATATACGAGGCTCTTGATGTCCTCGACAGGGAGCGGAGCTGCCATATCGTGCGATACCCAGTTCCAACCCTCGGCGAGGTTGAGACCTACATGAGCCTGACGGATTGAGTAGTTGTACTTGTGTACGGTGCTCTCGGTTCCGTTGACTCCTACGGCCATGATGTTGAGTTCCATGGCGTCGTTGATGGCAATCGGTCCGGTGTAGAGTCGGCGTGTAGGCGACTCGCATGGGCAGGTGCCGTCGGTGGTGTAATAGATTTGTGCGCCTTCGGTCTCGCAAGCGAGGGTGACGGTCTGTCCGCGGAACACCGCAGTGCCGCTGATGCGCGATGCAATAGGTTCCTTCACCTCCTCAAGCATAGCTGCATCGACCACACTGACTGCCGTGAGGGCTGTGATATCCTCGTCGATGACTTCGAAGTCGAGTGCCGTGGTGCCATAGAGTGCACCGTTGAGCGTGAACTCAGCTTGTCCGTCGCTGTCGAGGGTGAGTGTGACTGTCTGCAACGAGTCGGTTCCGATGTTGGCAATCTTAGCCGACTGGGTGCTTACACGCACCTTGCGTCCGGCAGCCGCCTCGGTTGGCAGGGCTGCAATGCGTACGGTGGTTGCATCAGTGTAAGCGATATTGAGCGTTTCGTCGGTCGCAATGCTTTCAAGGCGCTTCTCCACCTCAATCTTCTGCTGGAAGGTAGAGGCCATAGGTATGCCTGCATAGCTCTCGACACGATTGCCCACGATGATGTAAGCCTCGTCGTAGAGCGAGAGCTGGTCGGTTGCCACATATACCTTGGTGGTGTACTGGCGGTCGCTGCCCTCGATGGCGGTCTCGAGGGTGGGGAAGGTGATGGTGAGCGGGTCGAT
Organism: Bacteroidaceae bacterium; assembly: GCA_017480685.1. Classification (GTDB taxonomy): domain Bacteria; phylum Bacteroidota; class Bacteroidia; order Bacteroidales; family Bacteroidaceae; genus Colivivens. Next base: position 14,179 of record JAFUSD010000170.1, read on the forward strand.
GAACGTCTCGCTTCCACCCTTCACACCTTTAATATATATATTGTCGGTGGTGAGGGTCGATGGGTCCATATACTTGTCGAAGGTGATTTCGACTCCTCCGTCGATACTGCCTGTCTTCTCGAAGGCACGAGCCTTGACAACATAAGGTTGCGACACTTGCTTCATGCCGATATTGACATCGAGCTGTGGTGGCGGAACGGGTAGCCAGTCGGAGTAGGTGGTCTCATAGCCTTCCTTCTCGAACTTGACCTGCCATGTGCCGCTTGGCACATCCCATCCATACTCGCCCTGCTCGTCGGTGATGAGCGGGTTCTCCTGTCCGTAGTTCTCGGCATCCCACTTCACGATGTCTTCCTTCAGGTCGCCATACATGTCTTCGTAGCGATGTTTGTAGAAGGCAGTTGCGGTGACACCCTCGAGGCGGTTGCTCGACACACCTTCGTATACATAACCCGAGGGGTCGATGATAGGCTCGACCACCGGATAAGGCAGCGAGAAGTCCCACTTGGCCTGGAGGGTCTCGGTGAAGTCGTAGTTGCAGTTGACGTAAGAGTTCTTCTCACGCATTGCATGGCGCAGATAGATGCGCGACTCTGCCTTGTTTTGCAGGAAGAGGTTTGTAGCAAAGTGTGTGATGTAGTTGGCAGCCAGACATATCTGGTCGATATTGTCGGCCAAGGTAGAATAGAGCAGTATCTGGTCTTCCTTGTTCCAGTATCTGTAGGTCTGGGTTGCAGCCTCCAGGGCGCTGGTCACGAGGTCGAATGCAGCGATATAACGCCATCCGTGGATGCGCATCTGCCGCTCGCTAAGCCATGCAAGTGCACGTGCCTGCGGGTCGTCGAGTCCGTTGCAGGGCAGTATGCGGTCGCAGAACTGTTGCCAGTCGTTCTCGTCGCGAATGCCATAGTTGGCATACGAGAGGAGCTGGTTGCCTTCGCGCACGATTTCAGCCAGATTGTCCCAGTTGACTATGAGCTTCTGATAGATGTCAAGCAGTTTCTCGCAGCGCTCAACCTCTTGTTTTGCATAGTCAGACTCTTGGCCTTGATACATGCCCAGTTGGTTGAGCGTGTTCTGATAGATGGCCACAAGCCAGCGCTGATCGACCACAGGAGTTTCGGCTGCCATGATGTTGAGCAGTTCGTTGAGTCGGGCTATAACTGCCTTCAGTCCGTTCATCGAGAACATCTCGATACGCTGTTGCGAGATGCGCGACTTGACGCCCGGCGCTGCACTCTTGAGGTTCATGCCCCACAGCGCATCGGCCATATCGCCTACAACGACAAACGAATCGTCGGCCTTGTAGTAGATGTAGATGGAGTCGGTGCCGGTAGTAGGCATCGCAACGGTGTCGGCCCTGTATGCACTGAGGTCGATGCTCGATGGGGCGGCACAGAAGTAGGTCCATACGGAGCCATCCCCGCGACTGATATCGAACGAGACAGGCTGAGCATCGGCAGCAAGCGGACGGGCATCGCGTGCAGGAGCATCGGCAAGCTGGTCGTTGCGCGGCTTTGCATTGATGACAACCTGCGGCTGCAATTTCTGCAGATAATCGAGGTCGATCTTTGGCGATGCTTCGCTCTCGACTTCCACACGTACACCGATTGGCATGGTTTCGCCCGTGAACTTGCTATGAGCCACCCAGCGGTCGAGGTTTGGTATGTATTGTGCCGGCAGGGTTATCCACTCGTGGTTGTTGGTGAACACACGGATGTCGCAACCGAGCACCTTGTCGGGGCTGTTGTTGGTGAGGTCGGCCGTAAAGACGAACTCTACGCCCGATGCAAACGAGTAGCTGTTGACGCTCGCCTTGCTGCGTTCGAGGTCGAAGAGGACATCGATGGTGCGGTTTACGAGCGGATTGAAGAACGTCATATCGACGGTCTTGGCCTGGATGGCATCTTCGTTGTACTCCACGAAACGATATTCGGTGGTGTAGGTCTGATCGTCGGAAGTATAAACCTTGCCATACAGACTGTGCATCGACATGTTGTAAGGCACATAGAGCCATGCGTCGAGCGACCAATATCCAGCCGAGTTACTGGTTGTCTCGCCTATCCAGAATCCGTTATCATAAACCTCGACACGCGAGTTGCGAGGTGCATTGCCGTCGATGTGGATCATGTTGGTCGATACGAGAGCCGGAGCCCAGATGGTGAGTGCATTGGCTGTGAACGATGCAGTACCGATAGGCTGGGTGATGGTCTCGTCGTCGAGCTGAAAGGTGATGTATGGATTTATGTTGTAGTTTCCATACTCGGTAGGGATGACGCAATACTTGATGAGCTTGGTGATATTCACATAGTCATCGCCCAGGAGGACTGTGGTCTTTCCATCTGCATGAGAAATCATATCGGCATGTTCCTCGTCGATGAGTTTACCGCCCTGCATGAGCGAACCCTCGACAAACTGTAGTGCAGGATTGTCGGGGATGTGGAGCTGCACGTCCTTCACGCGGTCCTTCACGTCGTCGCGGAAGTCGATGTGGGCCGAGAAGGTGAGGTAGTTGCCGACAGTGGTGTTGGGACGATTCACGTTGAACGCAGTGCTGCTACCTGTATAGTAGAACTTGGTCTCGTCGAAGAACGGAACGACCACATTGCGCACTTCCACATTGCGACTTGGCTCGACAACGATGGTGTTCTTAACATAATCCACACCCTCCTGAAGTCCGAGGCTTCCGAACTGCGAGAGGTCGGCAATGCGGCTGAAGTAGTTGCTGTAGCCCATGGTGATGAGAGTGTATGTGCCAGGCAACACATGGAACCGGAATGCGTTGGGATCTTCGGATGTGAGCTCAACCTCGTTGTCGGTGTTGATGATCAGATCCTTCGGGTCGAACATGTGGTAGTCTACGCCTTTCTTGGCCTCTGGCACGAGGTTGCCCTTGCTGTCGTAGAGGTAGGACACCACTTCTGCATTGTCGGTCACAAGGAAGCGGGCATGGATGGTCGGACGCTCTCGCACTACCAAGTTGAGCGAAGGCGTGTTGTCCCTGCTCACTTTCAGTGTCTGCTGAGGTTGGTCGAGGTAATACAACTGACTATAGTCAGCAGGCAGCTGTGCTGTAATGCTTAGTTCGTCGCCGGCCGTTGCACCGCTCATTATCTTGATAACACCATTGTCGGCAGTGAAGGTATTCAGAGCCTGACCTGTAGTTGTGTTGACAATATCGTAGGTGAACGGTATGTTTACCTTCAGACCCTCGTCGGGCAGCAGTTCTTCGCCGGCATCGACTGTGTTGAAGAATGTAGTCTCGACAGGTATTTCTGCTACTGCAGTGGCCGGAGTGATGCTGGCAGTGAGCAGGAGATACGACTTGCCATCCTCCTCAAATGTAGAAACCTTTTTCACATCGGGGGCAAGGTTGCCAAGCTTATCAATGTCGGCAGGGTTGTTGTAGAGATGGAGCAGCACGTCGGGGTCGATGTTTATTGTAACTGCATTATAGCCAGAAACCACAAATTCTATACGGCCTTCAACACCGATATTATCGTATGAGCCTTTTCCATCCAATGCCATCATCTCGGCATTGCCATACTTCTTGACAAATGGGTCGTGGTCGGCGAAGAGGAAGGTGCGTGTAGCACTGTAGGCAGAATAAGCTTTTTGCTTTATATCGTCCACCAACTGCACTGACAGGCATGGCACATTGCGATACTTGGGACGGATAGATACTTCGTCGAACGGATATTTACATTCGATGAGAGTGTCCAGCGGTTGGTATCCGACGAGCGATGCAGGGTCGTCAATCCAGGCATGTAAATACACGATGTCGTCGGGAACAAGATCTGTCGGTCCTTGCATCCACGATGGATAGTCGGTCATGACATTCTTGTCGGCATCGAGCCACTCTGAACTGATTGATAATATAGTGTTTGGGACGAACTGTAGTGAAACTATCTGCGCTACGCCCTCGGGCACCGGTTCGGTTGTCACTTCCACCAATTCTTCGTCCATGGTGATGAGGTCTGACTTGAGCAGCACCTTACCCTTGTCGGTCTTGAAATAGATGTTGTAGGTAGTGTTGCGAATGAGGTTGGGGAACGAGAAGAACTCCTTGCCACGCACATAGTAGCGGTAAGTACGTCCGCTCTTGGCATTCACCAGCTCGATGTATTCAGCATTTGCTGCATCGGGTGCTGTGACCTCAAGTGTGCAGAACTTGCTACGCAGTGGCGATATGGTGAAGTCTTTCCATCCGTCGGCCTGCTGATAGAGTTCTACCACCTGTTCGGGCACGAACATGATGGTTCCTTCAGGTATGCCCGCGAAAGCATTGGTACCGACGGTTGGCGGCACAAGTGCGTAGCAGTCGATGTATTGCAGTGCAGTACAGCCATTGAAGGCACGTTGGCCTATATAGGTTATACACTCTGGCAGTTCCACTTCCATGAGGTTTGTATTGCCGTTCCAGATGTTTGACGGCACTTCAGTTATTCCGTCCACACGACTGAGGTCAACATACAACAAGTTTTTGAAGTTGTCGGCGAAGTACCAGTCGTACGATGTCATCTGTCCGTCGACAGTGAGTCGGGCCACTTTTGCGAATTCAGCACTCTGATTTTTGCAAAGTTCGCGCATGGTGTAGTTGAGCGAGCTCGGATCGAAGAAATCGACAATCATCTCGCCTGCCGCGCTGTCCCACAAGTTGGTGGCTGGATTGAACGGAGCATCTGGCTCGTATACAAACTTGGCTGTGAGTGTAGATGGATGACTTGGCATAAGATAAGACAGGTCTCTCTTTTCGCTCACAAGGTTGTTGTTTTCATCATACCATCCAACGAGGCGGAATCCGCTGTTGATATACGGATAAATACTTTGTGTTGTGCCTTCTTTCACCTTTCCGTCTGTGAAGTTGAAGGTGGCTGCAGCAATGGGTTCTGCCTTCACTCGCAGCATAAAGTTGCCAGTCATCTGCGGTTGTGCAGGATTGTTTGGTGCATAGGAGTAGATGGCATATATCTTCACATTGTGTGCCGGCATGGTGAAGGAATATGAACTCTTGTCAGAGAGTGTGTTGCCTTCTGCATCTTTCCAACACTGGAAGTAACAATCGTTGTGGTCGTAGGCATATACCGAGACCTGACGGCCTTCGGCATATGAGTTGCCATGAGCACCGCTAAAACTGCCTGCTCCGTTGGGGATGGCTTCGCACGTGACGTTGTAGAGTGCGGTGACACCATCTTCGGGCCAGACGGGGTTTGGCGGATTGCTTGGGTTGTAGTCATCGGTCTGAGCCTGGGCTCCGACGGTGAGCAGCAACGCTATTATATATAATAAATGTCTCTTCATATATTAATAATGAATAATGAATAATTAATAATGAATAGCGAACCCCGTGTTCTCCCTCTTCCATAGATGGGGCAGCCAGCGAAATCTCAGCAATTGAGGAGCGAAGCTACAGAGGGAGGTAGGGGAGAGGGTATTTACTTATTCAACACTTTCTTTCCGTTCTTAATCACGATGCCACGATAGTTGTCGGCTACGCGCTGACCTGCTACGTTGTATACAGCACCCTCGCCGGCAGGGGTGAGGTCTTCTACTGAATTAATTCCTGTAGCGTCGGCTGGGTTAATGCTGATAAAGAAGCGATTCTTGATGGTGCCTGCCTCGGCAGTAAACGTGTATTCGCCTTGGCTAAGGTCGGTGCTGATGCCCGTTTCTACATCGGTGAGGATGATGCTGCCCACTGCACTGCCTGCTGCAAGAGCTATGGTGTGGAGTCCAGGTTTTGCGATTCGAACTGCGAGCTCTACGTTGCCATCGGCCTGTGGACGCTCGTTGATTGCATATTGCACGCCAGTATTTTCGGTCCAGAGTTGTGGGAGTGTCTCGTTCATAGCAAACATCTTGGCTGCATCGCGGCCCGACTCGTAGGCAGTCTTGGCCTCTGGGTTGAAGACCACGCGGGTGCGGTCGGTGAGTTCTCCGTCGCTCAGGGTGATGTTATACACGAAGCGGTCGGTTCTGATGGCACGTCCTTCGCGCTTCACTTCGTTCACCTTCAGGTCGCGTGGGTTACGATAGGTCTGACGTCCACCCTTTCCAAAAGTGAGGTTCTCGCCACCTTGCACAGGGCGCTGTACGAAGAATGCCTCGCCTGGGTTGAGGATGTAGTTGTCGTCAACAGGGCTGAATGCCACGTAGTTCTGGTTGTATGAGTTCCAGATGAGGAACGGTGCCTCGGTTTCGAGGTAGCGAGTATCGAAGTATGATGGGTATGGGTTACCGATGAGGTTCCACGAGCGGTTCTGCTCAAACTCGCTTTCGTACTCGTCGAGTGGCGTTTCTACATTCTCGTTTGTGAATAGTTTCTGGCGGTTGAGCGAGTTCTTCAGAGCAGTGACAGTGAAGAATACTGGTGTGTTGCTGTTGGCATCTTTGTTGTAGCACTTCATGATGTAGCCACGTCCTGCCTGCAGTGTGCCGTCGGCCGGAATGCTCTGCCATGTATTGTCGAAGTTTTGTGCAGCGCGCTCAGCACCCGAGTATTCGCGGATGACCCATTGTGTCAGCGGGTCGACCGGAACGATATCCTTCATCTCGACATCGAACGGGAAGCTGACAAACTGCCAGAGGTCGTTGCGCAGCATGAGGTTGATGGTTTGGTCCTCAGCACGCAGTTCTCCGTTCACGATGAGTGAGTTTGGATTATATATTGTGCGCCAATTGTCGTAGTCGTAGTTGTAGTTGTTGTAGAATCGGCTCTCGTCGGCATAATACTTGGCAAATGGCGACATGTGCATCGAGAAGTCGTTGATGGCCAGCTTTGAACGCGAACTGATTGTGAGGTTGCCACGCTGATACTTCGTGTGTCCGAATCCGTCGTCGATCGACTCGTCGTTGTAGAGCAGGCGTACGTTTGGATGGTAGTCGGCCACATTGTCCTCGGGACGTAGCACAAACTCAAACTCCTTGGTGATATATACATTCTCAGGCAGGTTGTCGGTAATGATACCCAGGTGGTTCTGGAACTCAAGCCATCCAGGGGTTGTCATATATTCCTGGAAGCTCCACAGCGGCACAAGCAGCTCGATGTTGCCGGCGTTGGAGGTTATGACCTGATTCTCAACTGTTGGAGGAATGAGTGAATTGGCTGTGATGCGGGTAATGCCCTGACAGCTGGAGAATGGATATCCTGTGGCTTTGATGAGTGTGCTTGGCAGGGTTACATTGGTGAGGGCAGTGTTTGAGAATGCATAGTATTCGATTGTTTCGAGTCCTTCGTTCAGTTCTACGTCGGCAAGCTTTGAGCACGACTGGAATCCATACGATGAGATAGAGCGTACGGTGCTTGGCAAAGTGATTTTCTCGATGGAGGCACATCCGTAGAATGCTTCCTGGCCTATGTTCACCAGTCCTTCGTGCAGGGTCACTGTCTTCAGGTTTACGTTCGACTCGAATGCCTCGTATGGTATTGTCTGCAACGTGCCTGGTATGTCAACGTCGTAGAGGTCGCTGTAGTAGAAGCAGTCGGAACCCATGCTGGCAAGATTGGCCGGCAATTTCACGTGGTGTAGGTTGTCACATGCACGCAGGCAGCTGCTTGGAAGCGATATCACACCGTCAGGAATAGATATGCTGGTGAGCGAGTCGCAGTTGCGGAAGTTTTCGCTGCCATTGAATGTAGTGAGCGCATCGGGCAGGATGAGGTCTTTCACACCTGTAGAATAGAAAGCACGGCTGCCGATGGTGGTGAGCGATGGCGGCAGGATGACGGTCTCTATCTGCCAGCGGTTGTAGAGTGCATCGTCAGGGATTTCTGCTATATCAAGTCCGCTGATGTCGAGACGAATGAGGTTTGGCATCTGGCGTATCTGATACCAGTCGTCTTCGTTGATAGTGCCCGAAGCGATGGTGAGCGAGTTGATTTGTGCGTATGTGCGGATTTCAGGCAGTGCATCGGCCACAACTATATATCCAAGTTCACCATTGTCAACACCCGATACGGTCACGTCGCCGATGGTCTTCCAGTCGTCGGATATCACACACTGGCTCTTGATATAGTCGGCTATGACATACTCCTTGAACGAAGCAGCCGGTACATACACTTTCAGTCGCTGGTTGTTCGAACCGTTGCTGGTGAGTTCGCCAGTTACCGTTGGAGGGGTTGCACTTTTGAAGCGGATGGTGTGGTTCGACCAGTCAGAGAATGCATAGCGGTCAATCTTCTCGACCGATGCAGGCAGGGTCACCTCCTTCACGTTGGGATAGCCGTAGAAGGCATATTCCTTGATGTAGCGCATCGACTCAGGCAGCACAATCTTGGTGGTTTTGTTCTGATTGTAGTAGTATGAACCATACCACGAAACCACCACATATTTCTTACCGTCTGTCTCCACGATGGCAGGTATGGTAAGTGTCTCCGGAGCCACGTCGGTGTTGAAGAAATACACAAACTCGGCCAGTCCGTTGTCGGAGAGGTGATAGCGGAGACCGTTGATTTCAACGGTGCTTGATGGGAACGACCACGATGCAATGTCGGTTTTCATCGCAGCTTCAATCAGTTCGGCGTCGGTCTGTGCCATCATAGGCAGTGCCGAAAGGCACAACGCCACAATTGCCAATGTTAGTTTCTTCATGTTGTTTCCTGTTTTTTATTGTTAATAATATTGTTTGTGCGATATTCATTGTTCGCGGCAAATTTACAATATTTAACGCGTATGGGCGTTGTCATTTTGTGAAATTACGTTGTCATTTCATAAAAAGACCACGATATAATAATGTTTTAGAAATGTTAACCACGTTTTCTTATACACATACACACCCTTAACTTCTCATTCTTTACTTTTCACTTCCTTTGTGGGAGGCTCTTTTGAGATATTCAGAGGGTGTCATGCCATTCATGCGTTTGAATGCACGTGTGAAATTCGACTTGTCTTCATATCCTAGGCGGTAGGCTATTTCACTGATTGTGAGTTGTGGCTGGGTGTCGAGCATGTAACAGGCTCGTTTCATGCGTATGCTTTGTATGAATTCGAGTGGTTTGGCATCGGTACAGTCGGCCAGACGTTGGCGCAACTGGTATGGGGTCATACCCAGCGCAGAGGCCAGCGACTCGACCCCGAGGCTGCTGCCTTCCTGACAATGCTGTTCCACTATGTCGGTCAGTCGCAGAAGGAACTCGTCTTCAGGGCTCACGCTGTCTGCCGGCCGAGTTTCAAGCACTCCATCTGTTTCCTTGTCTGCTGCTGCCAGGTGTTTAGCTCCGATTGCTGCAAACCGCGATTCTATCTTACGGTATATCTCGCGCTGGTGGCGGATGCTCCTGCGCCATGTGACAAACACTCCGGCTGCTATGAGCAGCAGTATTGCTGCTATGACGTAAAACAAAATATTACGGGTGGCGTGTTCTGCATTCAGGCTGGCCTGCAGCTGTTCCACCTCGTAGTTGGCATGATACTGCGAGAGGAGCAATCCGGTCTCGCTGTCGTATATTGAGTCGTGCAGCTGGTTGTAGCGTTCGAGGTGGACAAGAGCCTCCGAGGGGTTGTCAGCACGCAATGCCTCTGCCATTGCTTTTTGCGCAGCGCTTTCGTTGTAGAGGTCGTGATGGCGGCTGAATATCCCGATTGCTTCGGCAAGGTATTGGGCAGCTTCTTCATTCTGATGACTGGCAAGCAGGAGGTGTCCCATCTGTATGTCGGCAATTCCGAGCGACTGGTCGTTGCCGTCGGCGCGCAGCTGGGGTATGGCTTCGCCGAGTGCCTTGAGGGCCTCGTCGTAGCGATGCAGGCCGATGAGGGCCGATGCACGCTGTGCCTGGCGTATGGCTATCTTGCTTTTGCGGTCGAGCTGCCGGTCGATGTCAAGTGCTTCGTCGGCATATTGCAGCGAAAGGCTGTCGCGTCCCTGATGGTGGTAGACCTCCGACGCCATCCCTTTGAGCACTGCCAGGAGTCCAAGGTTATCGGTCTTGCCGCATTCTTCTATGCCATGCATCACATATTGTTCTGCAAGTTCCGCCTGGCGGGCACTCATGTATATGGCACCCAAGGTGTTGAGCGACGATGCGATTCGACGGTGGTCGCCTGTCAACACGTCGATGTCATAGCATTGCTTGGCATACACGGCTGCATCGTCGAACCGACCCAGACGCACATACGAGACGGCAATGATGCTGCAGCAGTCGCTGTGGATGTCGGATGTGTCGCCCTCGCGAAACAAGGGGGCGGCCTTGAGTCCTAACCTCACGGCCTCGGCATACTCCTGATGGTCGTACATGAGTTCGGCAGCCCAGTAGTAGACATTCATGCGCAACGTGTCTACACGGTCAAACTGAATAGGCTCGTCGATAAATTCGTTGCTGTAGAGCTCGGCCAGAAACCTGTTGCCTGCCGCAATGAGTTTGTCCTCTCTCGCGTGCTCTGCATCCAGTTTTTCAAACTCGATAAGATGCCTGCCAGCGAACTGCTGGCCCCAGGCCATGCAGCACGCTAAACACAAGATGTATGTAGCAATTGCATATTTCATGACTGCAAAGATAACAAAATAAAAGCAATTGAGTATGCATAAATTAAGAAAATGCAGAGTTACATGCAAAAAAAGTTTAAAGATGGCTGTGTGAGTCGGCTCGCAGCCAGCATGGCCGGCTTCATTACATGGTATGGGGATAGGACGAAGATATCCTCTGTCTGCGTGCGAGGATATTCTCTGTCTGCGTGCGAAGATATCCTCTGTCTGCGTGCGAGGATATCCTCGACAGCATGCGAGGATATCCTCAACGTTTCATGAGGATATCCTCACGACCCCGTGAGGATATCCTTGTTTTTCGTCACGTATATTCATCTGCTTGTAAACGCCGTCAACAGCCCTGTCAGCGTAGGCTGTGTGTCAGTCGGTCATGAGGTGTTCGAGGAAGTCGTCAAGTTCCTGGTCGATGCCCTGAAGCAGTGTGCCTGGAATGTAGATGGTGTCATCATCGTCAACCACATAGAGGTCGTCTATGGTCTCGCTGTCTTTGTCTTCAAGCACAAAGGCAAACGGTTTGGCTATATGTGTGTTGGCAAACTGCCCCTGGTCGGCCATGTGGTGAAGTAGTGTCGTGATTGGTGTCACGAGCTGCGACAGCTGGGTGTCGAGGTCGATGTCGGCCAGTTCGCCGACAGTTGCCTGCGCTATGACTGTGTTGTTGTCGTCGGCGATGGTGAGGGTGCAGGTGTCGGCATTGATTTGGAGGTGGAGGTCGGTCATGACTTCAAAGTCGTCGTCGTGTGGCACGTGGTCTACCGCTTTTCTTATTGCGTCTTGTATGGCGCTGATGGTTTGGTTGCTGAGCATAGTTGGAGATGGGTTAGGGTAGGTTGTTGTATTGCTTTATGATGCTGTATGCTTGATATATGCCGTGGCTTCCTGCCTGACTGAGGTCGTCAAGGCTGTCAGCGGCTTTGCCTTGCATGATGCTGATAATGCCGCGGTTGTAGAATGCCAGTGCAAACTGCGGCTTGAGCCGGATTGCTGTGTCGAGGTCGGCACGCGCTTTGTCAAGGTTGCCCTGCTGTGCACTCACATAGGCTCGGTTATAGTAAGCTTCTGCAAACTGTGGCTCGGCTTCTATCACCGCGCTGAAGGCTGCTTCGGCCAGTGGCAACTCGTCGGTTTGCATGGCATGGTCTATGCCACGCTGGAACTGATCGAGCTGTGGCGGCTTGATGCCAAGGGCTTCGATGGTATAAGGAGGCACTATGCGCTCAGCTGCCACGAGGGGATCGGCATCGAGAAGCATGAGCGGCATGAGCTTGGCCTCGGCTGTACGGTTTTGTATCTTGCCGCGGAGGGGGTCGGCATAGGTGGGTTCGTCGTCCGACTCGTCTTCTACAAGCTGACTGTATTTGTCCAGGTCCACCTGTGTCTTCTTGCGCGTGTGGTTGGGTTGGCTGTTTGTAGGTGTGGAGTATCCGTAGCGATGTGCCACGTTTTCACGCAGGATGTGTTCCTCATCGCTCATGGCGCCACGAATGTCGCCTATCTGTCGACGAGCCTCGGCTCTCAGCTGGTAGCCGTAAAGGAATTTCGGGAATTGCTCGATGACACGTGTATAGTCGCGTATGGCACTCCGATAGTCGCCGGTCTGATGGTACAGACGTGCACGGTTGAAGAGTGTCATGACGTCGTCGGGGTCTACTTTGAGTATGAAATCAAAGTCTTCGATAGCAAGGTTGTCTTCACCCACCGCTGCCCGCAACAGTCCACGATTGTAGTGTGCTGCAAAGTTGCCGGAGTCGATGCTGAGGGCAAGGTCATAGTCGGCCATGGCTCCGCGCAGGTTGTTCTGATGGTGACGACACAAAGCCCGGTTGATGATTGTGTGCGGGTCGCGCGGTGAAAGACGTATTGCTTCGTCAAGCTGAGCCTCGGCAGCAGCATACTCCTCGCTCCAGATGAGCAACGCTCCCTTCAATGAGCGTGCCTCGGCATTATAGGGTTCTGCCTCGATGGCCTGGTCGGCCACGGTCTGTGCCTGCAGGGTATCGCCCTGTTTCAGACGAAGTTCAGAGAGAAGTATGTATCCGTCGGCATGGCGTGGAAAGGTATGAATGAATTGTGCCAGTGTGGTGTCGGCCTGCTCAAGGCTGTCAATTTGCATATAACAGAGAGCAAGGTTATGCCACATGGTGCGGTGGTCGGGGTCTATGCTCAGGGCCTCCTCATAGTCGGCGGCAGCATCGGCGTAGTTCTTGCGGTTGATACGTGAGAGACCACGCACTTCATACGAGTTGATGTAGTAGGGATTAAGGGTTATTGCCTGGCTGAGGTCGGCCTCGGCGCCGCTATAGTCCTCAAGATAGAACTTGGCAAGCCCACGATAGAAATATGGCTCATAGAGATGTGGCTTGGCACTGATTATGCGGTTGAAATACTGGATGGAGAGTGCATAGTCGTCGTAGTAGAGTGCATTGCGGCCGATAAGCATCATGCGCTCTGCATTGATTTGTGCAGAGAGCAACATCGGCAGCATGAGCATGAACAGTAGTATGTAGCTTCTACGACAAGACATTGGGGCTCTCTTTGTAAAAATGACAAAGCCGTTTCTCAGCTTTTACTTTCTCAGCTTTTGTTTAATCAGCTTTTGTTTAATCAGCTTTTGTTTAATCAGCTTTTGCTTTCTCAACTTTTGTTTAATCAGCTTTTGCTTTCTCAACTTTTGTTTAATCAGCTTTTGCTTTCTCAGCTTTTTACTTTATAGGAACAGCTGACCCTTCCTTTGGTCATTGCCAGGAGTTTTTTCTTGATAAGCTGTTTACGCAACGACGATATATGGTCGATGAAGAGTTTGCCCTGCAGATGGTCGTACTCGTGTTGGAACACGCGTGCAAGAAAACCATCAAGCCACTCGTCATGAGGTTGCAATTGCTCGTCGAGATATGTGACGTGTACAGTCTTGGGACGACGCACGTTTTCGTGGATGCCTGGCACACTGAGGCAACCTTCCTCCATCGTCTCGGTGTCCTCACTGGCCTCAACTATGGTGGGGTTGATATATGCATGCAGGAAATCTTTGTACTGCGGCATGTCGTCGCTCAAGGCGTTGAGGTCGATTACAAACAAACGTAGGGGGAGACCCACCTGAGGTGCTGCAAGCCCTACTCCGTCGGCATGCTGCATAGTTTCGAACATGTTCTGTATCAGTTCCTGAAGTTTGGGATAGTCAGCCGGCACTTCCTCTGCATGCTTACGAAGCATGGGCTGACCGAGTATGTACATGGGTAGAATCATAATCTTATTTAGCCATTTACTATATTTACTATCTATTATTTTACTTATCTATTATTCTATTATTTATTCATGTAATTTAACCATTTGCCGGTTACTACATGTATCCATCGTCTTTGCGCTCTCTACTTCCTCTTACAGCTTCTGTGCAGCCATATATTCTTCGAGTATGATTGCTGCACTGATTTTATCAACCAATGCCTTGTCTTGCCGCGCCTTCCTCGGTATTCCACTGTCGATTATTGCTTTGTGTGCAATGACCGATGTGAATCGTTCGTCGAAAAGGTCTACTTGAACAGACGGATATATCTTTCGCAGGCGGTTGACGAACGGAGTGATGCGTCGCATATTCTCTGAGTCGGAACCGTCAAGCCTACGTGGATAGCCCACAACAATACGCTCAACCTGCTCACGACCGATGTAATCGTCAATGAATGCAAGGAGGTCGCGAGTGTCTACCGTAGTCAGCGGACCTGCAATGATTTGCAGAGGGTCGGTCACCGCTATGCCGGTTCGTTTCTGTCCGTAGTCTATTGCTAAAATCCTCATATAGCTGTCTTATGATTCAAGGTAGAATCTGTCCGCGCGACTTCTTGTACTTATATGTGGCCAGTACCTGCTGGCACCGTGCCTCCACCTTTGCAGCATAAGCTTGCTGCCACATTGCCTGTGCTTCAAGGTAATCGGACAGTGTCTCGTATCCCACCTCGTATTGCTGACGCGACAGACGCATGTTCTCTTCGGCCTGACTTAGTGCACTCTCGGTAAGGGTAAGTTCCTTCTGTGCCTCATCGAGCGCCTGCAGGGCTTGCTGCTGTTCAAGCATCATCTGCTCGCTGAGGTCGGCTTGTTCCAACTGGGCAATGGTCTGTTTGGCCTTTGCCGAGCGTATCTTGTTGCTTCCCTCTCCAAAATTGACGATTGGCACCTTCACCCCGATGCCCACCGATGCAGCACCATCGGACAGCAGTCGACGACCTGCCAGCTCGCCACCATGAGCATAGGTGTATCCGCCCATCAGCACAACCTGAGGCAAGAAGTCGCTACGTGTGAGTTTCACCCCCTCGGTTGCCAAAGAGACCTGCTGCTGCAACAGACCATATTCAGGACGTTGGCTGATGTCGATGCCTGGCTGTGTACTGAAACTGATTGGGGTGAGGTTGTCGGCTGTGACACTGATATCCGATGTCAACGGACGGCCAATGTAATGACACAGATTCATCTTGGCCAGCGTGTAGGCATTCTCGGCCTTGCTTATGTTGAGGTCGGCTTCGTTCAGTTTCACCTGCACCTTCATCACATCATTACGAGTTTTCATACCATGGCGCAGGGCGCTGTCCACGTTTTTCTTCAATTCATCGAGCAATTCCTTGTATCGCTGCATGACATCAATCATCTCCTTGGCCTTGACTGCCATGACGTATGCCTCTATGGTCTGCACAACAACGTTATCCTGAGTCAGTCGGTGACTTGTTTCGCTCATTGCCTTGCCTATCAATGCCATGTTATACGCCGTTGAGATTTTGCCACCCATATAAATAGGTTGGGTCAAGCTTATTCCTCCAATAAACATGTTCTTGATCTTGAGCTTCATCTGCTGATCAGGAAACAGCGCATACTGGTTCATGCTATACGATCCATCGGCGTTGGGAGTGACATTTGGCACAAACGTGCCGAGTGCTTCCACGTAGTTGTATATTGGCAACTGGCCGCCTTTGATAGTGAAGTCGGCTTTTGCCGTGGAATACATGTCGGTCATGAAAAGGTCGATGCGTGGATAGAAGTTCGACTTGTATGTATTTACGTCGTATTCCATCTGCTGCTGGGTTATGTTACTCTTTGCCAACTGTTTGTTGTCGGCGAGAGCCATGTCTATACACTGTTGAAGTGTGAGGGTTTGAGCCCTCATACACACAGGTGTGACCATTATCAGCATCAGTGCCGAGTATGTAACAATGTGTCGGTTCATATCTTAAAGAAGAGAGAATAGAGTATTGGAATGAATATGAGTGTTATGAGCGTTCCCACAAAGAGTCCACCCATGATGGTGACTGACAGTGAGCCGAACATGGCATCAGGCACAAGCGGAATCATGCCTAGGATTGTGGTGAGCGATGCCATCATGACCGGTCGCAGACGACTCTTGGCACTGTTGATGAGAGCGTCGCGTGCCGGTATGCCGTTGCTTATCTCAAGTGTGATCTCGTCGATGAGCACTATGCCGTTCTTTATCATCATACCTATCAGACCGAGGACGCCCACTATTGCCACAAATCCGAATTGCTTGCCCGAGATGAGCACGGTGGGTATAACGCCTACCAATATGAACGGTATGCAGCAGAATATGATTGCAGGTTTCTTGTAGTCTTTGAATAGCATGATTAGAATGCATATCATCATGATGATGGCGAGTGGGAAATTGGCAAACAGGTAGCGCATTGAGTCATCGCTTGCCTTCTTCTCGCCCTGCCATGAGAGGCTATAGCCTTCGGGAAGTTTCATTTTGTGCAACTCTTTTTCGAGCGAAGCCCGTGCTTCCTCGGTTCCTACTCCCGGGCGCGGACTGCATTGCATGCGTTGAGCGCGTTGGCCGTTGTAGCGCATCACTACAGGATCTTCCCACCCTACGTCGATACTACGCACAATCTGGCGGAGGGGAGTTGAGCCGGTTATTTCCTCTATGAGGTCTTCTCTGGAGTATGCGCCACTCAGCACTTTGGTTATGAGGTCTTGATTGGTGAGTTTGCTTAGGTTTGGCAAAAGTCCGAACACCTCGGCATCTTGCAGGTTGTCTATGTTGTTGCCATCATGGTCTACACATTTGACGTATATTTTATTGGCATTGATGCCATCATAGAAAGTGCCTATCGGGATTCCTCCAGTGTAAGCAAGGACTGATGTGCCCACATCGCTGCGGCTGAGTCCGCTGGAACGGGCTGCCGACTGCTGATACTCGACATTGAGCACCGGGCATCGTGGCTCCCAGTCGGTGGTGGGCAAGTATACCATGTTGCTTTGACGGACGATGTTCATGGCCGAGTCTGTGAGTTGGTGGAGTACTTCGGGGTCGGGACCGCGGAACATGGCCTCGATGGGATACTTCTTGAACATGAGGTTGTAGCGCTTCAGTTTGATGTATGCGTCGGGATAGCGTTTTGAGAGTTCGTCCTGTATGTCATTGATGTTGTCCACAAGTGCAGCCGGCGACGTGAAGTCTATTATCAGTTCGCCGTATGCAAGCGATGGGGTGGCGATACTACGCACGAGGTTGTATCGGCTTGGCGTTCCGCCTATGGATGTGGTGATGTTGGTCACTTCATCGCGTGTTTTCAGATATTCGCTTATTTCCTTGAGGTCGGCCTCTACCTGTGTGTTGTTTGTTCCTTCAGGCAGTTTATATTCCATATAGAGTTGGTCGTATTCCATGTCGGGGAAAAAGGCCTGGTCGATGAACCGATAGCTCAGTCCGCTTATTATGAGCAGTGCCACTGATGCCAGTACGAACGTGACACGGTGGCGAAGTCCGAACTGCAGTATGGCTTCCAGGATGGAATATGTGCGTCCTGTATATAATTCTTCAGTAGAGGCGGCAGCCTTCTCTTGTTTTGCTTGATTGTCTGATGTGTCGTGCGTCTTCTTGTTTTTGCCGAACAGCAGTCGGCTGCACATGATTGGCACGTGTGTGAGTGCGAGCAACCAGCTGAGCATCAGCGACACGGCGAGTACGATGAAGAGGTCGCGTACGTAGATGCCTGCTGTATCGGGGCTCAGGAATATGGGCAGGAAGGCGAGTATGGCTATGAGCGTGGCTCCGAGCAGCGGCATGGCGGTCTTTCGTCCGATGTCGGTCAGGGCTTCGGTACGTGGCTTGCCTTGCTGTTTGGCTATGAGTATTCCGTCGACTATCACGATGGCGTTGTCGACCAGCATGCCCATTGCGAGGATAAACGATGCGAGGCTCACTCGTTGCAGTGTGCCGTCAAATCCGTTGAGCACGAGGAAGGTGCCGAACACAATGGTGACAAGGCTCATGCCTATGATGAGTCCGCTCTTCAGTCCCATGGTGAAGATGAGTACTACGATTACGATGAGTACAGACTCTACAAGGTTTATGAGGAATGTGTTGAGTGCTGTCGATACACGCTCGGGCTGGAAGAACACTTTGTGGTATTCCACTCCTGCCGGCAGCCGGTGTTCTATGCTTTGCAGTTTTTCTTCTACAATGTCTCCTATTTTGGTGACATCCTTGGTTGGCAGGCAAGCAATCGAAATGCCGATGGCTCGTTCGCCGTTATACATCAGGGCGTTGCGTGTGGGTTCTTCGTAGGCTTTCACCACCGAGGCTATGTCGCTAATGCGCAGTTGGTCGTCGTCGTGTCCCTGTATGAGCATGTCGGCTATGTCGCGTGTGTTGTTGAACCGGTCGCTCACACTCACACGTATGCGACTCGTTCCGCTGTCATAGTATCCGGCATATACGGTTTTGTTTTGCCCGTTGAGTGTCTGAATCACTTCGGTTGGCATCACTCCGAGGTTTGCCATCTTGTCTTGGCTCAGTTCTATGTTGATGCATTGGCTGCGTTTGCCATATATGTCGACCCTGCACACGCCGTCTATTTCCATCAGTTCGCGTTTCATGAGTTCGGCATAGTCGCTCAGTTCTTTGTCGTCAAGGCCGTCGCCGGTCAGGGCATAGAACATGCCGAACACGTCGCCGAAGTCATCGCGCACAACTGATGGGTATGCGCCTGCCGGTAGGTTGCCTTGTACGTTGCTCACCTTACGGCGTACCATGTCCCACGCTTGTTCTATCTCGGTGGTGGTGGTAAGCAGTTCTACGGTGATGATGCTCAGGTCGTTCATCGACTGGCTCTGCACATTGTCCACGTCTGCCACCTCGCGTATGGCTTTTTCCAGGAGGTCGGTCACCTCCAGTTCTACCTGGTGTGCCGATGCACCTGGGTATGTGGTCACAATCATGGCTTGCCTCACCTTGATGGCTGGGTCTTCGAGTTTGCTCATTGATCGGTAGCTGAGCATTCCGCCAATGATGAAGACGGTAATTACGAAGCCTACAAGCTTGGTATTGCGTAACGCCCACTTTCCTAAATCCATTACAGCAGTCCTCCTATGTTAGATGTTGAACTGACCGGCAGCGGTGTCACTTTCTGTCCGTCGGTTATGTGGTGTACGCCTGCGGTCACCACTTCGTCGCCTTCTGCAAGTCCTTCCGACACTTCGGCGTTGCCGTTGCGATGCAGTCGCTTCACTTTCACACTCCTGCTCTTGACGGTGCCGCTCTTCTTGTCGTATACGTAGACGTTCTGGTTTCCTGCATGGTCGAAGATGGCGGTTGCGGGTATCATCACGTTGCTGCTCGAGTCGTCGGTTATGTTGACATATACCATGGCGCTCATTCCCGGCGTGATGCGGTTGGTGTCATACTGTCCGGCAAAGCGCAGACGCACGGTGTACAGCTGGCTGGCATTGGCCTCGGGGCTGATGCTCGCTACTTGCAGCGGGAATTCCTCGTCGGGCATGAGGTCGAACTTGCAGTATACGTTTTTGATGCGGTCGCGGTTTGCATAGTCGAATGCCGATATGTTGACTTCTACCTCTATTCCCTTGCTGCCGAACATGGATACCACCGGCATGCCGGCGCTCACGGTCTCGCCTGCCTCGTGCAGTATGTTCTGTATGTATCCGTCCATCGGTGCATAGAGGCGTGTGTCGGCCAGCTGGTTGCGGTGGTTGCTCAGTTTCTGCGTCATCTGTTCAAGTCCGTAGCGGGCTTTGTCATAGTTGCTTGCAGTTGTATTTCCCTCGGCATACATGGCCATGATTCGTTCGGCATCGGCCTTCACCTGCTCATATTCGGCTTGTGTGGCGCTGAGTTGTACCTGATAGTCGCGCTGATCCATCAGTGCAATGGTCTGACCCTTGCTCACATGATCGCCCTCCTTCACCAGTACTCGGCTGATGGGGCCGCTCACTCTGAACGACAGGTTGGCATCGTCCTTCGAGCGGGTCTTGCCAGGATAGCTCACCATGCCGACCTGACTCGTGTCTGTGGCCTTGGCCGTCTTTACGTATTGTATGTAGTTTGTCTCGTTTGGTTCATGCTTACATGCTACTAACATTGCCAGCAGTGATAATGTAAGAATCAGTTTGTGTCTTGTCATCTCTTTGTCTTATGTTGATATTCGGACTGCAAAGATAGCTATTTCTTTGCAAATCGTTCTTCTTTCTTTGCTATAATTTATAAATAAGGTGTGTTTTTAAGATTTATTTAGGTTGTTTGTAAAGCTTTTTTGCAAAACGGTCTGCTTGTATAACAAAAGTTTCGTATCTTTGCAGTCGTAAGTAAAAAACAACGACTACACACACGCGAAATGCATATAATACAATTCATACTGTCATCACTCCTTCTGCTCTCACCACTCTCTATGCGAGCTGACGACGGCCCGCGCCGCATCGGCCTGCACTCTACTGCGCCGCTCAAATCCGTGGGAAGTCCACGCATTCCTGTCATACTGGTACAGTTCCCCGACATCAGTTTCAGTGTCGCTGCAACGGCTCCGCAGGTGAACGACTTTTTCGACCTCTTCTGCAACGGCACACGCAACGGGCAGCGATATGGCATAGCTGGAAGCTACGGCTCGGTGCGCGACTACTTCATAGACCAGAGCGACAGCATCTTCCAGCCCGAATTCTACGTAATCGGGCCCATCACACTCGATGAATCGTATGCATACTACGGAGGCAACTCGGGCAGCACCAAGGATATAGGAATTTCATATTTCTACACCGAAGCCATAGAAAAGGCCATGGAAATACATCCAGACTGGACCGACTTCGACAGCGACGGCGACGGAACCATCGACATGATATACTTCATCTATGCAGGCGAGGGCGAGAATGGAACAGACGACACCAACACCATCTGGCCCAAGGAGATGACCGCATCGCGCACTATCGGTACACTGAAATTCATGTGCTACGCATGCTGCAACGAGCTCTACCGTGGCGAGTGCGACGGCATAGGCGTCATGTGTCACGAACTGAGCCATGCACTCGGCCTGCCCGATTTCTACGACACCGGCTATAAGGCCTACGGGCTCGACTACTGGGACTTGATGGACTCGGGCTGCTACTGCCTGAGCAGCTACCACCCATGCGGCTACAGCGCCTACGAGCGCGACTTCATGCAGTGGCGCCCCCTCGTGACACTGGAGGCAGGAAAGACACAACGGCTCACCCTGCGCCCAATGAGCGAAGGAGGCGTGGGCTACAAGATCGTGAACCCAGAGAACCCCAATGAGTACTACATCATAGAAAACCGCCAGAACACTGGATGGGACACATACATAGGGCGGGGTACGGCATCCAGCAAACGCCACGGACTCCTCATCTCACACTACGACTACCTGCGCGGCAAATGGACGTCAAACTCCGTAAACACCGACATGGAACACCAGTGCGCAACCATCATACCGGCCGATGGCAAACTCGACTCCTACATGTACGTCAACTCGCAAGAGCAATACAACATGTGGGCAAAATCGGCAAACGGCGACCCCTTCCCAGGCTTACAAAACGTTGCACACCTCTTCGCCGACCACCAGCCCGTCTACACCACAAGCGGCTCAATGTATCAGCCCCTGACTGGAATAACCGAGCATGAAGACGGAACCATAACACTCACCTTCTGCATGTATGCCGACGTAAACGGCGACGGCGATGCCGACACACAAGACGTACTGCAAATATACGAAACCATGCAAACCATCGAAACCGCAACACCCTACATGCCCGACGACGTGAACAACGACCACATGGTAGACACTCAAGACGTGCTGAAGGTGTATGAACAAATGCAATCCGAGTAGCACACGGCCACAAACATACACAAAGAAAAACGACGATATCCTCGCAGCCCGTTAAGGATATCCTCGCAGCCCGTTAAGGATATCCTCGCAGCCCGTTAAGGATATCCTCGCAGGCCCGCGAGGATATCGTCGTTTTCCGGCAAACACATACACACAAGAAAACTCCCCCTCTCCCAGACCCCTCTCCCCTTATATTATAAAATAAGGTGTAACACACCACCGACAAGTGGAGCCTGCAGCCTATTTGAAATAAAAAATACATCATAAACGCAAGAAAACTAAGAAAAAGTTTGGTCGGGTGCAAGAAAAGCCCTATATTTGCAGTCAGAAAACCAACAGCGGCGACACAACCGTCTGCCGTCGACACATACATAGCGGGGATTAAGGATCGATTGGGATACTCATCAATAACATCAGGAAAACCGAGAACGTTCCGTGTTTCAATGGCGGGCCACGCCCCGAAAGGGGTAACTCCTCGAGTCGGTGGATTACAAAGACTCACGGGCACTCAAATCTTATTCACTCGGAGTTTCATCACATCTCCTCCCCGCTTTTTCTATGCACACACCGATATAGGGTTTTCCCTATCACCTTTTAGGACTTTTGCCTTTAAGCAGTTCATGCAAAAACGCTACCTTTGCAGCGTGAAAGCACAAAGCCGACACACACGAGAACAAAAAACAAAAGCCAACAACCCCAAAAAACAAGAAAGGTATGAACAAGAAGTTATTGTTAACACTCGGCTTCATGACATTAGCATTGACAGCCATTCATGCACAAGACGATGATGACCTCTACTTCACTCCTTCAAAGAAGCAGAGCCGCAATATGTCGGCCACAGTAGAGAACGTGACAGCCACACAAATGGGCACCAGCTCACGCCCAACACTGGAAGTCTACAACAACAACAGCCGCAGCGACGACGAATACAACCGACGTTTCAGCAACTATGCAGGCTCATGGCAAACAGGAGGCAGCTCGGAAACCGACAGCCTCATGGCAGCCATCGACAGCCTCGAGGCTGAAATAGAGATGCTAAAGCAAGGAGAATACGATGTCTACGACCCCGAGATGGACTTCGTCTACTCACGCCGTCTGCTCCGCTTCCACAGCCCACGCATCGGACTCGTAATAAGCAGCCCTTACTACTGGGACCTCGTCTACGGCTACGGAATCTACGACTACCTCTACGACCCCTACTACGACTACCTCTACGACCCCTTCTTCTGGAACTACGGATGGGGCTACGGTTGGAATTGGGGACCATGGAGCGCATGGTACGGACCCATCTACGGATGGTATGCACCCAACCACTGGGACTACTGGGGAGTAGGCCCCATGTGGCACACCAGCGGCTACGGCAACATACACATCCACTCCATAACCTATAGAGGAAACTCGTGGAACCGAGGCACATTCACACAAAACCGATTTGGCGCCACAGGCAACCTGCGCACAAGCGCACTTGCAACATCGGGCACACGCTCAGGCAACACGCTGGCAGCAACAACAGCACGCACCAACGCAACACAGTCGCTCGCAACACGAACACGTGCCACAAGCGCCAACACTGCAGTGGGACGCACCAGCAGCACACGCACCGCTGGAACCACCACACGCGCAACAGGAACCACAGCCCGCACAGCCGCCACCACTACTCGCACATCAGCCGCTCAGCAAGGCGTGACACGCTCGTCGGCTGCAGCTACCACCACCAACCGCACAGCTGCAACCAACACCACAACCACCAACCGCACAGCTGCAACCAACAATACCACAACGCGAACAACAACCAGCAACACCGCTACAACCCGCTCGTCAGCCACTACGACAACCACCACACGCTCAGCTTCCTCGTCAGCCGGCAGCTACAGCAGTTCATCAGGCATATCGAGCAGTGTAGGTAGCATGAGCAGCGGCAGCATGAGCAGCGGCAGCATGAGTAGCGGCGGCGGAGTATCACGCAGCGCAGGCAGCAGCGGACGAAGGTAAAAAGCCCTTCTCACCAGCCATCCCTCCGTAGCTTCGCTCCCCAATTGCCTCATTCCGCATTGCCACTTTATGCGAAGAAAGTTACATCCGGAGGAAAGAGACACTCGCTATTCATTATTCATTACTCGTCACTCATTATTTCACATTAATAATTATGAACAAGAATAGACTTACAATACTTGCATCTGCACTCATGATGACAGGTGCAACCATGGCACAAGACTCATACAGCGCAGTCAACCTGGCCACCAAAGACCTTAACGGAACCGCACGCTACGTAGGCATGGGCGGTGCACTCGGAGCCCTCGGAGGCGACATCACGGTGATGGGAACCAACCCCGCCGGAACAGCCATGTTTCGCAAGACCGATGCCACAATAACCATGAGCGGAGTGTTCGGGCCAAAGGGAGTGCTGGGACACGACGGCTCGCGCATGTCGCTCGACAATTCAGGCATTGTAGTTTCACTCCCTATTGAAGACGGAGGCAATCTCCAGTACGTCAACTTCGGAGTAAACTATGCCAAGTCACACAACTACCTGGGCAACCTCAACACACCGGTAGAGAACCTCAACAACACGTTCTCGCAGACATTCCAAATCGCCGGACTGGCCAACACGGCCTACGACAACAACTACTTCGGGATGCTGGCCGACATGTCGTCTCCAATTTACGAAAACGGAGTGAGAACCAAAGACGGAATCGTGGGCGAGACCGAGGATGCTGACGGCAACTTCCTGGGATATGCCGGACTTCCGGCAGCAGCTGCCAACTACCAGCGTTCAACCTACGGAAGCACGTCGCAGGTCGATATGAACGTGTCGTTCAACGTGCTCGACAAATACTTCTTCGGAGCATCAGTGGGGGTATATGATGTGAACTATAACCGCGAGAGCTTCTACCAAGAGCTGGGCACCGACGGAATAAGCTACGACTTCAGCAACTGGTATAACACCGACGGCAGTGGTGTAGACGTCAAGCTTGGCTTCATCTGCCGCCCCATCGACGACTCTCCATTCCGCTTCGGGCTGAACGTGAGCACCCCTGTGTGGTATCGACTTGAAGACGTCAACGGCTCGACGCTCTACATCAACGACAGGTTTACAGACAATCAGTCAACCCAACCCTACGAATACAACTACCGCACACCGTGGAAGTTCGGCGCAAGCCTGGGATACACTGTGGGTAACTATTTTGCAGTGGGTGCCGAGTATGAATATCAAGACCTCAGCACAAGTAAGTATAATGAGAACGGGCATGAGACTTCTTACTTCATCGTCCAGAACGATTTCATCAAGAAGAATCTGCAGCCACAGAGCACACTGAAGCTCGGCATGGAGGTTAAGCCGTCGAGTGCATTTAGCATACGTTGCGGTTACAACTACGTATCGGCTCCGTTGAAGAAAGATGCATACCGTATCATTGCTTACGACAGCCCGTTCACCGAGACCGACTTCACCAACTGGAAGGCTACCAACCGCTTTACTGTAGGTCTTGGCTATCGCTACAAAGGCGGATATGTCGACGTGGCATACCAGTATTCGGCACAGAAGGGTGACTTCTACGCATTCGACGAGATAGACCTCAAGCCAACCGAAATTGAGAACAACCGCAGTCAGCTCATGTGTACGTTCGGTTTCAGATTCTGATTATATGTACTATCTCGGTTTCTGATTCCATGTGCACGTCGGGTTTCTGCTTCCGACATTAATACCTTTATGATTATCGGTGCCTGCATGAGTTGTGCTGGCACCGATATTCTGTAATACATCAGCGGGGTGTATCTTCTTCGATAGAGATGCACCCCGCTGTCTTTTCGTTCTTCGTCGTTTGTTGTCACAGGTAGTTTTCGCCCAGGTTCATTTGTATGTCATTTACTGCCTGGCGTATTATGTTCTGGTCGGCTTTCTTGCATACCATGAGTGCGTTGCCGTCGTCGATGACTGCGTAGTCTTGCAGTCCTTGCAGCACTGCTATCTTTCCTTTGGGCAGTTTCACGATGCAGCCGTTTGTGTCGTAGAGCAGTGCCTTGTTGCCAATGACCACGTTGTCGTCGGCTTGTTGTTGCAGCACTTCGTAGAGTTTGTTCCAGGTGCCGAGGTCGGTCCATCCGAAGTGGCATGGCATGACGTCTACGTTGTCGGCTTTTTCGAGCACTTCTGTCTCGAGCGATATGGTAGGGCAGATTGAGAATGCATCGTTGATGAGTCCGGGGTGATGATTGCCTTCGTTGAACATCACTTCCACTTCGCGCATCACGTCATAAAATTCGGTGGATGCATGTTGTATGGTGTTCAGGAATGTGTTGACTCCCCACATGAAGATGCCTGTGTTCCACAGGAACTCGTTGCTGTCCATAAACATGCGTGCGAATGTCTCTTCGGGTTTTTCGCTGAAGCTTTTCACCTTGTATATGTTGTCGGCCACGGCTTCATCCATTTGTATGTAGCCGTATGCGGTTTCGGGTCGTGTGGGTTTTATGCCGAGTGTGAGCAGGCGTTGTTGGTGTTCTATGTATTCAAATCCTTTCAGCACATCGTCTTGCAGTGCTTGCTCGTTGGTTATGAGTTGGTCGGCCGGGCTCACCAGCATCATTGCATTCCGGTTGATGCGTCTTATGTTGATTGCTGCCCATGTGGCACTTGGCACCGTGTTGCGCCTTATGGGTTCGAGCAGCAGGTTTTCGGCCGGCAGTTGTGGCAGTTGGCTGCGTGTTATGTCGTGGCATTGTTCGTTGGCCAAGACTATGATGTTGTGTGGGTCGATGAATGTGGAATAGCGCCTGTAGGTGGCTTGTAGCAGGGTCTCGCCTGTACCCAGTATGTCGAGGAACTGCTTTGGCATGTGTTGGCGGCTATAGGGCCACAGGCGGGTTCCGATGCCTCCGGCCAGGATTACGCAATAGTGGTTAGGGTTCATATCTGCTTTTTGGTTTTAGTCTTATTTGGTATTATGTCTTTTTTTGAGTGTGCTAATGTAGTCATTTCTGCTGAATGGAGCAAATAATTGTACTTAAACTTTGTTAAAATTGCGAAAATAGGTCGGTTTATCGGATAATAATGCTTACATTCGCACGTCGGAATTGACACAACAGATAAAAATTGGGATTGTTATGATTGTATATTTGATGATAGTTGTGGTCTTCGGACCACTGGTGGCATTTTTGCTGATTCGTAACGACAGGAAGAAGCGTGCTGCATGGGAGCGCCGGTATCCGTCTTATCATCCGAGTTCGCTCCAGGGCATCTGGCCTACGAAGATAGGCAACATTCGTTACCACTGCAACCGCGACGACATCGGTGTCGTGGTTTTTGCGGTGAAGCCCGATGCGGGAAATGTGTATCATCATAGTTCGATGGCCATCATCCGCGACGACGGCAAGCAGCTGGGATATATAGGCAAACGCGAGGCGGCGAAGTTTAACCGCTGGTGTGGCGGCAATCCGTGCAGTGGTATGGGAATGATACAATATGACGAGAAGACCAATAAGCTGTGGGCCGACATATTCGTCTTTTCGCCACAGTTTGACGAGCAGCAGCTGGCAACCGAGGTGCAGGCATACATTAGCTGGGTTTCGGCCACATACGGAGTGGCATACATCCCCGAGCGCTACAGGCCTTAATTCCCTCGGCTGTCCCATCCCGCTCCTGCATGCCTGTGGGCATGATGAAATGTGAGGATATCCTCGCGGGGTCGTGAGGATATCCTTACAGCCTTGCGAGGATATCCTTGCAAGCCTGCAAGGACGTCCTTGCAAAACGCCACACATAGTGATGTCATTTCAACCATACAAACACCAATGGCAGGTATTTTGTGGTACAAATAGAAAAAAAACGTGAATTTTTGCAATAATGCTTTGTTGTTTCGTAAAAAATACCTAACTTTGCATCGCTTTTCAAAACAAAGGCTGATTAAACCATGGGGGATTAGCTCAGCTGGCTAGAGCGCTTGCATGGCATGCAAGAGGTCATCGGTTCGATTCCGATATTCTCCACTTACATAAGTTCAA
>JAFUSD010000171.1 GCA_017480685.1 Bacteroidaceae bacterium
ATGCATCTTGTGAGTCTACGATGCCGTCGTGGTTCACGTCGCCCTTTGCATTAGATACATCGGCTGCCTTCAGGGCTGTGATGTAGTAACAATCCGAACCGGCAAGATACCATTCGGTGTATGGTGTAGTTACTGTTACCTCTCCTTTTTGTCATCCCGACAGCCTTCACGACGAAGGAGGGAGGCTGGAGAGGATCTTGAAAGTGCAACGCACTTTGCACTGTGTAAGCTGCTTTACAGCTTTAAGATATGCTCTTCCTCCTGCGTCGGAATCGATATGACAAAAGGGGGGGGCTAAATAATAGGGTAGGATAGAGCGAACTGCTGAGGCACTGCTATTAACCACGAGTGTGGCAAATGGTATTACCGTACAGCAATGAGATTCTATGCAGTTCGAAAAACAGTCCGAGCCGTTCGGACTGACAGTTTTCACCGCTCGGACTGACAGTTTTCACCGTTCGGACTGACAGTTTTCACCGTTCGGACTGACAGTTTACACCGCACGTACTGTTTTGTTTCGCTGCAGGTAGCAGCATGTGTTTATATATGTATAGCGATTTAAGTCACTGCTCACATCGGCCCATGGCGGCTGACATGATGTTGTGGTAATACTTAAAAAGTGTTGCATTTCTATAAATAAAAGTTAAAACAGGAATGTGGAAGAAAGAAAGTTGAGCTGCATGTTTGCGTGTTTGCCATTTTTGCTGTTCCTTTGCAAGCGAAAACAAACGATACACGGCTTATGAAAGTACAGACACTGACAAGGAATGAGTTTCAGCTCATGTCGATTATGTGGGACATAAATCATGCGGCCAGCACGTGGGACATCATCGACCGATGGCCCGACCCGAAGCCGGCCTACACCACCGTGGCTACCTGCCTGAAGGTGTTGCAGGAGAAGGGGTTCGTAGAATATTTCAAGCGAGGCGGCGAGGGGAAGACCCACATGTATGTAGCAAAACTCACACGTGCCGAATACACACGGCAGGCAATGCAGGAAGTGAAACACAACCTGTTCGACGACAGCATCAAGAAGATGTTCAACTTCTTCCTGCGCGAGGAAAACCTCACTGCCGAGGAAATACAGGAACTGATAAATGAGATGGAAGTATGGAACAAATGCTAATATACACCCTGAAATCGGCATTAGTGCTCACGTTGCTCTACTTGCCCTATACGCTGATGTTGCGACACGAGCGTTTTTTCCGCATGAACCGCATGACGCTGCTCGGCATCCTCGGCGTGGCACTCATCTTCCCGCTGTGCAAGACTCATGTACCCGAAGTCACCGACCGCCTGTCAGCGACTATAGCCAACACTCAGATCATGGTATATCGTGCCGAGGCTGTAATCACCACAGCGGGCGCTGCCCGCAGTTGGGGCGTCATGGAATGGATTGCCTTCGTTTATGTTGCAGGCCTGGCTCTCGTCGTGGCATTCCGATTGTGGCAAGTGATGCAGATACGTCGCATCATCCGCTCGGGTTCGCTGTGGAAACAGCGCGAGGCAGACGGCATCACAATCTACTGCCACGAAGGCAACGAGCCGCCGCTGAGTTGGATGCGCAGCATCGTGATCAGTCAATACGACTATAATAATAACCCACGCGAGATGTTGCTCCACGAACGTGCACACATAGGCTGCCACCACTCGTTCGACATCCTGCTGCTCATGGTGGTAGAGGCGGTGCAATGGTGGAACCCGCTGGTGTATATGCTCGGTTCAAGCCTGCGCGATGTGCATGAATACGAGGCCGACAACCATGTGCTGAGTCAGGGCGTAGAGTTGCAGGCATATCAGCAACTGCTTGTGCGCAAGGCACTTGCCGGCACTTCATGTCCGTTTGCCAACAACTTCAACCGCAGCAGTATCGCAAAACGCATAGCCATGATGCGACGTCCCGACTCAAGTCCCTGGATGCGCAGCAAGCTGCTTCTCCTTCTGCCACTTGCAATGGTGGCACTGGTGGTTGCAGCATCGCCCGTAATCGAACCGCTCATAATCATCGACGGTGTCGAGGCTACCAGCTACCGCTACCACGACTTGCCCGAAGACAGCATACACGATATGCAGGTGTTGCGGGGCGTGGCAGCCACTACATTCTATGGCGATAAAGGACTGGGTGGGGTAATTATAGTAAATACCAAGGAATGGCCCACCGACACAGCAATGCGCGCCGACGATGATGAAACTTATGAAGTGTTCGTCATTGCAGAAGAGATGCCACGGTTTGTCGGAGACGGTCAAACAATTAACGAATACATCAACCAGCATCTTGTATATCCGCCCGATGCCATAATGCAAAACGTAGAAGCCGATGTGGATGTGAGGTTCGTGGTCGAGCGCGATGGTTCGCTCACCGATATCGTGGCAGTCGTCCACTCCACCAATCAGCCGCACCAGGAACAAGCATTGCTCCAGCTGTGTGAATCGGCCGAACAGCTCGTGGCAGGTATGCCACCATGGAAACCTGCACGACAGCAGGGCCGCAATGTGAGGGCAAGAGCCGAACTCAACATCAGTTATCGGCTGCAATAACGTCCCTTTAACTTCATTTGTAAAAACACTGCTGCATGTCCGAAAACGGACGTGTACAGCCATTGCTATACCCCTAAATCAACAAGAAAAGATGAAACTGACGACCATTATCATTGCCATGATGCTTGCGAGCAAGGTCGTGGCACAAACCGAGACAATCGACACGGCGCGCTTCGTGGCAATCTATGACTACGAATGTCGCACCCAAGACCACGAGGGCACACCCGTGATAGGCAAGATGCAACTGGCGGTGCAAGTGGGACGACACACAACCAAGTCAATGCCTGCCACAAATTATCAACCCAAAGAGAACAAAAGCAAGGAGGACATCATTGCCGGATTCGACGAGGCAATGCTCCACATGCCCACCGTGTGGACAGGATGGCCCGAAGGACAAACCACCATGCGCGAATTCATCCATCCACACGAGTTTGAGGGCTATGAGCCTGTGCCCGACACCCGATGGACCTTGCTCGACGACACTCTCACTGTATGCGGCTACCCATGCAAGACGGCAACCACCACTCATCGCGGCATCGTGTGGCATGTATGCTACACCGAGGACGTACCATCGTCGGCAGGTCCGTGGCGCTTGCGCGGATTGCCAGGACTTATACTGAAAGCCGAAAGCGAGGCTCACACCTTCTGCCTTTCCGAATTGCGACAAGAAGCATCGCCCATCATGGCACCGGCCATAAACCCCGACGTTCAACGCATGTCCTACGATAAGCTGTTGAAACATAAGAACCGCCTCCTTCTCGACAAGCGCTATCCCAAGAACCCCAACTACTACATGACCGACCTCATGCAGTACGTCAACATCAACAACATGGTCATCCTCAACTACGAAGGGCCACAGCAATACCCCCTCGTCAACGGCCATCCGCTGCTGATGAAGGCCAATGTGTATCAACCCCTTGAAATAGAATAGATCAATGAAG
>JAFUSD010000172.1 GCA_017480685.1 Bacteroidaceae bacterium
CTCCGTAGGTGTATTTGTAGAGTCCGCCTTCTTCGTAGCAGTCGGGCTTGAGGCCTTTGAATTGTGAGTTGCCTGCCGCCAGTGGTTTCTGCGATGTCAGTATTTGTATCTTGAATATGGGTTTTCCGGTTTGTGTGGTGGTTTCGGCAGTCTGGGCAGTCTGGGCTGCAGGGGGTGCCGGTTGGGCTGCAGGGGGTGCCGGTTGGGCTGCTGGGTGTGTTTCGGGTTGTGTGTTTCCGGTTTGTGATGCCACTTGCTGTTCTGCGGCTTTTATGTCTATTCGTTCCAGGTTTGACATGCGTCCGGTGTGGAGGGTCTTATATCGTGATATTGCGTTGTAGATGCATTGTGCCATGACTGTGCGACCGGCATCGCTCATGAGGAATTGTTCTTCGGCTGGTGTTGAGATGAATCCCACCTCGAGCAGGACTGATGGCATGTAGGTGAGGCGCAGCACTGCCAGGTTGGCCTGTTGCACTCCCATGTCGCGCCGGCCTCCGCTGTGCACCATTTCTTCTTGTGCCAGCTTGGCGAAGTTCACGCTCTCTTGCATGTCGCGCTGCTGCATGAGTTCGAACATTATCTCGCTCTCGGGCGAGTTGGGGTTCATGAAGCTGTATTTCTGCTGGCCGTCGGCTTCGAACTGTATGACTGAGTTCTCTCTCTTCTCCACTTCCAGGTTGGTCTCGGCCGTCTTGAGGCTGAGGGTGTACGACTGCACTCCCATGGGTTGGCGGCTGGGCGAGCGGTCTATGGCGTTGGTGTGTATGCTCACAAAGAGGTTGGCGCCGGCCTTGTTGGCTATATCGGCTCGACCCGAGAGTGTTACGAACACATCGGTCTTGCGGGTATATATCACGCTCACATCGGGGCAGTTCTGTTCCAGCAGCTTGCCCACCTTCAGCGCTATGGCCAGGTTTATATCTTTTTCGCGGTTGGTCTTGGGCACACCCACGGCTCCGGCGTCGTTGCCTCCGTGTCCGGCATCGAGCACTACGATGAACTTGCCGTCGTCGGCCATGAGACGAATGGGCGCACCTAACAGGCACACCATAAGGCACAGGGTGAAGAATACTGGTTGCATCTGTGTTGGTCTTTATGTTGATTGATGATTCTTGTGTGCAAAGTTACGAAACTTTTTGCAAACTTCTGTACTGGTAAGCAAAAAAAATGATGAATTAACGGCTTTGAGCAAAAAGTTGGCGACAAATCCGACATTATCAGTATGCATACACCTCACGGCCGGCAGGGGCAACCTGCAATCTGGCAGGCAGACGGGCGGCGGTATGTGCACCGATTTGTGAGGATATCGTCGCGAGGCTGCGAGGATATCGTCAACGGCCCGCGAGGATATCGTCAACGGCCCGCGAGGATATCCTCACAAAAACAAGCCTTCACAGGAGCTCGGCATTGACCTCGGAAGCGGTTCTTTTCACGCCATCCACACCTTATTTATTATAATATGGCAATATGTGTTGCCTTAAATTTGGTGGAACGAAAAAAAAAACGTACCTTTGCAGCCGATTTTAGGCGAAGATGTGCACCGGCAGCATCTCGCCCCTACATTTTCAAAGCATATAAAGGTAAATAGATTCTGACAACAATCAACAAGTACAACGTCATGGAATTAGCTTCGAAATACAATCCTTCCGAAGTGGAAGGTAAATGGTATAAGTATTGGGAAGACCATAAACTCTTCAGTTCACACCCCGACGGCCGCGAGCCATACACCATAGTCATACCGCCACCCAACGTGACGGGAGTGCTCCACATGGGACACATGCTCAACGAGACCATACA
>JAFUSD010000173.1 GCA_017480685.1 Bacteroidaceae bacterium
ACCCCCGAACAGGTGGAGCTGATTAAGAAGAACTTCAACAGCATCACTGCCGAGAACGACATGAAGCCAGGCTCGGTTCACCCACGTCCGGGCGTCTGGAACTGGACTAATGCCGACAAGATTGCCGACTTCTGCCGTCAGAACGGAATCAAGTTGCGCGGGCACTGCCTGTGCTGGCACAGCCAGTTCTGCGACTGGATGTTCACCGATGCTAAGGGCAACCCCGTGACCAAGGAAGTGTTCTACGACTCACTGCGTGTACACATCCACACTGTAGTCAACCGCTACAAGGACATCGTGTATGCATGGGATGTAGTGAACGAAGCCATCAGCGACGGTGGTGGCGGCCAGGGCGGTTTCGGATTCGGACGCCAGCAACAACAGCCATCCATTCCCGAATCTAAGTTCGGACTCCCACTGTCAACATATCGCGTTTCACGTCACCTCCAGCTCTGTGGCGATGAATTCATTGCCAAGGCATTCGAGTTTGCACGCGAGGCCGACCCTAACGCAATACTTATATACAACGACTACAACGCAGCCAACCCCGACAAGCGCGACCGCATCTACGACATGGTGAAGGCCATGAAGGCAGCCGGAGTGCCTATCGACGGTATCGGTATGCAGGGTCACTACAACATCTACGGCCCATCGCCAGCCAACATCGAAGCAGCTGTCGAGAAGTATTCTACCATCGTTGACCACATCCACATGACCGAGCTCGACATCCGTGCCAACGAAGAGATGGGTGGCCAGCTCCAGTTCAGCCGTGGCGAGAACGTGCAAGTGACCGAGCAAGTGCGCGTAATGCAAGAACATCAGTATGCCGAACTCTTCAAGATCATGCGTCGTCATAAGGACAAGGTTGACAACGTGACATTCTGGAACCTCGGCGACCGCGACTCATGGGTAGGCGTTCGCAACTATCCTCTGCCATTCGACGAGAACTACCGTCCAAAGCGCGTTTACCGCATCATCCGCGATTTCGACCCAGCACTCGACAATGCTGTAATCAAGGAAGACTTCAAGCCATCAACCAAGAACCAACCCGGACAGGAATACCCAATGGTCAACTCACAGGGTTATGCACGTTTCCGCATCAATGCTCCACAGGCACGCTCAGTCATCGTGACCCTCGGCCTCGGTGGTTCAGGCGGCACTGTGCTCGAGAAGAATGCTGACGGTGTGTGGGAAGGAACCACAGCCGGCCCGATGGACGAAGGTTTCCACTACTACCACCTGCTCATCGACGGCGGTACATTCAACGACCCGGGTACAGGCAACTTCTTCGGTTCGACACGCTGGGAGAGCGGTATCGAAATCCCAGCTCACGATCAAGACTTCTATGCCGAGAAGAACGTGCCACACGGCAACCTGCAGCAGATTCTATTCCACTCGCCAAGCACCAACAGCGAGCGCGTTGCATTCGTTTACACTCCTCCTACATATGACGGAAAGAAGAAGTTCCCAGTGCTCTATCTGCAACACGGATGGGGAGAGAACGAGACTTCATGGCCAGTTCAGGGACATGCCAACCTCATCATGGACAACCTCATCGCTGAGGGCAAGTGCCTGCCATTCATCGTCGTGATGACCTACGGAATGACCAACGACACCCGCATCGGCGGCCTCGGAGGCTTCAACTACGGACAGTTTGAGACATTGCTTGTAGATGAACTCATACCTTACGTTGACAGCCACTTCAAGACTCTGGCCGACAAGGCACATCGTGCTATGGCCGGACTCTCGATGGGCGGAATGGAAACCCACAGCATCACACTGGCACGTCCCGAAACATTCGGTTCGTTCGGTCTGCTCTCGGGCGGCACATACAACCCCAACGAACTGCAGGAGAAAGGCCTGGAAGGCAAGAACGCTCCTAAGTACATCTTCATGTCATGCGGCTCAAAAGAGAATCCCGACGGAGTGACACGTGCAGGCGAGGCACTGCGTGCAGCAGGCTATAATGCCGAATCATACGTATCGGAAGGTACAGCACATGAATTCCTTACCTGGCGTCGCAGCCTCTATCAGATGGCTCAGAAACTCTTCAAGTAATCAGATATGTATCGGCGGCTGCGCACTCTCATGGTCGAGACTGCGCAGCCACACTACCGCGAGTCCGCAGTCTCGGCCTTGAGAGTGCGGACTCGTTTTCACATAATCAAAAGATCTCATACATGAAAGCCTATACATTACTCTACCTTCTCACCACGTCATGCCTGCCTGTGATGGCACAAGACACTACCGACGACGACATTCCCGACTATACGCTCACAGCAACCTACAAGACCGCCACGATGGGCAATCCGCTCAGTCCGTGGATGCTCTGTGCCGACCCTACAGCAGTGGAATACGACGGTCGTCTCTATGTGTATGGCACCAACGACCAGCAGGAATATGAAACGACAGGAGATGCGTCGAACAACACCTACGGACGCATCCGCCAGCTTGTAATGTTCTCATCGGAAGACCTGGTAAACTGGACACATCACGGCACCATCGATGTGGGTTCCATCTGTACGTGGATTGGTACATCGTGGGCACCGTCGATAGCCAGCCGTGTCGAGGCCGACGGCCGCACACACTTCTATATGTATTTCACCAACTCGGCAAGCGGCATCGGGGTGATGACATCTACATCGCCTGTAGGTCCGTGGCGCGACCCGCTCGGACATGCACTCATCGACGGACGTACTCCAGGACGTGGACAACAGTCGAACATCATCGACCCAGGAGTGGCTATCGACGACAATGGAGTGGGATGGCTCACGTTCGGTGGTGGCAGTCCTAACAGTTCGGGGTCGAACCTCATCCCTGGTAATGCACGCATCGTGAAGTTGGGAAGCGACATGATTTCGCTTGCAAGCGATATGGTCGAGATACCTGCACCATATCATTTCGAAGCTAACGAACTCAACATAATCGGCGATAAGTTCATCTTTTCATACAGTTCGAACTGGGGCACACGCAACGACTGGGGAGAATACAAGTCGTCACTTGCTGCACCGGGCACATGCAGCATACCATACATGGTGTCAACCGATCCTCTCAACCGTGACAGCTGGGTGTATAAGGGCGATGTGGTGACCAATCCAGGCACATACGGCTACCCTTGGGGCAACAACCACACTCACATGCAGAAGTTTCGCGGCAATTGGTACCTTGTCTATCACACACAGTGGCTCGCTCAGCAGAAAGGCATGAGCGGTGGATATCGATGTATTGCCATCAACCGCATGGCAGTACAAGAAGCATCTGCACGCATATCCAAGGTCACGATGACTTCAACCGGAGCACCGGCTCTTACCAACACAATAAACCCATACGAGTTTGTCCAGGCAGAGACGATGGCAAACTGTGCCGGTGTCACGACCGAAAACTACTTGATACGAGGCAACACGGTGGTATCATCGCTCGACCCTGGCGACTGGACATACGTGCGCAACATCGATTTCGGCAGTGAGGGAGCCGACTCCATCACTACGCGCACTGTAGGCGGAAGCGGACAAATCCTGGTGTTTGCCGACCGCACCACCAGCGAGCCTATTGCTGTGGTCAACATCGCAACTGCCCATCCACTCAATATCGTGCCGCTGCGCACACACCTCACGGGAAGGCACAACCTATACTTTGTGTTCACCAAGGTGAAATCAAAGATGCGCTTCGACTCATATAAGTTCCACCACGGACCTGCTGCCGATGCAATCCGTTCAATCAACGCCACCGATGCAGGGCAGGCAACCCCTGGCAGACAATCAATCTACGACCTGCGTGGCGTGAAGCAAGACAGCCAGCGGCCAGGCATCAACATCATCAACGGAAAAAAAATACTTGTGATATGAAACGATTATTACTCACTGTGGCTCTCACTACAGCCACACTGTGCCTCATGGCACAAGATAATACAGAACGTCTCTGGTACGACCGCCCTGCAAAGATTTGGCTCGAAGCCCTGCCGATAGGCAACTCTCACATGGGAGCCATGGTATATGGTGGCAGCGTGACAGAGGAGATACAACTAAACGAAGAAACCTTCTGGAGTGGCGGACCACACAACAACAACTCTGCAACTGCATTGCAGTATCTGCCACAGGCACGTCAACTCATCTTCGACGGCCAGGAGAAGGAAGCAGAAAACCTAATCAACCGTGAGTTTATCAAGGGGCCGCACGGCATGAAATACCTCACGTTGGGAAGCATCAAGGCCACGTTCGACGGATATGAGGAAGCAGATGTGACCAACTACATCCGCGACCTCGACCTCACAACAGCACTCTCCACCGTCGCTTACGAGGCAAAGGGTGTGAAATATGAGCGCGTTGCATTTGCATCGCTGCCCGACGGAGTTGCGGTGGTGCGATTCAAGGCTTCACAGCCGGTCAGCTTCACACTCTCTCATTCATGCATATTCCAAACCACTTATTCCACATCAGGCAATACGGTGACTGCGACTATCAGCGGAGTTGACCATGAGGGCATCCCTGCCAAGCTGAAAGCAGAATGTACGTACTTGGTTGAGACCGACGGTTCGCAGTCGGTGGAGAGCACAGCCGACGGCAAGGTGGCCTTGAAGGTGACTAATGCCCGCACAGCCACGCTCTACATCTCAGCAGCCACCAACTATGTCAACTACCACGATGTGAGCGGTGATGCAAAGGCACGCAACGACAAATACCTGGCCGGTGCGCTTTCGTTTAAGTACGACAAGCTCGTCTCGCGACACGTAGAAGCTTATTCAAAGCAGTACAAGCGTGTACATCTGACTCTTGCTTCGGGTCAGAACCGCCTCTTGCCTACCGACCGACGTCTCGACGGATTCACCGGCAGCGACGACATGGGCATGGCAGCCCTGCTCTTCAACTACGGCCGCTATCTGCTCATCTCTTCATCGCAGCCAGGCGGACAGCCCGCCAACCTGCAAGGTGTGTGGAACGATAAGCGCGACGCACCATGGGACTCGAAATACACCATCAACATCAATGCCGAGATGAACTACTGGCCGGCCGAAGTGTGCAACCTGCAAGAGACCAACGGCCCGCTCTTCGATATGATTCGCGACTTGAGCGAGACGGGTGCCATCACTGCCCGCCAGATGTACGACTGCGGTGGATGGATGGCACATCACAACACCGACCTGTGGCGAGTGGCAGGACCGGTCGATGGAGCTGCATGGGGTATGTTCCCTAACGGCGGCGCATGGCTCGCCACTCACCTGTGGCAGCATTACCTCTATACCGGCGATAAGAAATTTCTGGCTGAATGGTACCCAATAATCAAGGGAACAGCCGACTTCTATCTCGACTACATGCAACCTCATCCGCAGTATGGATGGCTCGTCGTCGTGCCTTCTGTAAGCCCCGAGCAGGGACCGGTGGGCAAGAACACCCCCATCACTGCCGGATGCACCATGGACAACCAGATTGTGTTTGATGCACTGAGCAATACCCTCCATGCAGCCGAGATGCTGGGTGTGGATGCCGACTATCGTCAGCGCCTCACCAAGGCAATCAGTCAGTTGCCGCCAATGCAGATCGGACGCTACAAGCAACTGCAGGAGTGGCTCATCGATGGCGATAACCCACGCGACCAACACCGTCATATCTCACATCTCTACGGACTCTATCCGTCGAACCAGATAAGCCCCTTCACACATCCGGAACTTTATGCTGCAGCCAAGCAAACACTCATCCAGCGTGGCGATATGGCCACCGGTTGGAGTCTTGGATGGAAAATATGCTTCTGGGCACGTATGCTCGATGGCGAACATGCCTTCAAGATACTGAGCAACATGCTCAAACTCCTCCCGTCAGAGCAGACATGGGGCTCTGAGGGCCGCACATTCCCCAACCTCTTCGATGCACACCCGCCATTCCAAATCGACGGAAATTTCGGCGCTACTGCCGGAATTGCTGAGATGATGCTGCAAAGCCACGACGGAGCCATACATCTGTTGCCTGCACTGCCCAGCGAGTGGGGTAAGGGTAGTGTGAACGGCCTGCTGGCTCGCGGTGGTTTCGAAGTCGATATGGAGTGGGACAATGCAACCCTCACCACTGCGACCATACATTCCAAGATTGGCGGCACGGTGCGTCTGCGCTCATACGTGCCACTCACCGGCAAGGGTCTGCAACCTGCAACGGGTGCCTGCCCCAATCCGCTCATGATGCCAGCCGAGGTGAAGACTCCGCTCTTCTCGTCAGAGCTGACCGAGCACCCCTCGGCCGATGCACCGAAAGTATATGAATACGACCTCCAGACAAAGGCCGGTAAGGAGTATGTAGTTACAGCTCAAAAGTAAAGATGAAGCAATGAAAGGCACCAGCTATTCATTATTAATTATTCATTAAAAACATATGAAACTATCGAAACTTTATAAGTTCTTTTCACTGGCAGCATCTGTCTTTCTGCTCAGTATGCCAGCCATTGCAGCCGACCAGTTTGTAGATTTCACACGTGGCGCCATGTGTCTGTGGAGTTCTCCGCAAGATGCAGTAGCAATCCATACCGATGCGTCCGACTACCCTGGAGTACATATCGCAGCCGACAACCTGTCGACCGACATACTCAGCGTGCGGGGTGGCACGCCTGCACAGGGGGCTCCGACTTCCCATATAGTTATTGGTACGATTGGCCATAGTTCCTTAATCGACAATTATCTGCCCAAGAAGCTGAAGAGCGAACTCGATGGGCACCGCGAGAAGTATATCCTCACCACCGTCAAGGCAAAGATAGAAGGCAAGAAACAGACGGTTCTGCTCATAGCAGGCAGCGACAAGCGCGGCACCATCTACGGCATCTACGAACTCTCGCGCCAGCTGGGCGTTTCGCCGTGGTACTGGTGGGCAGATGTGCCCGTTCAGCAACACGTGGCTGCATACATCAAGGCCGGAACCTACACCGACGGAGAGCCTGCTGTGCGCTATCGTGGCATATTCCTCAACGACGAGTGGCCGGCAATGGGCAACTGGGCCAACGAACACTTCGGCGACTTCAACAGCAAGATGTATGCACGTGTGTTCGAACTTGTGCTCCGCCTCAAGGGCAACTTCATGTGGCCCGCTATGTGGAACTCGGCATTCTATGCCGACGACCCGCTCAACATGAAGACTGCCGACGATATGGGCATCATCATGGGTACCTCACATCATGAGCCGCTCGGACGCGCACAGAAGGAATGGACGCGTGTCCGCACTCGCGGTCCTTGGAACTACGACACCAACCAGAAGGAGCTCAACGACTTCTGGCGTGGTGGTGTTGAGCGTATGAAGGACACCGAGGACGTGCTCACTATCGGTATGCGCGGAAATGGTGACGAACCCATGAGCGCACATGCCGATGTGGCACTGCTCGAACGCATCGTGGCCGACCAGCGCAAAATCATCGAAGAGGCTACCGGACGCCCTGCCGACCAGACCCCGCAAGTGTGGGCTCTCTATAAGGAAGTGCAGGAATACTACGAGAAGGGAATGCGCGTGCCCGACGATGTTATCCTGCTGCTTTGCGACGACAACTGGGGTGATGTGCGCCTCTTGCCCGACCTCGGTGGCAAACATCATCCGGGCGGATATGGCATGTATTACCATGTAGATTATGTAGGCGGCCCGCGCAATTCGAAGTGGCTGAACGTGAGTCAGGTGCAGCGCATGTGGGAGCAACTGCAACTCACCTACACCTATGGTGTCGACAAGCTTTGGATACTCAACGTAGGCGACCTCAAACCCATGGAGTTCCCCATCGACTTCTTCCTCAACATGGCATGGAATCCATCGCAGTTCAACGCGTCAAACCTCATGGATTACACCACCAGCTTCTGCCGCACCCAGTTTGGCGATGCAGAGGCCGCCGAGGCTGCGCGCATACTAAACCTCACATGCAAGTATGCACACCGCAAGACCGCCGAACTGCTCGACAAGAACACCTACAACCTGCAGAGCGGTGAATGGAAGCAGATGGTAGACCGCTACCGCCAGTTGGCCGACGAGGCACAGCGGCAGTACGACCGTCTCGACCCCAAGTATCGCGATGCATACTATCAGCTCATTCTGTTCCCAACACTCGCTATGGCCAACATCTACGACCTACACTACGCATACGCCATGAACGACATGCTGGCACGTCAGGGCAGCCAGGAAGCCAACCGCTGGGCCGACCGTGCACGTCAGTGCTACGACCAGGACTCCATCCTGTGCGACTACTACAACCACAAACTCTCTGATGGCAAGTGGAACCACATGATAGACCAACTGCATATAGGCTACACCTCGTGGCAAGAACCCCAGCGCCGCTATTTCCCCGCACCCCTCCGTGTCGATGCTGACGGAAAAATCGTGGAGCAGGCACCTGCGGGTCGAGGCTTCTTTGGCCCATTTGGTCAGGGACGCACTCCCACATTCCCAACCATACTCTCAGCGGTCGAGGCAGCCGACTTCGTGGCGCATACCGATGCAGAGGGAGCACAGTGGACCGTCATACCATACTTCGGCATCTACGACTCGGGGGTGGCACTCATGCCCTACACCGTGCCAACCACCGGAGCATCCATCACCTATCAGATGCCTCTACCATCCACTGCATTCACCTTGCGATTGCAGCTGGCGCCCACCTTCCCCTTCAACAACAACGAGGGCCAGCGCATCAAGGTGAGCATCGCCGACCGCGAACTGACCGAGGTGAATATCAACCACCGCTACAACGAAAACCTCTTCCAGGGCAACCGCATCAACACCGTCAGCATCAAGGTCGATGCAGGCACAGTACCTGCCGGCACTCAGCGCATCACGCTCCGTCCGCTCGACCCGGGTGTGGTAATCGAACGCATAGAGGTGGTCGAAGCACAATAAGAGCCAGTATATCACCAAAATCAGCAACAGCCACGGGGGATGTGTCAATACCGACACACCCCCCGTTTTTGATAATACTACCGCCCCGCCAATCTTGCGAGGATATCGTCATCGACCTGCGAGGATATCGTCATCGACCTGCGAGGATATCCTCATCGACCTGCGAGGATATCCTCATTTTCTCTCACCTTAGCACTCCCACAGTGAAGAAGTGGCATCAACACGGGTCTTCTTCCGTCTCTTTCACTCCATTCAGCTCCTTTTTATCTTCATATTCTTCACTTTTTTCACGTATCAGTATTCTTTATTCGCCAAAAACTCGTATCTTTGCCATCAGAAACAAAATAACAATAATCCATATACATCAAAACACATGAAGAAATCAGCATTCATAATCGGCCTGCTGTTTGCGTCGGCACTAGGCCTAATGGCGCAAACCGAGCTACCCACTGCGCGACAGGAAATACGCGACCTACCACGCAAGGCAGGTAGCAACTACCTTGCTTATCTCGACCCCGTCGGGCCACTCACCAAAGCCCCGAAAGGCTACGAGCCATTCTACATGAGCCACTACGGCCGTCACGGCTCGCGATGGCTCTTGGGCGACGGCGACTACATGAACCCCATACGCACCCTGCGCAAAGCCGACGGGTATGGCAAGCTTACAGCCGAGGGCAAGAAACTGCTGGCCGACCTCGAACGATTCTATCCCACAACAGTGCGCCGACTGGGCGACCTCACCACCGTGGGCGAACGCCAGCATCACGGCATCGGGCGCCGCATGACCGAACACTTCCCCGAGATATTCGGTGGAAATGCCGAGGTCGATGCCCGCAGCACCGTGGTTCTGCGATGCATACTCTCGATGACGGCTGAATGTGAGGAAATCACAGCCTTCAACCCCAAGGTAAAGATGCACAACGACGTGAGCGAATCGCTGCAATACTACCTCAACAAGAGCTTCACCGGAGTGGTGCGCCAGCAGAACGACAACGGCAACCGCAGCCGCGAAGTGAACGCCGCCAAAGAGCGATACACACATCCCGAGCGATTCTCGAGCATGCTGTTCAACGACCAGCAATACGTGGCCGACAGCATCAATGCCGGAAGCTTCATGCGCAGCATATTCAACATAGCAACCAACATGCAGAGCCACGACACCGACATCGACCTGCTGCCACTATTCACCAACGACGAACTCTACGACCTCTGGAAGATTGTCAACATCGACTGGTATCTGGGTTACGGAGCTGCACCACAGACGGGTAGCGTGATGCCATTCAGCCAAGACGAACTGCTGTGGAACATCCTCAACACCGCCGACACATGCGTGGTGAAGAAAGGATGGAACGGAGCCACACTCCGATTCGGCCACGAGATATGCGTCATGCCATTGGCATGCCTGCTCGAACTCGACGACTGCGGCATCGTGTGGGAAGACATGGAAACCCTCGACCAACACTGGGTCAACTTCCGCATCTACCCCATGGCATGCAACATACAGCTCGTGTTCTACCGTCCGAAGAAAGGCGACGGACCCATCCTCTTGAAAGCACTGCTCAACGAGAAGGAAACCACCATCGCCAACCTGCCTACCGACCAGTATCCATACTATCGCTGGGACGACTTCAAGGCCTACTTCACCAAGAAGCTCAACGACTTTAAGCAGGAATATCCAATCGAACAATATCAGCAACAAAGAAGACGCTGAAAAGCTTTTCATCATTACATTATTTCAATATTACATTTAACATATAATGTCAACACCAATCATCATCACAGTCGTCGTAGTGGCAGTCATCCTGCTCTACTTCGTAAACACACAACGTTCGCTCGTCAACCTCGACGAGATGTGCAAGAATGCCCTCGGTCAGATTGAAGTACAACTCAACTCACGTTGGGATGCCCTGCTGGCACTTGCCAAGACAGCAGCACAGTATTCAAAACACGAGTCGGAAACCCTCATCAACGTCATCCAG
Organism: Bacteroidaceae bacterium; assembly: GCA_017480685.1. Lineage (GTDB taxonomy): Bacteria > Bacteroidota > Bacteroidia > Bacteroidales > Bacteroidaceae > Colivivens. The sequence continues at coordinate 10,823 of JAFUSD010000173.1, forward strand.
CAGCGTCGTGGCGAAAACGTGAACACACCCGAAGCTGTTGCCGAACAGCAAGGAGCATTGCAGCAGGTGATGGGACGCCTCATCGCAATTGGCGAAGCATACCCCGACCTCAAGGCTGCCGACCTGTTCAAAGAGACACAGGCAGGAGTGAAAGAATATGAAGAACACGTGCGCATGTCGCGCATGATATACAACGATACCGCCACCAAGATGAACCGCATGGTGCGCCAGTGGCCTTCATCGATTGTGGCATCGGCACTTCACTTCGAGCAGAGGGAATACCTCAAGACCGACGAACCTCAGAAACACAGCTATCCCAACTTAGATGAAGCATTCAAGTAGCCACCTGCGCCGGTACGCAACCATCCTCACCGGGTGGCTGTGGTGCTTGTGTGCCGTGAGCCGCCCATCGCTGAGCGACCTCAGCATACGTGTGATGCTCAGCGAGAACGGCGATGCACGCATCACCGAAACCCGACACATGCACATCGACTCGGAAGGCACCGAGGTATATGTAGTGGTGGGGCACCTCAACGGCAGCCGCGTCACCGACCTCTGCGTCACCGACGAGTCAGGACAAAACTACACCTACATAGGCGAATGGGACGTAGACTGCAGCCGCGCCGAGAAGAGCGGACGCTGTGGCATCGTGACCAAAAGCGACGGCTACGAACTCTGCTGGGGACTGGGCGACAGCGGTGAACGCACCTACATCACGTCCTACACCGTGACCAACATGGTCAAGCGCTACGACGATGCTGACGGATTCAACTACATGTTCGTGGCCGAAGGTATCAGCCCCGAGCCAGAACACGTAAGTCTCGTCATCAGCCGTGCCGACGGAAAACCATTTGCCGAGGACACAGCTGCCATCTGGGGATTCCGATACGATGGCTATGTGTACTTTGATAATGGGAATATCGTGGCCGAAACCACCGAACCCTTCGACCGACATAGTGCCATGATTGTGATGGCACGCTTCCCTCACGGCTTCTTCTCACCCGAAATGACACAAGGCGGTACATTCGAAGAAGTGAAGGAACGCGCATTCGAAGGCAGCGACTAGATTGACGACGACGATTTCGACATCGTGGGAATTATTATATTTATAGGTATAATAGTAGGCCTGCCGCTAATCTTCATCATCTACCTCATCTATATGTGGTGGCAGCGACGCAAAGTGACCAAAGACCTCGAATGGTGGCGCGACATACCGCTCGGCGGCAGATTGCAGGAAGCCAACAACATACTCAATGCCTACCGATACATCGGTTCCGACTACAACAACCTGCTCTCGGCATGCATACTGCGACTCATCAACATCGGAGCCATAAGCATCGAGACCACGACCGGAAAGGACGGAAAACTGACGCAGAACTTCGTCATACACGATTTGCCCGAAGAGCCGAAGCAGGAGCGGCTGGTCGGGATGATTCACGACATATTCCGTCAGGCAGCAGGCGACGACACAATACTCGAGCCGCGCGAGCTGCGCACATGGATGCAGAGTCGTGAAAATCAAGCTGTGACCGACCCATTTGTGCAAGCACTGCACACACAGTCATACATATATAAGTACGCAAATGACAAATCTCGACAGTCAGTACAACAACTGTTCGGACTCAAGAAGTATCTGAAAGACTTCTCACTGCTCAATGAGCGCCATGTGGGCGAACTGAGTTTGTGGAAGGAATACATGATATATGCCACCCTTTTCGGAATTGCCGACCAGGTGATACGCGACATGAAACGCATCAACCCCGAGTACTTCAACATGGACGACATCGCCAACCAGATGGCCGACGACATGACCCTGCCCACCATCTACTCCACATTCCACAACAGCACTTCGCGTGCATGGATGAGCAAGGCCGAACGCGAAGCACGCGCCTCGGGACGCGGCGGACGTGTATCATTCGGCGGCGGAGGCGGATTCTCTGGCGGCGGATTCGGTGGCGGAGTGAGGTGAAAGCGTAGTTTAATGAATAATGAATAATGAATAATGAATAGCGGATGCTTGGATTAATGAATAATTAATAATGAATAATTAATAATGAATAATGAATAGCGGATGTGACCCATCCGGATGACTAATCAACAATCATCATTCTGCACTCAACATTCAACTCTCAACATTCAACTCTCAACATTCAACTCTCAACACTCAACAATCATCATTCATCCCTTTAACTCCTAAAAATAAATAATAGCAAGAAAGTAAATGTTTTTATGTCATGAATAAGATTCGATACATCATTTTCACCGTCGTGGCGGCACTGCTCGTAAGTTGCGGTACTACCACCCGAGTTCCCATCACCGGTCGCAAGCAACGACTCATGGTGAGCGACGAACAAGTGCTGAGCCTCAGCGGTCAGCAGTATAAGGAATATATGCAGTCGGCCAAACTCTCGACCAACGCCACCAACACCGCGATGGTGAAGCGCGTGGGACAGAAGTTGGCCAACGCAGTAGTGACCTACCTCAGCCAAAACGGCCTCGGAGCC
>JAFUSD010000174.1 GCA_017480685.1 Bacteroidaceae bacterium
CTCGGGGTCGCGAGTGCGCACTCGTTTTTAAGAGTCTCTGCGGGTGTCGTAAAATGGGTGTTGAATCGTGTGCAGATGTAGGATTAAAATCCAATGCTCAGTTTGCCGCCAACGGTGAACCAAACGCCTGGCTGCTCGATGTTGGCGTAGTCGTAGTAGCGGTGTGAGGTGATGTTGTTGGCCTTGGCATAGAGCTGATAGTTGGGGCGGTCCCACTGCAGGCGCAGGTCGAGCTGAGCGAACGAACCATACGACTGACGCTGACCGCTCTGCGCATTCTCAAACCATCCGGTACGGTCCTTGTAGATGAGTTCCCACTGGGCAGAGAGGTGGGAGAAGAGGCGATGGCGCATGGTGGCTACGAACTTATGTCGCAGATAGACAAGCTGGTTGGCGTAGGTGACAGGCCCCACCCCAAAGGAGATGGTAGCTTTTTCGTTAACTCGGCGCTGGTGGTTGTAGCAGTAGCTGAGGCTTATATTATATATATAAGGTGTGGCATACGTGCGTTGGAAGTTGAGACCGACAGTTGCCGAGACTCCGTAGTTGTCGATGTCGCTGTTGGCTGTGGTCCACACACTGGCACCTGTCGGTTTCACCCAGTCGATCATGTCGGTACCCTTGCGGTAGAATGCCTTCAGATTGGCATCCACAAGTCCTGCACCGTAGCTGGCTCCTACTGAATAGTCGGTGCTCTTCTCTGGCCTTAGGTTGGAATTGCCTTCGAGACCCGGCCCGTTGTAGTAGAGGTCGGTGTAGGTGGGTGTGCGCAGGCTTTGGTTGAAAGATGCAAAAAGCCGCAGGGCATCCGACACGTTGCAGGCAATATCGATACCAGGATACAGCCTCATGCCGCCATCGACACTGCTGTTGTCGTGGGCCAGCAGGCCGGCCGAGAGGCTCCATCGTTTCCACTCGATGTCGTGCTCTACGTAGATGCCGACGTTCGAACGCCCGTCTTCGTATTTGTAACCTGGATGATGGTTGATACGGTTGGGGTCGATGGCACGACCCAGACGTGTGCTGAGGATGTTCTCGCGGCGATATTCGATGCCTACGGCCGTCTTTCCAAGCGCCCACTGTGTCCATGCGTTGAGGTGTCCGCCATAGACCGTCGTGAGGTGGTAGTTCTCGTAGGCCGACGGTTGGTGGCGCAGCCAGATGTAGTGGTCGGACGAGCGGTTCCAATACACTTGCGGCAAGAGGTGGATGCGATCCTTCAATTCGCCTTGCAGCGAAAGGAGGTAACGTGTGTCGGCCTCGTACTGCGAGTTGCTGCCCGTGCCGTAGAACGTATTGGCGCCATATCGCATGTTGCTCACTCCTGCCTGGAAATTAAGATCGAAACGCCGTGACGAATAACGCTCGTTCCAGTAGGCATGAGCGCGTTTCATGTCGCTATTGGCCGATGCGCCGTCGCTCTGAGTCCATCCGCCACTGATACGGTTGGTGAAAGCGCCCGACCGAAGATTGATGTGTGCGGTGCTGCCAAATGTGCCGAACGAGCCGCCTTGCAGATGGATGCCGGCGGTGTTGTCGGCCTCGCTCTTGGTTACGATATTGATTACTCCCGAGAACGCCGACGAACCATACACGCGGCTTGCACCGCCTTCGATGACTTCGATACGTTCGATGTCGTCGGGGCTGACAGGGAGGTCGAAGGTGAGGTGACCAGTGTGCGGATTCGAGATGTTCACGCCGTTAAGCATTACGGTGAGTTGGTCTTCATTACCACCGTTCACGCCGATGTCGGTCTGCACACCCAACGGACCACGCTGGCGCACATCGACTCCAGCCACCAGCTTCAGCAGGTCGTTTACGCTCTGTGCGGCGCTGTTTTGTATGAATTGATGGCTGAGCACCTGAACGATCCGTGCCTCCTTGCCGCTACCGGCAGGGATAATCGAGGCCGTGACTTGTGCCGTGGGAAGTGCTATTGTGCTGTCTAGGTTTTCTGGATATCCTAAGCTTTCTAGATTATCTAGGTTTTCTTTTCTTTCTTGGAAATTATAGATGATCTCTATCTTATTGCTTCGCGAGAGTGCTCCAGGGTTGGTGCCGGGCTTGCCTTCGGGTACAGTCATGCCATATCGTTTGTAGTATTCTGTCCAGAAGGGTGTGATGCGCCCCGTGGAATCGTGGAACGACATGGGTTGCAGTGGAAAAATGGGCTGTGCGGTGCGGTCGGTGTAGGATAGTTGCACGAGTTCGCTGCAATAGATAGCAGAATCGGTGGGGGAATAGAGGTTGTCGTATGGACGACCGAGGTATACGAGTGCTTTACTTACGGATGCTTGTGTGTTGCTTTGGTCTTTCAGTCTTCCTACTAGTATCATTGGAAGTCCTGCAGGTGTTTTATCAGTCTGACTTATGAAGTCGTCGATTGGGTTGAGCCAAACTCCATGACGTCCTGATGCTTCGAGTGCGTATGTCTGTCCGTCTTGTCGGTGCAGTATGGCAACGTGTGTGATGTTTATCTGGTCGATGCCTTGAGTTACGTCTGCAATTGCATTGCTTAGGTTTTGACTTGCTGCATTGGTCTTTTGACTTGCTGCATTGGTCTTTTGACTTGCTGCATTAGTTTTCCGACTTGCCGCGTTGGGCTGTGGGTTTGTGTTTACGGCTGTGAAGAGGAGGTCGCCTTCTTCCAGCAGGTCGACATCGAGTGGCGGGATGTCGTCAGCAATGGCATCGTGTGTGCGGGTAGTGGTGGTGTGTTGTGTGGCCATGCGTGCAGTAGCCGATGCTGGTGTGGCTGCAAGCAGGGTGGCAACACTGAGTACGCCGATGCTGATTTCGCGTCCGAGGCTGCGGAATACTGCGTCGGAGTGGCGTGTGAATCGTGTCCAGCGGATGGTGCCTTGCTTGATTCTGATTGTTTGGTTGTTCATTTGTTTGTTTTGATTGGTTTGTAAATAGTGACGGAGAGCTGTTGTAGCCCTCCGTCACTTGTGTATAGTCTTACGCGTTATTTACTTCACTTTTTCTACAACAGCCTTGAATGCTGCAGGGTTGTTGAGTGCCAGGTTGGCGAGTGTCTTGCGGTTGATTTCGATTCCTGCCTTGTGTATTGCTCCCATGAGTTGTGAGTATGACATACCTTCGAGGCGTGCTGCTGCGTTGATACGCAGAATCCACAGTGCGCGGATGTCTCTCTTCTTCTTGCGGCGGCTTACGAATGCGTAGGTGAGTCCCTTCTCATAGGCATTTTTGGCTACGGTCCACACGTTCTTTCGTGCACCGAACTGTCCCTTTACACGTTTCAGGATTTTCTTTCTTCTTGCTCTTGAAGCAACGTGGTTTACTGATCTTGGCATAGTTTTCTTTTCTTTTTGAATGTTAGCGGCAGTCGCTTACTGCTCTTTCCGGGCTAATCATTCGATTAAACATTTGGTTGATTTCTTCTTTGCTTACTTGTTTCTAAGATGTTAGCGCAGGCAAAGTAGGTCGCGTACTTGCTTTACGTTTGCAGGAACCACGATTGCTGAGTGGTCGAGGTTTCTCTTTTGCTTCTTAGTTTTCTTTGTCAGGATGTGACTGTGGTAAGCGTGCTGACGTTTGATCTTACCGGTTCCAGTAAGCTTGAAGCGCTTCTTAGCTGCTGAGCTTGTCTTTACTTTTGGCATTTTTCTTTGTTTGTTTAAGTTGTTATTACTTCTGTGGTGGCAACGTATATACCAAGACGTTACGCACCTTCTTCTTCTGTCTCTTGCTGGGTGTCGGCCTGTGGTGCCGTGGTGGGGGCTTGTTCTTTCTTCTTGCCTGAGCCTGCGCTGCCTGGTTTCTTTGGTGCGAGCATGATGTTCATCTTCTTGCCTTCGAGTGCCGGCATGCTTTCCACCTTTGCCACGTCTTCGAGGTCGTTGGCCAGACGGAGCAGGAGCACTTCGCCTTGCTCTTTGAACACTATTGAACGTCCCTTGAAGAAGACGTAGGCCTTCACCTTGTTGCCTTGGCCGATGAACTCGCGTGCATGTTTCAGCTTGAATGCGTAGTCGGCTTCAGCGGTTTGTGGTCCGAACCGTATTTCCTTTATCTCTATCTTCACTTGCTTGGCCTTCATTTCTTTGGCCTTTTTCTTGATTTGATAGAGGAACTTGGAGTAGTCGATGAGTCGACAAACCGGAGGTTGAGCAGTGGGTGAGATCTCTACAAGGTCTACTTCCATTTGTTCTGCCATCTTGAGTGCTTCGCGTGTGGGGACTACTCGTGGTTCGATGCCCTCGCCTACGATTCTCACTTCGCGTACTCGAATCTGTTCGTTGACTCGGTACTGCTGTTGCTTTTTGTCACCTTTCATTTGGGTGGTTGTTCCTGCGGTTTTTGATTTTTTGGTTCGTACTCGTTGATTGTCTCCGATGCGCTGTCCGCGCAAATCGGCTGCAAAGTTACGAATTTATTCTGATTCGTGCTTTATTATTTTTGTTTTTTCTTGCTTTTTGTGCCGTTATTTCTCTGATATCCGTTGTTTTTTGTGTTTTGAGGTGTCATTTCACCCATACTTTCTTTCCATTTACGATGTATAGGCCGCTTGCCGGTTTGCTTATTTTGCGCCCGGTGAGGTCGTATGCATCGTAGCTCTCTATGTAGCAGTCGTCGAGGCGCACACTGTTGATTTCGGTCGAGGCGGGGTCTTGCACTTCGCGATATGAGATGTATGGCACAAGGTATTTGTTGACTGTGATGCCGTTGATGGTTCCCGACTTGTTGTAGTTTTTCATGTGCAGTTCCACGCGGTCTTTATACACATACACCATGAGGGCTTGTACGATGTTGGGTGTTTCGGTTGGCATGTCGCCTGGGTCGATGGTGTTGTAGTAGTAGCGCATTGAGCCCATGAATGCAGAGAAGAAACTTGGAGTGCCTTGGTCTGAGGGGTTGGGTGTGTATTTGCCGATGGTCCACACTGCATTTGTGGCTGTGGCGCTGAGGCTGACGCTAGTGCCGTCGATGTTTACGAGCAGACCTACGAGTCGGTTGCCGTTGTATACTTCGTCAGTCAGGGCGTAGTACTTACTTTGGTCGTTGTTGTTGCGCACTGCGATTATGTATTTCTCGCCGTCGGTCACTTCGGTGGCCAGTTCGCCTGTGATTCCGCTGTCGTCCATCTTAGTAACTCGATAGAATAATGCCGGACAAGGGTTGGCGTTAGCAGAGAAACGCCCTGACGAGCCTGAATAGAGGAAATTGCCGTTGGCCTCGGAACCGCTGCCGCTCACGCTCACCGACCATGCTCCCGACAGCGCACTGTTGGGCGTGAAGCTGACCGATGTGACTACATCTACAGCCGAGATGTTGATGGTGTTGAAGCCCAGGTATTTACCCGATGTGACGTTGCATACACTCCATGTGTGGGTCTCTTCGTCGGTAGGTGTCGTTGTGGCCGCTATCACCTTCCACACGATGGCAGGGTTGGCGGTTGTGATGCTTATGGTGAGTCCGTCGGCCGAGCGTGTCACCTCGGCGCGTTGCATGCGTTGTCCGCTTCCGCCTGCGTTGTAAAGCGAGTTGGATATGGCATACCATTTGCCGTTCTTCTCGCCTATTATCATATAGGAGTGTCCGGGCTTAAGTTCAGAGGCCAGGGTTGCTGAGGTGCCGTCCGACTCGGGAGCAACTTCGTAGGCATACAGACTTGTTGCATCGCCTACAGAGTAGTAACCGTTTGAGCCTATGTGTATGTAGTTGTACTGGCTTCCGCCCGACGGGTTGGTGCCTTCGATGAGCAGGTAGAGCGAACCGTCGGCCTGCTTTGTTGCCGTCACGGCTTTAGGCGTGCTGATGGGTGCTATGTTGTAAGAGTCGTATCCCATGTATAAGTTGCTCGCATCGTTCATCAAATAGTATGCCGTCTCTTCGGTCTCACCGCTCTCGGGGGTGTAACCATAGGGTAGGGCACCGTCTACGTGGGTGTCGTCGTAGGTGTCGATAATGTTACCTTTGGTGTCGTAGTGGGTTACACGTTGTGATGTCTTTTGGCGCGTGTATGCCTTGTCTTCTCCGTGGTCGTGGCCGTAGAGCATGATGAGGTTGGGATATTTACTCAGTGTCGACTTGAGCAGAGTTGTACTTTCGCAGTTCACCATACCTTTCGATGCGGCACGTATGCTGTTTGAGTCGCCAAACGGGATGTGGAGTGCAAAGAACACCGTCTTGTCAGGATTGTCGGCATAGATTTCCTCAAGTTTCTTGGCAATCCACTGCACCGACTCAATGGAGTACTCATAGTGTCCAGCGTCCTTAAACTGATACTTACCACAGTTCAGTATTACGAAGTCGAAACCATGTATCACATAATGATAAGCCGCAAGCATGGTCATCTTGGGCTGGTCGGCATTATCGGCCTGCTCATAAAACGCATCGTCGGCACTCAGCTCGCCTATGTCGTCTTTCATAGGGTAGGTATAATAGTCGGCTGCGTTGTAGGTCTTGGGCAGGCTGTACCAGTTGGCCACCTCATAGTCGTGGTTGCCTGTGACGTAAATCACCGGAGTAGTCTCTTTCGTAGGGAATGCCGTGCGCGTATATTTTGCAATGAGAGTGCGCACCTTTTCCCAATTCTCCACCGGAATGGTGGCATCGCTGGTGCAGTCGCCACCAAGCAACATAACGTCTATTTTCTCTTCGAGCTTGATGCGGCGCAAAGTCTGCGCAAACGAGCCGCGGATGCCAATGTTGTTGATGTCGGTGATAAGGCCACGCTCGGTGTGAATGTCGGAAATGCAAGCCAAGGTGAGCAACGGCTGCTCATCGTCGGTCTCCTCCTGGGCACTGACGCTTGCCGACGAGAACGAAAAGAGAACGAGAAACGCTGCGTGGAGCAGCAACATGCAGGGTGAGTAGTTGTGTTTCATATTGTTTGTTTTTTTGGTTTAGGTCACAAAGATACGACTTTTTTTATGTATTTGCAAGTTTTTCACACATTTTCTATATAAGCAAAGCATAATTAAGAAAAAAGGGACTCAAACTATCATTGCACAATTGCAAGGATGTACTTTGTGTGTGCTGCAAGGATATACTTTGGGTGTGCCGCGAGGA
>JAFUSD010000175.1 GCA_017480685.1 Bacteroidaceae bacterium
ATGGGCTATGTCGCCCCGCCGATGATGGACGGTGGTGATGATGGAAGTGGTAGCGGAAGTGAACCTGTCATCCATCTCTACATTACTGCAGGTAATAACATTCGTTCTCAAACTGAAAAAGTTGATGATTTTGACGAGTTTTCAGTTTATGCTGAATTCAGCTGGAATGAGGATTTCTATTTCAAAACTACAATAAATGCACAATGTAATAACTTACCTGATACTATAACAACAGCTGCCAAAACAACCGATGAAGGAACTTTTTATTACGTGTACGAGCTAAAAAACTATGATCAAAGTATTAGCAAAAGTTCCATTACAAACGACTTCCCTGCAAATTATCCAGGTGATTTGCATAACAAACACATCATTGCATTCAAGACCATTTCATATAAAAGGACCAAATACGACATGGCTGGCATTGTTGTTGATGTTGATAACAATGGAGAAGCTCAGCTGGAATTTAAAATAGACGTCTCTGATAAGATTACTTGGAGAGACCAATATCATAATATATATGAATAGTTTTATTATTCCTCAAAAATAAAGAAATTATGAAATCTATTTTTCAACATTATTACATAGGCTTCTTGGTACTGCTACTATCTGGCTGTGCATCTGGTTTCCACAGCATAACCAATGTCGCGACTATTGTTCCAAGTACGGAACTTGAGGTGACAGGTATAAACTACACTCCTGACACGACATTTATAGATTTCCGTACCACGGGAACTTCAAGTTCCGAATTTACCTTCGGAAGTGACGTCCTCCTTGTTGATGATAATGGAATTGAACACACTCTTATATGTACCAAAGGCATAGAGACGGATATGAAATACAATCTTGAAGGTACAGCCCCCTTGCTGTTTACGGCTTGTTTTGCGCCTGTGAAAGCGTCAAACAAAGCTCTCGACATGAAGCAAAACGGTCGTTTCACTATCTTAGGTATTCACGAATCAGGCCGTCTAAATGTGCCAGAAACGAAAAACAGTGGTTTCGTTTCAAAGGCATTTGATGGAAAGTCCGTGAATGTTGACATCGTTTTGCATGGTTACGATGGAGACGGAGAAGATGTAAAAATCTTTGTGCAATACACCCCACCGACTGGCTACCATGCAGATCCACACAACCGAGCCGAGATGGATTCTGACGGACACTTCCGCACCAAATTCATGATGTATAATCCAGAGTGCCTGCTTGTATATACTATGGGAGTTCGCCAACAGAATGCAAGGATATTCATGAGTCCTGGCGACAGCATACACATAGACATGTATGAAGATGGCAGGTCGGAATGGAGCGGGGCATCAATAGTTTTGGATAAAATGCCAGAGGATTTACCTCAAATAGGTAAATCGTTGAGTAAATACAATGACAATTTAAGCTATGTAACAGAAGACAACTTGCCATTTCGGTCGATTGGCTATAGTGAGCAAATGTCGGAACTGAAAGAACTGTATGCCAAGGAACTTGAACAGATAGCCTATATAGTATGGCGTTTTAAGTTTTCGCCACTTCAGGCAGCACTTGCCACAATGTCTGTACACGACAAATTTTGTGGTGCATTATATTCCACCCAACTTCATGCTATCGAAATGTATGAGACGTATGCAAAGAGTGATGAAGAGAGAGCCATATATGCACCTTCACTGGAACCTGGTTCATATAGATACTTGAGCCATGTGCCTCAAAATGAAAAAGCATATATATTAAAATTCATGACGATACCAGGCCAGGTAGCATGTATTGGCATTTTTGAGAAGTGTCTGGAGCAGATACCCGACGATGACGAGCATTGGTGTCGCACTGCTATGGAGAAGCAAATTGATATGCTGCATCAGATGTCGGGATGGGATAAGAACTCATTTATGACGCAACTGACAGTTGTGAAATTGGTAGAACGCATGTCAGGCTTACACAGCGATAAGTTCCAGACTTCGGGAGAGGATTTGCATCAGTGGCTCAAGCAGGTGCTTACAGATCCTTATTGCAGGATTGCTGCTGAAGGAGTATATAAAGAGTGGGAACAGAGAAGACAGTAAATAAAATATATACATCGCATAATTATAAGTCCCCCAAAATATTAAGCAGGGTATATGTATGACTACCTAATAGTAGGTTCGGGCCTTTATGGTGCCACGTTCGCATACATGGCACGTCAGCAAGGCAGGAAGTGTCTTGTCATCGACCGCCGCGAGCAGGCGGGCGGCAATGTGGCGTGCCGACGCATGGAGGGAATCGACGTACACCTCTACGGGCCGCACATCTTCCACACCGACAACGAGCAGGTGTGGAGGCTCGTCACCTCGCTCGTGACGATGAACCGCTTCACACTGTGTACCATAGCCAACTACAGGGGCCGTCTCTATAACCTGCCGTTCAACATGTACACCTTCCACCAGATGTGGGGAGTCGTCACACCCGACGAGGCACGACGCAAGATAGAGGCACAGCGCGGCAGGTATGCCGGCATCACGCCACGCAACCTCGAGGAACAGGCACTACAGATGGTGGGCAGCGACATATACGAGACACTTATCAGGGGTTATACCGAGAAGCAATGGGGGCGGCCGTGCCATGAACTGCCCCCGTTCATCATACGCCGTCTGCCGCTGCGGTTCACCTACGACAACAACTACTTCACCGACCGCTACCAGGGTGTGCACGAAGTAGGGTACAACATCCTCATCTAACGTCTGATCGAAGGGGTGGAATGTCGCCTGGAGTGCGACTACCTTGCCGACCGCCACTACTGGGATTCGCAGGCACATACCATTGTATATACAGGTCCCATCGACGAATACTTCGGCTACCGGCTGGGACGTCTGGAATACCGCAGCC
>JAFUSD010000176.1 GCA_017480685.1 Bacteroidaceae bacterium
TGAGTGCTCCGAGGTCCATCGGGAATGCGTCAGGTCCAGGCAGTTCCTCCATATGGTTCGACATCTCACGAAGCGCTTGTGCCCAACGTGAGGTGGAGTCGGCCATGAGGAGGACACGAAGTCCCATCGAACGATAGTATTCGGCCATGGTCATGGCTGTATATACAGATGCTTCACGGGCTGCTACCGGCATGTTTGAGGTATTGGCTATGATAATGGTACGCTCCATGAGCTTACGACCTGTGTGCGGGTCAACCAGTTCAGGGAACTCGGTGAAGATTTCCACCACCTCGTTTGCACGTTCACCACATGCTGCAATGATCACGATATCGGCTTCGGCTTGTTTCGAGATGGCATGTTGAAGCACTGTCTTACCTGTTCCGAATGGTCCAGGGATGAATCCAGTACCTCCCTCAACAATTGGGTTGAACGTGTCGATGGTACGTACACCTGTTTCGAGCAACTTGAATGGACGTGGCTTCTGCTTGTAGTTGGTCATGGCAAACTTCACTGGCCAGTGCTGTATCATATCGACCTTCACTTCTTCGCCGTTCTCTTTCACGAGCACTGCTATGGTATCGGTGATTTTGTACTGTCCTGCTTTTGCTATGCTCTTCACCTTTGCCTTGCCTTCAAGCTGGAACGGTGCCATAATCTTCAGTGGCTGATGATTTTCCACCACCTTGCCCAGCCAATCCGAGGCCACGACCTCGTCGCCTTCTTTCACGAGTGGCTCGAAATCCCAGATGCGGTCTTCATCGAGCGGATTGGTATATTGACCACGTTTGAGGAATACACCCTCCATCTTGTCGAGGTCGTTTTGAAGACCATCGAAGTTCTTTGACAACATACCCGGTGCAAGTTTCACCTCAAGCATGTGTCCGGTGAAGTCGGCTGGTGCACCGACCTTTAATCCGCTGGTGCTTTCAAACACCTGGACATATACGTCGGAACCCACAACCTTTATAACCTCTGCCATCAGTCGGTCGCCACCTGTCTCAATGTAGCATATCTCGCCTTGCGACACAGGACCGTCGACACCCAGGGTTACCATATTGGCTATTACGCCTTTTACTGTTCCTTTTGTCATATTATATTCTTTTCTTTTTTATTTCCTAATAAACTCTTCAGGCACCTTTGCCTCGCCACGCAGTTGTTCTATAATCTGGCGGAATGTCTCTTTACCCTCTTCTACATCGAGGTGTTCCCAACGCTCGAGCATCTCGAGCTTGCAGAAATACACAAAGACAGATTCGATGGAGAAGATGTCGAAGAATGTACGGTCGTCGAGCCATTGCCACTTAAACACATCTATCTTCTTCTCTTTCTGCACGGGGTCAGTCTCTTCTACAATCTTCATGAGTTCGACCACATAGTCGTATTCATTCACCAGGTCGAAATCCTTTGAATTGTTGGTGCGCAACATCTCAGTAACCTCGTTGTCACCAAGGATATAATCGCCCACGCTCCATCCGTTCTTCCTGGCAATCATAGCCGTAAGGATGTTGGTGATATTGAAATTAAACTTAAACCAGTCGGCTATCATTGTGTTCTTACACTTCATAGCATACTCGTAGTAAGCCAGCATCATGGCATCCTCGGCAAAGAAACCTACCTTATCTTTATTATATTGATACTCGCGGGCAAAAATAGACATGAACGACGGATAACGGTGCACGTTGAAGTTCATCTCGCGAGCCGATGTGATGAGGTCGCGATACTGCTCAAGCGTGAAGTTGCCGTTCGTGTCGATTTCCGCTTCCGGGTTCTTCAATAAGCGCACAAGGTTCTGACAGTCAAACTTCAGGAAGAAGTAAAACAAGAGTTTCTTATCAGCTGTAGATACAACATCCTCACACTCTTCCTTCAGTTTGGCTATACTATTACCTAACTTTGCATCAGAAAGAGACAAATCGGGCAATCCTGCTATTAAACAATAATAATTTGCCATCTACAATTTGTCTTTTATTCTATTTTGCAAACAACATATCAACCAATTGCGGGCGCAGGAACGACTTGAAATAGTTTTCAAACTCTTCCTCGCCAAAGTTCACCTTGTATGAGCCGTCGGCTGGTTGGATGGCAAACAAAGCCTTCTGACCATGTACGCCTTCAATTTTCACACCCTTGTCGAGCAACGACTTGGCTTGAGCAGCAAAGAGGGCCTTGAGGCTGTCAGCATCTGCAGCAGAAATCACTATATCCTCCTGTGCGCCCCACTTCTCGGCCAACTTCAGCACAAACTTATTCATGAAGTCCTTATCGGCTACCAATCCCGATACCACCTGCTTCACCGAGGCATCGGTCAGCACGTTGGCCACTTCGGTCTTCAA
>JAFUSD010000177.1 GCA_017480685.1 Bacteroidaceae bacterium
AAGTAGTGATAGCCAGTATCATGGGACAAACCGAAGAACAATGGATTGAACTGGCAAAGATGGCTGAAGAGGTCGGCTGCGATGCAGTGGAACTCAACTTCTCATGTCCGCAGATGCGACTGGCAGGTATGGGCAGCGATGTGGGTCAGAATCCTGAATTGGTGCTGTTCTATACTGCTTATGTAAAACACAATGTTAGTATTCCAGTCATTCCCAAGATGACTCCCAACATCACGCAAATCAACCGGCCAGCCATGGCATCCTACTTTGCTGGTGCCGATGCTATTTCGGCTATTAACACTATCAAGAGCGTCACAATGAATGACAGGGCAGCAGTAAGTGGACATAAAACTGTTTCAGGGCTCTCGGGTCGTGCAGTCAAACCTATAGCATTGCGTTATATCTTAGAAATGGCTCAGAATGCCGTCATCAATGGCGCACATGGTAAGAAGGTGGAACTGAGCGGTATCGGAGGCATAGAGAACTGGCGTGATGCATTGGAGTTTATTCAGTTGGGTTGTCGCAATGTGCAAGTATGTACCGCTGTGATGCAATATGGGTATCGCATTATCGACGACCTTATTCTCGGCATGCAAAACTACCTTGCCGAGCGTAGCATCACTTCACTCGATACCATAGTAGGCGAGGCATTACCAGATTTCGTCACACCCAGCAACCTCGACCGCGACACCATCGTCTTCCCGAAGATTGATCGTGAGAAGTGCATTGGTTGTGGCCGATGCTATGTGTCGTGTATGGATGGCGGACATCAAGCCATCACATTCACCGACCGCCAGCCACACATCGTAGGCACCAAGTGTGTAGGCTGCCACCTCTGCCGTCTTGTATGTCCTACTGGTGCAATTGGTACTGCCAAACGAATAAACAAGAAATGCTAATGACATAATGAAATACCCATCACTTGTTTATTGCAAACATAATTCACCAACATCCCACACATACACATTAAAGCCATTGCATAGCTGCACGTCTGTTAATAAAGGTTAAAGTTTACTTTCGCATTTTACATTTAATAGGATTTTATATCTAATAAGGTGTAAATAGATTGTTGGAATAACTGAAAACATATTATTAATCCTTAAAATTGTGAAAGAAACTATGAAACAAATTGTACTCATCGTTACATCAATGTTGTTTGTGGTTACTGCTGCTATGGCTCAGCCACAACGTGGACCTCAAGGCCCTCGCGGCTCGCACATGATGCCTCAGCATCGCGGACCTCGTGCTGCTATGAAACTCGTGAAGCTCACCAACGAAGAGGTTGCTGCTAAGTTTGCTCGCACACTGCGTCTCGACGAGGAAAAGGCCGAGGCATTTACACCTGTGTTCGAAGCCTTCCTGGCAAGCAAGGCTGAAGTCGACACTCAGTATCCGGTACAACCACGTCGCATGGCATTTCGTCCCATGCATAAGGAGCAGCCCACCGAAGCTCAAGTGGCAGAGATGAAGGCTGTGCACAAAGAGATGATGGCTAAGCATAAAGCCACATTTGCACTGCACAAAGAGTATCGTCAGCAGTTCCTCGATGTGCTCAACGGCCGTCAGTATCATCGCATGATGGGTTTGATAAACGACCAGCGTATGTACGTGAAGCTCGTGCGTATCACTCCTAAGACCGACGAAGATAAGACCAATACCGACGAGGAGCAGCAGGTGAACGCTCGTGGCACTGATGGCATAGCATCGTCGATTGGAGCAGTAACTGGTAACACATCGGACAGCGAATGGTACTCCATCAATGGTGTGCGTCAAAACGGACAGCCATCGCAGACAGGCGTATACGTGCGCAATGGTAAAAAGGTGCTGATAAAATAAAGTTAGTAAACGGAAATAAGCATTTTTTGCACCGTGTTTCGATTCAGAAATGCGGTGCATTTTTTATATTGACGCTTAAACATAAGGAACGTAACGTGTAATCGTAATCGTTGTTTTACACGCATATCGAAATCGCTGATTACAGCGCATAAGTTGTGTTTTCAATATTCGGACTGTTAGTTTTCAGTATTCGGACTGTTAGTTTTCAATATTCGGACTGTTAGTTTTCAGTATTCGGACTGTTAGTTTTCAATATTCGGACTGTTAGTTTTCAATATTCGGA
>JAFUSD010000178.1 GCA_017480685.1 Bacteroidaceae bacterium
CCCCCCCGGCCCTCCCCCTCTCTATGGGGAGGGAGGCCGCGGGACTAAACAAAAATTATTATTAACAATCCCTCTTGACGCCAGACGGCTCTCCCTATAAAGGGGGGAGATGTCCGAAGGACAGAGAGGGTCCGAATAATTGATAAATTATGAAGAAAACATATATTCAGCCAAAGACTGCCGTGGAGCAGGTAGAGATCAATGCAATTTGTCTTCCACTTTCAGGCAAGGGAGCCGATCCTTCAAAGGATGTGTTGGCACCTGAACGTGACAACGAAATGGAGTGGGAAGAGTTTTAAGTTCAATTGACAATTGACAACGGATAATTGACAATTAGCCCTCCGGCTGTTGTCAAACCACAATTCCACAATAAACAAAGAAAGTGACAGGGTGTGACTCAAAACGAGCCACACCCTGTCTGAGTTTATGGAGGGAGGGCGTTCGACTGAAGAATTTTAGGATTGAAAAGATGATGCTTTGCTGGCTTTCATGTCATGTGTTTTGGGGCGTTTAGTTGTTCATATATGTCTTTTTTGTGATAATTTGATGGTGTAGGTGTTGTGGTGTGAGATAAAAAGTGTATCTTTGTAGCCGAAACTGCAGAGATGGGTATATAGTCTTTCGGCATGCGATGCAGAAGAGTCGTTATATCAGTCTTGGGCAGTGCGAATCACTTTATCAAAAAGACTTGATGGATCAGCATTACTCCTCGGAGTTATTTGAACAGGCAGTTGACGAGTTCTCGAAGTTGCCAGGCATAGGTCGCCGGAGTGCCGTGCGCCTTGTGCTTCATTTGCTGCGTATGGATGTTGGTTCGGTCGATAGGTTTGCAAGTTCTCTGACCCGTCTGCGACATGACGTGTGCTACTGCCGTGTGTGTCATAACATTTCCGACACCGATGTGTGTCAGCTATGTTCAAATCCGTTGCGCGACAGATCGACGGTATGTGTTGTGGAAAATATCCAGGATGTGATGGCTATTGAGGCCACAGGCCAGTATCATGGTCTGTATCATGTGCTGGGCGGGGTCATAAGTCCGATGGATGGCATCGGTCCGAACGACCTTCAGATTCAAAGTCTGGTGGAGCGTGTCGAGGCCGGTGGGGTGAACGAGGTCATTCTGGCTTTGAGCTCTACGATGGAGGGCGACACAACCAATTTCTACATATCGCGCCGTCTGGCAGGGTGCACGGGTCTGAGGCTGACGATGCTGGCTCGCGGGTTGTCGGTGAACGACGAACTGCAGTATACAGACGAGGTGACTCTGGGCAGAAGCCTGCAAAACAGGGTGGAGTTCAGTGTGGGCGTGTAGCTCATGGTGGAGTGGTTTGTATGGAGTATTTTTATGTTGAATCAATAGTATCGAAATGAATAAAATTGTAAGAAAGTTATCGCGTAGACTGATGTGGGAATACTGTGGTGCATGGCTGCTGGTCATTATCACCTTCATTCTTGGCGAGACAAATATAATTCCGAATGGTGTATTTGCTGCAGGGGGCGACAGCCCGACGGAGTTTTATCTCAACACGGCATGTATTGTGTTGCTGCTTGTAGGAGTGCCGTTGGCGTTGAAGCTTTTCTCGCTCAACACCCAGCGCGGTCTACGCCGCATGAACAAGGACGAGGCTCTGTGCTCTTATCACCTGTGGAGTTGTGTGCGCCTTGGGCTGTTGCTGCTGTGTGCCGAGACCGGCCTTGTGGCTTATTTCCTGCTCATGAACACCACCGGCCTGCTTTGTGCTTGCATGGCCATGGTGATGACGCTCTTGTGTATTCCCTCGATAGAGAAGATTCAAGACTTCTTGAAAAACATCGAAGAAGAGCGTGCTGAGACAGTGAATATGGATTGATGGTTGGAAGAAGGAAGCTGTGTAAAAGAAAAGTTCTGTAAAAGAAACTGAAGAAAGATGAAACTGGCGGTTGTCATAGTGAACTATAAGGTCAGGCATTATCTTGCGCAATGCTTACACTCGGTATTCAAGGCCCTGGAGGGTATTGACGGCGAGGTGTATGTGGTTGATAATGCGAGCTGCGACGAGTCGGTGACATACTTGAGAGGCCTTTATCCGCAGGTTCATTTCATTGAGAACGAAGAGAACATGGGCTTTGCACGCGCCAACAATCTTGCCATACGGCAGACCGACAGCGAGTATGTGATGCTGCTGAACCCCGATACATTTATCAACGAAGGTATGATAGCCGACTGCATCGGCTTGCTCGATTCAGATCCCACGATTGGTGCCACGGGTGTGAGGATGCTGAACCAAGACGGAACTTTTGCGTTTGAATCGCGCAGGGGAATCCCGACGCCGTTCACTGCTTTCTGCAAGATGGTGGGTCTGAACAGCCTTTTCCCGCGCAGCCGAACATTCGGACGCTACTACATGAGGTATCTTGATGAACATGAGCCGAATGCTGTGGAGGTGATATCGGGTGCATGTATGTTCATCCGGATGTCGGTGCTGAAGCAGAGCGGACTGTTCGATGAAGACTTCTTTATGTATGGTGAGGATATCGACCTCTCATATAGGATGCTGCAGACAGGTAGTAAGAACTACTATATCCCTTCGAGAATGTTGCACTACAAGGGAGAGAGTTCCAACAAGAGCTCATACCGCTATGTACATATCTTCTATCAGGCCATGTATATCTTCTTCCGCAAACACTATAGCCATTACAACTGGCTGCTGTCTGTCCCGATACGTATGGCCATCTACATGAAGGGAGCAAGCGAATACTTGTCGCGCCAGCTGTGGTCGTTGATTGAACGTAATCAAACTCCGCTTGGTATGATGCAACAGTGCTCTTTCTTGCTTCATGGCACAAACCGCAATCTTGAACGCATGGTGTTGATATGTGAAGCCAACGGTCTGAACTATCAGACAACTGCTGTAGAGGGTTTGCCAACGGATTATGTGGTTTACGATACCGACCTCTGCTCTTATGCTGACATCCTTGCCGACCTTGAACATCGGGCTTCGCAACCAGGCAAACACCCACGTGTAGCTACTTATTCTTCACGCCTCAACTGCATCATCACAGGCGATTATGTGTTTGAAGGATAGTTCCGACGTCTTCTCCAGCCATTTCCTCAATATACTTCTTGTTCTTCTAAATGTATAATCCGTACGTTTTTTTCTGCTTTTTCATCGGTTTATACGTCTATCAACTCGGTGTCATGAATGGTGAAAATACCCTCAAAAAACTGCGCGTGTACGCAAACACGAATTGACCAATATCAATAAAACCGTATTTTCAATGCGATTTTAGCATAAAAACGATTGTCGGTTCGCAAACTTGCCGTACCTTTGCAGCGTCAAACAAGACAAACGGCGTCTGAATTGAAGTCGGACATCGAAAGACCTGAAGCCGGACGTTGAAAGACATGAAGCCGGACATTTAAAGACATGAAGTCGGACATCGAAAGACATTAAGCCGGACGTTGAAAGACCTGAAGCCGGACGTTGAAAGACATGAAGACTGACATCGAAAGACATGAAGCCGGACATTGAAAGACATGAAGCCGGACGTTGAAAGACATGAAGACGTAAGTTTTTAGGATTATTATTATATAAGTATTTAAGATTATTGATTTATGAATTGGGGAGCGCCCCTTGATTAACAAACAAAAATGGTAAGAAGATTGATTATGGAACAATTAACAAAGATTCAGATGTATTGGACAGCTGCATTCATTGCAACGTTCGTGGGTTTGTTCCTCTATGCATTTGCAATGGTTGACTAACAGACCTCGGCATTGTAGGGGCTTGTTCCCCTCAATGCATGACAAAAAGAGAGTGAGAATACCAATCCCCAAGGTTGTCTTGTGGCGACCTTAATGGTAAGAAAGCAGAATGAAATGTAAGTCAAACAATGTTCTGGGGAAACAGGGAGAAGCGTCTCCTAAAGTATACGAACACCGGTAAAAAGATTGTAAGATTATGGAAACTATAGTAATGTTTACCGCAGGCGTTATGGTGCTTGCACTCATCTTGAGCCACATTTCGATGATGAAATAGGCGTGTTTTAGTAAAAACATATCATTGATATTATAAAGAAAATGGCGTTTCGTTTGTACGGAACGCCATTTTTCTGTATCTTTGCAACCGAATAATGTCATACCAATACGTCCTCCGTGTGTGTGACCAAACTAATCTATAGTGCATTCTGCCCGAGGGCGATGCATCTAATCAACGTAAAATACATTATGATATGAAACGACACACCATCATCGCAGCAGTACTGGCAGTGAGCATCGCTGCTTGCGCACAAAACCTGAGACATGAAACAACGTTGGCAACAGGATGGAGATTTACTCACACCGACATGGCCGACCAGGCGAAATCGGAGTTTGACGATGCCTTGTGGGAACGTGTTGCTGTGCCCCACGACTGGGCTATAGCGGGTCCGTTCGACAACAACAACGACCGCCAGACGGTGGCCATTGAGCAGAACGGAGAGACCATTCCGAGCGAGAAGACCGGACGCACAGGCTCGCTGCCGTGGACTGGGGTGGGGTGGTATCGCGTACACTTCAAGGTGAATCCTAAGACTGCGCATGCTATCATCAACTTCGACGGAGCTATGTCAGAGCCCGAAGTATATATCAACGGACGGAAGGCGGGCGAGTGGAAGTATGGATATAATGCGTTCAACATCGATGCGACAGACTTTGTGAACCGCGACGGCAGCGACAACGTGCTGGCTGTGCGCCTTCGCAACCTGGCCGAAAGCAGTCGCTGGTATCCGGGTGCAGGACTTTACCGACCCGTAACGCTCATCCAGACAGGGGCGGCAGCGGTAAAGCCTTGGGGATTGAACTGCTACACAGAGAGTATCGACGGCAATATGGCTGTATTGAAAGCCGAGGCCGACATCTATAACGAGCAGGGACATCTGCTGTCGGCCGAGTTCCGCCTGCTGCGCGGCACGAAGGTGGTGGCATCTGCTTCCGACCTGGTGAAGAGCGACGGCAAAGTGTATGCAACGCTTGGTGTCAGCAATCCGAGGCTTTGGTCGCCCGAAAGTCCTGAGTTGTACGACCTTGAGGTGAGGGTGTACGACTTGGCGAATGTTAAGAGAGTGTTGTGTGATGTGGTGACACGTCGCATCGGAATACGCACCGTGAGCTATACTGCCGAGCATGGATTCCAACTCAACGGACATACGCGCAAGTTCAAGGGAGTATGTCTGCACCACGATCTCGGAATGATTGGTGCGGCGGTGAACAAGGCGGCACTCGTACGACAAGTGGAGTTGCTGAAGGCCATGGGATGTGATGCCATACGCACCGCCCATAACATGCCCAGCCAGTTGCAGATGGATGTGTGCGACTCGCTCGGCATGATGGTCATGGCCGAGTCGTTCGATATGTGGCAATATCCTAAATGCCGCAACGGCTACAACCGATTCTACGCTGACTGGTGGGAGCGCGACCTCACCAACCTCGTCATGGCCAACCGCCTACATCCGTCGATTGTGATGTGGTCGGTAGGAAACGAAATACCCGAACAGGGAGGCCGCGAGGGCACTCAGATGCTCGTCAAGATGCAAGACCTGATGCACCGTCTTGACCCCACACGCCTCTGCACCACAGGTATGGACCGCTGGGATAATGTCATCACCTCGGGCTTTGCTGATGCAATCGACATCGTGGGACTCAACTATCGAACCCACAAATACCACGGTGCCTACGAACGTCTGCACCAGAAGTTCCTGCTCGGAAGCGAGACGGCATCCACGGTAAGCAGCCGCGGCGTGTATCATTTCCCCGTGGTCAGGGCCGATGGCAAGCGGTATGATGACGGCCAGTGCTCGTCGTACGACCTTGAGGCATGCTCGTGGAGCAACATTCCCGAAGACGACTGGGTGCTGCAAGACGATTTCGACTACGTGATAGGTGAGTTTGTGTGGACAGGCTTCGACTATCTGGGCGAACCTACACCCTACGACGATCGCCAGAACGCGCGTTCAAGCTACTTCGGCATCTTCGACCTCGCAGGCCTGCCAAAAGACCGCTACTACCTGTATCGCAGCCGCTGGAACACCACAGGCGAGACCATTCACCTGCTGCCACACTGGACGTGGCCCGGCCGCGAAGGCGAGGTGACACCGGTGTTCTGCTACACCAACTACCCGACGGCCGAGCTGTTTGTCAACGGAAAGAGTCAGGGACGCATCACGAAGAAGACCGACGTGCGCCAGAAGGCCGACGGCGGACGTACCATGCAAGCCGACGAACCGCTCATCGACCGCTATCGCCTGCGATGGAACGATGTGAAGTACGAGCCGGGCGAACTGC
This sequence comes from Bacteroidaceae bacterium, assembly GCA_017480685.1. Lineage (GTDB taxonomy): Bacteria > Bacteroidota > Bacteroidia > Bacteroidales > Bacteroidaceae > Colivivens. The sequence goes on from JAFUSD010000178.1 coordinate 6,302, forward strand.
GTGTCGTGGTGTACGACGCTGATGGCAAGAAGCGGGGCGAGGCAGTGCGACATACGGCTGGAGCACCCCACCACATAGTGCTCGAGCCCCAAACACTCGATGAATACCACCAGCATGCCACCCTCAAGGCCGACGGAGAAGACATGATGTTTTTCACCGTCAGCGTGGTAGACAGCGAGGGCAACCTGTGTCCAGAGGCCGACAACAAGATAGCGATTGGAGTGGAGGGCGCTGCTGTGTTCCGCGGCATCTGCAATGGCGACGCAACATCGTTCGAGGTATTCACCAACCCCGAGATGCATGTGTTCAAGGGACAGCTGGTGGTGGGCATACAATCTGATGGCACACGTGGCCGAATCACCGTCACTGTCACGTCAGACGGCTTGCCAAAGGCGGTATGCTCAACCAAGGCACGCTGATTTTTCTGCAATGGAGTGGGGTGAGAGGCAAGTGTGTGCGCCAGGATCGCCGTGTAGAATAGGGTGATTAAGCAGTGCATCATTGCCTGCACATTCACAAAACTTTCCTTGAACTTATATTCAACTTTGCTTGCGTCTATACGGGACTTTTCCTGAAAGGACGTAAGAAAACTTAAATTTGCGACGTAAATTTATTGTTTTTCGGTGGAAAATTTAATAATTTACGTCGCAAATTATTAAATTTACGTCGAAAATTAAAGTTTCCAGATATCCTTTCATGGTTTTAACGATATCCTTTCAAGGTTTTAACGATATCGTCGCGATGTTTTAACGATATCGTCGCGATGTTTTAACGATATCGTCGCGATGTTTTAACGATATCGTTGCGATGTTTTACCGATATCGTCGCGACCATGAATTGATATCCGCTTCAATGCATAAAAAGGCATGAAACCGACACCTTTATTATATATAAAAGCGCAAAAAGTTGGCGTTTTGTTTCGTCTGTTGATATTTATTTATTAAATTTGCGGCATGATAACCAGTATAGGCAGTCTGCTGTCGGTATGTC
>JAFUSD010000179.1 GCA_017480685.1 Bacteroidaceae bacterium
AGGCACGGCAGCCATGTAAGACTACGCGGGTTGAACTTCATCAACCGGCTTAGGTCTATTGCGTATGGTCGCTCTACCAGTGTGTCCATAGATTATTGTTTTTGACAGAAAAGAATCTAAATACAATTGCTATCGGAAAGGTATATCCATGCAGATACTACCATAGTCTTATTTCCTTCCTCAGCACCCATCCTGCACATACGATGGTGGATAAGATGAGCATACCGAGTACGAATATCATGCGTTTCGGACCTGTAGGCTTGACGGGGACTGTGGCTCCTTGCAGCACGGTGAAGGCTGGTATCTTCTCTAGCAGCTATGCCTTGGCTCCTTCGAGTTGGGTCTTCATGGCGGTGTAGGTCTGATACTTTATCGACATGTCGCCCTCCAGACGGTCGCGTTCCGAGATGTATGCCTGAAGGATTACGTCTTTGTGTGAGTCGGTATATGCGCTGTAGGCCATCATTGCTTCGTCATATTCGGCCTTGGCTTGATTGAGCAGGTCGGTGTAGTGCTCCACATCGACACGTGCCTTGCTGGTGCGGTAGTCGATGATGAATTGTTGGAGGTGTGCACGTGCTGAGTCGGCTATAGCGGCACAGATGAGCGGGTCCTGGTCGGTGGTGTTGATGGTCACCACATTCGTCAGTTTATCCACATTGCATGATATATTGCCTTTGATGGTATTGGCTATATCGGTCTGTCGCTTTGTGAGCATAAATGCTTTCGAGTAGTTGTCACTTACCTCGCCATTGCTTGATGTCACTTCAACTGTGGGTGAAATTATCGCCGTCAGTTTATTCTTTATCCAGTTGAAGGGTTTCATCCATACAGTCGTCTGCTGATATTTGTCGAGATAATCGTAGTATGTGGTAGTGATGGTTCCGTCCTGACTCTGCACATTGACATCGAACAAGCCGACCACGAAGTCGTTTGATTCAAACAATTCGGGATAGAGTTGCGGGAAGATGGCATCGGCCGATTCGAGGCTTCCGAGGTCGAAGCCGAACTGCGATGCGATGGAACCGAGTGCGCCACCTGCTCCTGCCGACTCGGCCTCGGGGGCAAGTTTCACACTACATGTATAGGTGCGTGGCACACAAACGATGAGCACACTGGCCACAACAGCCGTGACGACCCATGTCCACACAAATGTTTTCTTCTTGCTGAGCAACTCACGCACTACCACGCGCAAATCTATATAGTCTGTCTTGTTACTCATACGCTACTTCAATATATTTGCAATTGTTACCATCATGGTGGCGATTGATGCAGCCGAGGTACCCATGGCCGAGTATTCAGCAGCACTCATCTTGTTCTTGGCATTCTTCGATGGCACCACGATGCGGCTTCCGGGTTGGATGTCCTTGCTCGAATGGTGCCCGAGCTGTTGTGCCGACCCATTGGCATAGAGGATATACACATTACGCTTGCGAGCATTTTCGCCGTATCCGCCTGCACTCTTGATGTAGTAGTCGAGGCTTTCACCTTTCTTGTAGTTCACGGTTATGGGGTAGAGCACATCGCCGGATATCTGCACCGTATTGACATATTGTGGAACGACGAGGCGGTCGCCTTCGCGCAGGGTGATATCGTCGGGGCTTCCGGGTTTGGCCAGTGCAGCCTCGAGGTCGATGGCAACCGACATGACGTTGCTCACATCGAGTTTCAGTGCAAGGAGTGAGTCGGCCTTTGCCATGTCATAGTTGCGTTCGTTGCGCATAGCCTCTTCGTAAAGGGCTATCTGCTCCTTGCGCTGCATGGCTTCGTTGAGTTGACGCTCTTCTTCGGTCATTCGGCGTTCGAGCCTTGCCCCCTTGGCGTATGCCAGTTCGGTGATTCCGCCTGCTGCACTGATGAGGTCGCTCAGGCGATAGTTCTTGTTGGTGACAGAGTACTGGCCTTCAAAGTTGACGGCTCCAGTCACCGTTACGGTCTGCATGGTTGAATACGACGGGCTACGACGCACCACCACTTCGTCGAATGGCTGAAGTGTGAAGCCGCGTGTGCCGTCGATTACGAATCCGTCTTTGATAGCGAAGGAGTAGGTCTGCGACACATCGTTGGTCTTCTCGGTCGATGATGGGTCGTAGATTGGTCGGAACACGTCGACCTTGCTGGTCGATGCCGAATTGGTGAGACCACCGGCTTGCAGTATGATGTCTTCGATGGTAGTTCCTTCGGCATACTGATATATTCCGGGATAGATTACTTCGCCGCTTATCTTGATGGTTTGGTTGGTGACATAATCGCTGCGGCTGGGTATGAACACCACGTCGTTCTTCTGCAGTGGTATGTCGGCTGCCGTGCCGTCAATCAGTGCTTTCACATCAAAGGAGATGACCTCGAGTGTCATGTCGGGCCGCTGACGATGCATCACTCCGCGTGCCGAGAAGGCATCGTTGCGCAGTCCATCGGCGGCAGCGATAAGGCTACGCACCGAGCTGATTTCGCCTCCTATCTGGTACATGCCTGGGTGGAACACAGCTCCGCGCACTTCGGCCATGTTGGAGTAGCGCGCCACTACCGAATCTACGTAGATAGAGTCACCATCGGCAAGGCGGAATCCGTTCATGTCGAATTCGTCGATGATGTGTATTGAGTATTCGGCTCCGTTCTTGCGTATCAGGCGCACGTTCTTACGATAGGCATCGCCTGCAAATCCGCCTGCATAGCTCAGTATGGTCGATACGCTCTCGGTGGGTTTCATCTCGTAGAACATAGGGCGTTTCACTCGTCCCTTGATTCTCACCAGCTGTTCGTAAGGGCCTACGGAGACTATGTCGTTGTCTTGCAGGCGCACGTCGCCACCTGCATTGCCGTTGATGATGTAGTCATAGACGTCGATGGTGGCAATTTGCCGGCCCTGGCGATACACCTTGATGTCGCGCAGCGTACCGATATCGCTTATTCCGCCTGCTGCATAGAGGGCATTGAATGCCGTCGAGAGCGAGTTGAGCGTGTAGCTGCCAGGCATTTTCACCTCACCTATGACCTGCACTGTGATGGCCCGTGTGTTGCCCACAGTCAGTTTTATGTCAGAGTCGGCATAGTATCGTCCGAGCCTCGACTTGAGTTGTGCGTTGGCTTGTGCTACGGTCATTCCGCCCAGGTTGATAGGGCCTACGCCTGGTATGGTGACTGTCCCATCGGGCGATATGGAGCCTTCGAATGTCTCTTGCGATGCGCCCCACACGTCGATAATCACGGCATCGCCTGCACCGAGCCGGTAGTTGGCAGGTGTGGCTATGTTCATGTTGGGTTGGAAGGTGAGTGTCGGGGTGTTGAATATGTTGTGTCCAAACACTTGGTCTTCGGCATTAAACATATTGCGGTAGTACATCAGCGAGTCGATGTCGAGGAAGGCGATGTCGTTGTTCATCATCTGGAGGCGTTCGTCGTGAGTGTATCCCAGTTGTCCGTTGTTGCCTCGTGCCTGACTTTGCACCATGTAGTTGTTTTGCTGCTGATACTGCTCGCCTGCCAGTTGCTGGTTGGTGCGCAGTCGCGACTGCGTGGTGTTTGTGGACTGTCCGTTGAGGTCAACAGCTCCCAACTGGCTTTTCTCGGCTTCCATGTTCTTGCGGATGCGTTGCAGTTGCTGTATGGTTACTCCGCGTTGCAGCAGTCGTGCCACGATGGTCTGCTGGTCCGACCCTCGTGCCTGCTGTTCGCTCACGAATTGTAACACTTGTGCGTCGGTCATGCTCTGTGCATGCATGGTGGTCATGCATGCGCCTATGAGTGTCATTACACACACTGCTATCAGTTTTCTTATCATTGGCTTTGGTTTATTATCGGGGTTATTATATAGCAAAAATCCCCATCATTCCCCTAAATGGGGGAACAGAGGGGGAAGTTTTCTGTTTCTATCCCCCTCTCACTCCCCCCCTGACACATTGTATAGGAGGGGGAGAAGGGTTGGAGGATTTATTTTGTTCTGGTTCTTATATTTTCTTACCGCCTACCACAAGCCCGAGCGTTTCGCCTATGATAGAGAGGTCGGTCATGAGGTTGCGGGTATGCAGATACTCCAGGTCCATGTCGAGCCGTCGTATCATCTTTTCCATCGTGTCGGTATATCCGTTGTGCAACGTTGCGTTCGATGTGACACCTGGGCGGCTTATGTATAAATCAGAGTAATCGGGTCGCAGTTCCATTATTTGTTTGATGAAGTACTCTCGTTCAGGACGATAGCCCACAAACGACATATCTCCTGTCAACACGTTGATGAGTTGTGGCAGTTCGTCGAGGTGGTGTAATCTGAGGAAACGCCCCACCCTTGTCAGCCGGTCGTCTTGTTCCTGTGCCAGCTGCGGGCCGTCGTCCTCGGCTGTCACCTTCATCGTACGAAACTTCCATATCTTGAAATGCTTGCCGTGACGGCCAACACGCTCCTGCCTGTAAAAGACAGGACCTTCACCCTCTACCTTCTGGGCTATAGCGATGACTAAGAACACCGGCGAGGTGCAAATAAGCCCCACAAAGGCTCCTATTGCATCGAAGGTGCGTTTCACCCCCCTCTCGCAAGCTGTCATTCCATCTTTGGGTTTTATGTTATCCGATTCTCTTGTCATTCTCCTGTTTTCGTTCATTATGCATAATCTAAGATGCATACACATCCTACACACATCCATCACTACGTCATCCAGAGATGATGAAAGCGGAGGAGTCCTTTTTGGTTGTTTCTTTACGCAATTCTATACTATTAACGCAAGTATGCTGTGGTTTATTGTGAAGCTATCAAAAAAAATATTAAATAGTTTCAACAAGACCACATTTGCAAAAAACCGCGCAAAGTTACGAAAAAAATTTCATCTATGTCGTTTCATACTTAAAGAATAATGCAAAACAACACATTTTTTATTGTTTACGACGACAAAACACACTTATCAAAACATATAATAGCAAATAAATTGTTAACTTTGCACATCGTTTCAATGCTATAAAACCAACTACGACATGACAAAATGCAACTTAATTTCATGTACCGCCATACTACTATCCATGGCTTTGGGCTTGAATGCCCATGCACAGCTCAACCATGCCGATGCAGACAACGCACGATTACGTATTATCAGCGAGTGGCGTGCGCAGCAAGCCGAGAAGCTGAAAACGAACATCGAAACACATTGCATAACCCAAGGCGAACTGCGTATGCCATTCGATGTAAAGATATTCGCCTCCGCTGCAGCCGACGGCCGCAGCCTCTGGATTTCGCTCCACGGTGGCGGCAACGCTCCCAAGGCACTCAACGACAGCCAGTGGGAGAATCAGAAAGTGCTGTATCAGCCGGCTGAAGGTGTGTATGTCGCACCGCGTGCACCATGGGACGACTGGGACATGTGGTTCAAGCCACAAATCGACCCCATGTACGAAGAACTCATACGCACGTGCGTAATATATTATAATGTGAACCCCGACCGTGTTTACCTCCTCGGCTATTCGGCCGGCGGCGACGGCGTGTGGCGCATGGCTCCACGCATGGCCGACCACTGGGCAGCGGCATCGATGATGGCGGGACACCCGGGTGATGTCGACATGCGTCCGCTACGCAACCTGCCGTTCATGATATGGTGTGGCGGCAACGATGCTGCATACGACCGCAACCGCATCGACGCCGAGCGAGGACGACAGATGGACTCGCTACGCCGCTCCGACCCCGAAGGCTATATCCACGAAACCCACATACTACCAGGAAAGCCACACTGGATGGACCTCGAAGACAAGGCTGCACTGCCGTGGATGGCACAATACCATCGCAACCCCTACCCCACAACCATAGTATGGGTTCAGGGCGACAGGATGCGTCCACTATTCTATTGGTTGGGCGTCTCCACATCCGAGGCAAAGAAGGGCAGCTACATCAAAGCCACCGTCAAGGGCAACACCATCACGATAGACACCGACGACTACACCCAAGCAACGCTCTACCTCAACGACACACTCGTCAACCTCGACAAGACCGTCACCGTGCGTCACGGACGCAAGACCGTATTCAAAGGCAAACTGACCCGCACCGAGGGCAACCTGCGCTCATCGCTCACCGAGCGCGGCGACCCCAGCTACTGCTTCCCCGCGAAAGTGACGGTGCAGTTGTGATGCAGACAACATATAAGCCATCCGGCGAGTTGACAGGCATACATCACCCCATAACCACATGCCGCCAACCAAACCATAACAACTACGAACACCACACTTTTCCTACCGAGTCAACGATTAAAGAAATAACACTCGCACAAACGTCGGAATTTTGATTCACGAACACAGACAAAGACCTGCGAGGATATGGAAAAACTTTAATTTTCGACGTAAATTATTAAATTTGCGACGTAAATTATTAAATTTTCGGCCGAAAATCAATAAATTCTCGACGTAAATTTAAGAATTCCGATATCCTCGAAGCAAAAGTTGGACGTACGCGAAGCAAAACTTGGACGTACGCGACGCAAAACTTGGACGTACGCGAAGCAAAACTTGGACGTACGCGAAGCAAAACTTGGACGTACGCGAAGCAAAACTTGGACGTACGCGACGCAAAAGTTGGATATCTTTGTAGGGAGAGTTTTGTGGTGAATGATGTGGACATATTTACGGTGAGGGGGCTGTGCCGACTGCCGTTTTGTCGGAATTGTAAGTCAAAATGGCTGAATGAGGGGTGTTGGTACAGAGTTTGAGATGTATGGAGGGTAGAAACGAAAGGAGAACAAAACCATGAATACGAACCAAACCAACCAACCAGGAAACGGGAGCCAGCGAGAATTCAACCTCGAGGCTCTGAAGAAATATGCCACCAACCTCGTTGAGCAGGCACGCCAAGGCAAGCTCGACCCGGTCATTGGCCGTGACGAGGAGATACGTCGTGTGCTGCAAATACTCTCGCGCCGCACTAAGAACAACCCTGTGCTCATAGGCGAACCGGGCACGGGTAAGACCGCTATCGTAGAAGGACTGGCACACCGCATACTGCGTGGCGACGTGCCCGAAAACCTGAAACAGAAACAACTCTACTCGCTCGACATGGGTGCGCTCATCGCAGGTGCCAAGTATCAGGGCGAGTTTGAGGAACGACTGAAGGCGGTGGTCAACGCGGTGGTCGAGAGCGAGGGTAGCATCATCCTCTTCATCGACGAAATCCACACCCTCGTGGGTGCCGGACAGACTCAGGGTGCCATGGATGCCGCCAACATCCTGAAACCGGCACTGGCGCGTGGCGAACTGAGGGCCATCGGTGCCACCACGCTCGACGAGTATCAGAAATACTTCGAGAAGGACAAGGCGCTCGAGCGTCGGTTCCAGACCGTCATGGTCGACGAGCCCGACGTGGCAAGCAGCATCAGCATACTGCGTGGATTGAAAGAACGATATGAGAACCACCACAAGGTGCGTATCAAGGACGATGCCATCATTGCAGCCGTAGAGTTGTCGAACCGCTACATCACCGAGCGATTCCTGCCCGACAAGGCCATCGACCTCATGGACGAGGCAGCCGCTCACCTGCGCATGGAGCGCGACTCGGTGCCGGAGGAGATGGACGAACTCAGCCGCCGCATCAAGCAGCTGGAGATTGAGCGGGCGGCCATCAAGCGCGAGGGCGACAAGGTCAAGACCGACGAACTGAAGCAGGAGCTGCAGAAACTCAATGCCGAGTATGACGAGATGAACCGCAAGTGGCAAGCCGAACGCTCGCTGCTGGCCAAGATTCAGCAGGCCAAAGCTCAGATTGAGCAGCTGAAGTTCGAAGCCGAACGCGCCGAACGCGAAGGCAACTACGGACGTGTGGCTGAAATACGCTACGGAAAGATAAAGACCATCGAAGACGACATCAACCGCACCCAGGCAGAACTGGCTCAGACCCAGGGCGGCAATGCTATGATAAAGGAGGAAGTGACTGCCGACGATATTGCCGACGTGGTGGCTCGGTGGACGGGCATACCTGTGAGCAAGATGATGCAGAGCGAACGCGAGAAGCTGTTGCATCTGGAGGAGGAACTCCACCGCCGAGTCGTGGGTCAGGACGAAGCCATCAACGCAGTGAGCGATGCCGTCCGTCGCAGCCGTGCAGGCCTGCAAGACCCGCGCCGACCGATAGGCAGCTTCATCTTCCTCGGACCGACCGGAGTGGGAAAGACCGAACTGGCCAAGGCTCTGGCCGACTACCTCTTCAACGACGAAAGTCTCATGACGCGTATCGACATGAGCGAATATCAAGAGAAATATAGCGTCTCAAGGCTCATCGGTGCACCTCCAGGATATATTGGATATGACGAGGGAGGTCAACTCACCGAAGCCGTAAGGCGCAAACCATACAGCGTGGTGCTGTTCGACGAAATCGAGAAAGCACATCCCGATGTGTTCAACACCCTGCTGCAAGTGCTCGACGACGGACGACTGACCGACAACAAGGGCCGCACCGTCAACTTCAAGAACACCATCATCATCATGACATCCAACTGCACTGCCGACCAGTTGCACGCTTTGATGCGACCGGAGTTTCTGAACCGAATCGACGAAATCATCACCTTCAAGGCATTGAGCGAGACGGAAATCAGGCAAGTTGTCGAGATGCAGATTGGCGGAGTGAGCCGCATGTTGGCCGAAAATGGCATCAAGCTGACACTCACACCTGCCGCTATCGACCTCCTGGCCAGTGCCGGCTACGACCCGCAGTTTGGCGCACGACCTGTGAAACGTGCCATACAGCGGCTGTTGCTCAACGAACTCTCGAAGCAGATGCTGGCCGGAAGCATCGACAAAGACCACACCGTTGTGGTCGATGCTACGGCCGACGGCCTCAGCTTCAGCCAAGGAGAATGATGCAGCGATGCATGAAACGACAAAAGGGGTTCCCGTCAGTGGGAACCTTTTTTTTTGTAAGAAGTAAAGGAGCTAAAGGGAAGTTAAAGGAACTTTAGGCCTTTGCTTTTATCAATTTTCACACCAAAACATCAACGAAATCAGAAAAGAATTCGTAACTTTGCCCTCGATAAATCTAATATATCCAGATGATACCTATCACAGAACTTAACAAGACAGAATACCTCGTCCTCTTCGCTGCCAACCTCGTGTTCATCGTGACACACCTCTACGGCTGGCTGCTGAAGTGGTTCTACAAGCCGCAGGCCTACGGCGAGAACTTCGTGCAACTGTTTCCTGCCTACAAGGCTGTGGGGTGGCTCTATCTGTTGCAGATGTTAGAGCTGCCATACCTGCTGCACATCGGGCAGGACGACACACTGCTCTACGCCAACAGTTTTGCAATGCTTGTCTATCCACTGCTGTTGCTGGCCATGTGCGAGGGTTATTTCTTCCCCGATGTTCACCGCCGCTGGCGCGACTACATGCTGTTCATGCCGTCGATCGTAGTCCTCATCCCGCTACTGCTACAGGCCATAGGGCTAATCATCCTGCCTGAGTGGCATCGCACGGCAACCTTCATCGTGGTGGGTATGCTGTTCATCTGGCAGTTCGGCCTCACCATCAGCATGGCTCTGCGCATCGGCCGAGCCATACGTCGGGTGAACGAGGACACATACGCCGATATCGACGACTTCCCGACACGCACGGGCGAGAAAATGCAGTGGTTGCCCACATGCGTGTGCCTGCTCATGGCCATCAACTTCTTCATCGACGACCCTGCGGTGAAGGCCTGCCGCGATGTCTTCTTCACCATTTGCAACGTGTGGTTCTGCATCTACACCCTCAACCCGCGGCGGAAGGCATTCGAAAAGGAAGAGAAACCCCTGCCCCAACCGGTTCCTGCGAAAGACGCACAAGGAAACGGAGGCACCCCCTCCCGTCTCAGCGACGAACGCTACAGGGAATTGAGCCAACAGCTGGAGTCGCTGCTCACCGACGAGCGCATATTCTCCGAGCAACACATCACCGCCGACATACTGATGCGACGCCTCGGCATCAACGCCAACTACCTAACCGAACTAATCCAGCGCAGCGGCTATGCCTCCTTCTACGACATGATTTGCCAGCACCGCGTACGCCATGCCATCGCCCTCATCCACCAACACCCCGACCGCCTGCTGGCCGACATCGCCGACCTCTGCGGCTTCTCCTCACCATCCAGCATGGCCAAGGCCTTCGCCTCCCAAGGCAAGCGCTCCCCCTCCACCTACCGCCACGGTTGACCTATGCTGCAACACCGTTGCAGCAAAAAAGACAAAGAACAAACAAAAACAGGAAAAAGAACTATGGACAAAGAAGCCTTCGAGAAGCACAAACCCTTTGCCGGCGAGAAGAAGCCCTCCATGCTTCGCCGACGCATAGGCCACGACTATGAATCGCGACGCATCTACCTCATCACCATGACGGTAGAGGGCCGCCGTCCCCTGTTGGGCACCCTCGTAGGCGATGCCGATGCACACGATGACAGCCCCGAGGCACCAAGGGTGGAGCCATCTCCCTTAGGATTGGAAGTACAACAATGCTGGTTCTCCATCCATGAGCACTATCCCGAAGTTGAGGTACTCTCACTCCAGCTGATGCCCGACCACCTGCATGGCATCCTCTTTGTCACCCACCAGATGGAGCAACACCTGGGCATGGTCCTCAAAGGCTTCAAGGCCGGCTGCAACAAAGCCTACCGTCAGTCCCCCTATGCTGCAACAATGTTGCAGCAAAGAGGAACCAATGGAAAGGACGACCGCACCCACGGCTTCCTCTTCTCTCGCAACTACAACGACCACATCCTCGAAGGTGCTGGCGAACTGGAACGTTGGTTTCAGTATCTGCACGACAACCCCCGCCGCCTTGCCATCCGTCGCAGCCACCCCGACTACTTCCGCGTGCGCTTCGACATCGCCATCAAAGGACAGACCTATGCCGCCATCGGCAACCGCTTCCTACTCGACAGTCCCGAGAAAGTACAAGTGCAATGCTCACGCCGTCTCACCGACGAGCAGGTGGCAGAAATCGTCAGCACCATGCTGGCCAAAGCTCACCGCGGGGCGGTGCTCGTCTCTCCCGCCATCTCCAAGGGTGAGCAGGACGTGATGCGGGCAGCACTCGATGCACGTCTGCCCCTCATCTTCCTAACCCCTTGGGGCTTCAATGAATTCTCACGCCCCGGCCACCAATACTACGAAGCCTGTGCCGAAGGACGCTTCCTCATCCTTGCCCCATGGCCCCACGAGAACCAACGCATCCCCCTCACCCGCAACATGTGTCTCGCCCTAAACACCATGGCAGCCACCATCTGCCAGAAGTAGGCACACCTCCCTCTGCCCCCGTCCCTCCACTCCTCCGCCTTCCGTTTCTCCGCCTTCCGTTCCCCTCTGTCTCCTCTGCCTTCCGTCCCTCTGCCTTCCGTTCCCTCTGCCTTCCGTCCCTCTGCCTTCCGTCCCTCTGCCTTCCGTTCCCTCTGCCTTCCGTTCCCTCCTCCACCTGTCCTCTATGCTGCAACACCGTTGCAGCAAAGGAAGCTAAAAGCCCCAGCTCTCCACCCACAAACTTTCCTCTCAGCGTATTTACGTCGAGAGGAAAGTCTTTTTTGTGCCTATTGCTTACCTTTGCAGGCAAAAACAAAAGAAGCAACACGTATGGAAACAACTATTCAGACAATAGGCATCGCCGTAGCAAGCCTACTCGCACTGGTCATCGCCTTCATCATAGTGCTCTCGCTGTGGAAGAACTTCCGCCGCAAACAACGCATGGAGCATCAACACAATAATAATATATAAAACACAATAACAATACAAAAAACGTATCAACACAATGAAACAACCAACCAACATCAAGACAAAAGTCCTCGCCCTGGTGCTGACGATAGCAGCACTGGCCGCGGGACAGAGCGCGTGGGCAGCCAGCACGTTCAGCGTGACGAGCAGTACCAGTGCTGGCATCACCACCTTCACCATTACCCGTAGCGAGAACACCGCTGCCGAGACGGTCTATTACCGCACCGTGAGCCTCTCGGCCATCGAGGGGCAACATTTCACCGCCGTCAGCGGCAGCCTCACCTTCACCGCCGGACAGACAAGCAAAACCGTCAGCGTGACGGAAGCAGCACCCAGCGACGCTGTTTACAAGGTCTATAGCAGCGCCTCGCGCCAGTACCGCTTCGAGCTGCTCGACCTCGATGGCACCGTCATCGCCCAGCGCGACCGCAACGTCTCGGGCGGCACCCAGTTCACGGACACCTATCTGAACAAGAGCATCACTGGCCTGACCTATTTCGACCATTACGGCGACGGCAGCCTCCTCTCTGGCACCACCCACTATTTAGACGTGGCCCACAGCGGCTCTGCCGGTACGTGGGTCAAGGTGGGCGACGGCGGATACAGCCAGGCCGTCCACACCGTGAGCACCGGCGCGCTCTATAACAGCAACAGCACCCTGCGCACCTACCTGAACAGCAGCGGTACCAAGATGTATGCCACCATCTATTTCACGCAGAAGGAAAGTCAGGACGGCTACCAGTACATCCAGATACTGGCCGACAACAGCACCACCTACGACGGCAACGACCCAAACGGAGCCGTCAACACCCCCTCAACCTCGCTCTACAAGGCCTGCTTCATCCTCAGTTACGACCCCAGCGGCAGTGTGGAGACAAATCCGCATACGCAGTTCTTCCCTCATCGCTGGGACTATGCGGACAGGAACGCGCAGTACAGCGGCAACAGCTGGAACTGGCAAGAGTTCGACTACGACAACGCGCACCTCTATGAGCAGGAGTTCAAGAGCGCCACGCCCTCACTCCGTGCCGAGAACTCCGGCTCGCTGGTTCTCGCTCCCACGGTGAACAATATCAATGTCCGCTTCGATGCGGCAGGCACGGGCGGCGACGACTGGTACTTCAAGGACCTGAAGGTGCGCCTGGCTCTCGTCGATGCCACCGCCCCCACTGTGCTCAACAACTATAAGGTCAGCGGCGGGCGTCACCAGAAGGGTAACATCATCTACGTCAGCGTGCCCTTTAGCGAACTTGTCACCGTGGAGGGCACGCCTACGCTCACCACCACGTGGGGCACGCTCGACTACTACGCCGGCAGCGGCAGCAACGTGCTCACCTTTTGTGGGCAGATAGCCAGCGATGCTACCGGCACGTTCAGTGTCAGCGCCATGAGCGGCACCGTCAGGGACCTGGCGGGCAACACCTTCAGCGGCACCGTCAGCAAGGCCTTCGGCATTACACTTGATGAGCCCTACGTCTGGTCGCTCAGCGACTTAACCCAGCTGACGACAGACACCTACGAGATAGCCACCAAGGCCGACCTCTACCGTCTGGCCAACATCGTCAACGTGAGCCGTAACGAGTGCAAAGGCATCACCTTCCTCCAGACGCAGGACATCGTCTGCGACGCCGGCTACTCGCCCATCGGATACTATATCAACAGCAGCAACCAGGCCGGTTTCTGCGGCACCTACGACGGGCAGGGTCACACCGTGAGCAGCATCACCGTCACCCGCACGGGTAACACCAGCGCCGACAACAATATCGGCCTTTTCGGGAGAACCGGCAGCAAAGGCACCGTGCAGAACGTCGTCCTTGCCAATAGCACCCTCACAGGCTATGATAGTGACGGCGGCATCGTGGGCTACAATTATGGCACCGTGCGCAACTGCCGTGTGGAGAGCACCGTCACCATCAAGGCTGGAGACACTGGCGCCCTAAACCACGGCGGCATTGTGGGCCAAAACGACGGAAACGTCACCGGCTGCGTCAGTGCTGCCATCATTCAGGACAACGGCAACTTAGGCCACAGATACTGCGGTGGCATCGCAGGAAGGGATTACTCTTCCACCACCCGCGACTGCCTCTACACCGGCGCCACCGTCGAGGCAGCCGGACGCAAGGGCGGCATATCGGGCTATAACGAAGATTCCAGTGCGACCTACGCCAACAACTACTACACCTCCGTCAGCATCGGCGGCGTGAACGGCAGCGACCAGGACGGTGCCCGCAGCGCCCGCACCATCACCCTGGGCGAAGGCATCTCCCTCGGTGGCACCGAGACCACCTACGACGTAAGCGGCATCACCGCCTACGGCAGCGCGGCCATCGGCTACGGCGGCAAAATATACAGCGGCGCGGGTCAGACGCTCACGCTCAGCTACACAGGCACCATGCCCGAGGGCTACACCTTCGAGGGTTTCAGCGTTAACGGCTCGGCCATCGACGGCAACAGCTTCACCATGCCCGCCGGCAATGTTACCGTTACGGCCACGCTGACCAAGAACGAGCTGGCACTGGCCGACAACAGCAGCAACGACGAAGCCATCGCTGCGGCCGCTGCCAGCGGTAAGGTCTATGAAGTAACACTCAGCGGCCGCACGCTCTACAAGGACGGTGACTGGAACACGCTGTGCTTGCCGTTCGACGTGTCAGTGCTCGAGGGTTCCGCCCTCGAGGGAGCTACATTGATGGAACTGGATGCTTCATCATCAAATCTTAATGGCAATACCCTCACACTGAACTTCAACACTGCCACCAGCATCGAGGCAGGCAAGCCAGACCTCATCAAGTGGGGAAGCGGCAGTAATATAGTGAACCCTGTGTTCGGCGGAGTTACCATCAGCAACACTGCAGCACAAACGGTAAACTTCACTGGCGGTCAGTTCATAGGCACTTATTCTTCGGTAAGCATTGAAGGCGAAAAGGGCAACATATGGTTCGTAGGAGCAGGGAATACGCTTTTTAATCCTGATGACGCAAGCAGCAGCCTCAAAGCTCTCCGCGCCTACTTCATGATTGATGGTAGCAAACAGGTGAAGAGCATCAACATGAACTTCGACGAAGATGCTAGCGGCATTGGCCTCACAGAGAGCACAGAGAAGACAGAGGGCACAGAGGGTGTGATATACAACCTCCAGGGTCAGCAGCTCTCTGCTCCACAACGTGGTATTAATATAATCGGTGGCAAAAAAGTGCTGGTGAAGTAAGAGCCGGATGGACTGTCCCGCCTGAAAGGGGGACGAGCGAAGCGGAGGGGGTCTCCGCACTGGATGGAAAAATACACAATATAATTAATATAGTGCCATGCGGGGAGGAGACCCCCTCCCCCTGCGGGTACTCCCCCTTTCAGGTGGGAGAGTCTATCCAGCA
>JAFUSD010000180.1 GCA_017480685.1 Bacteroidaceae bacterium
AAGGGGAGTTAAAGGGACGATACCAACCAGTAGTATCATTCGTCCTTTTAACTTCCTGAGCGAACAAAGCGAGCGATAACTTCTCTTCCATTCCTTTCTATTCCTTGAAACTGAAGCAAGTGGAACTTGCGAAAGTTGAATTATTGATTATATATTATATATTACAGGCTTGCAGCACCGAGCACAGCCACGTTCTTGTCCATCAGCTCGGAAATGAGGAACTGAGGCATGTCGGTGTATATGTTCAACACGTTTTCCTTATAACTCTTTACGATGCTTGGCATGATAAACTCATGCGCTTTCATCGGTCCGCCGAAGAAGATGAAAGCCTCGGGGCTGCTGACGGTGGTGAAATCGGCACATGCCGACCCGAGTATCTCGCCCGTCACGGCAAAAGTGCGGAGTGCAATCTCGTCGTCCTGTCGGGCTGCTTTGTAAATCTCGTAGGTCGAGAGTTCGGCTCCAGGTATGTTGCGCAGCAGGCTCTGCTGTGATGTGGATGCCAGCAGGTCGACGGCCGTCTGAACTATGCCGCGTGCCGAGCAGTAGGTCTCGAGACAACCTTGACGACCGCAACTGCAGAGACGTGGAGGCAGAGGGGTGAGCACACGTATGTGTCCCAACTCGCCTGCAAGTCCGTCGTGGCCTACCACCATCTGACCGTTAGCAACTATGCCGCTACCCACACCAGTGCCCAGTGTGATCAGCACGAAGTCTTTCATGCCCCGCGCTGCTCCAAACTTCATCTCGCCCATAGCGGCTGCGTTGGCATCGTTGGTGAGGCGCACGTGGAATGCTGAATGGTTGAACGTCGGGTAGGTTGTGGCGAGGCGCTCGGCAAACAGCTGAGCCAGCGGAGTGGAGCCTTTCCACGGAAGGTTGGGCGGTGCAATGAGGCATCCGGTGTTGAGGTTTCCGTTGGGTGCTCCGATACCCATCCCGCTTATGGCTTCGATGCCTCCAGCCTGAGCTATGAGGGGCTTTAGACATTCGATGCTTGCATCGATGAAATCGGCAATGTAGGGGTAGGATTGAGTCTTGATGGAGTCTTCGCAAAGGATGTTTCCATCTTTATCAACGATTCCGAAAACTGTGTTGGTGCCACCGAGGTCGACACCAATTGTGAATTGGCTGGTTGGTGTGTTCATAAACTATAGTGTTGTTTTCTTGTTTTGTTGTTCGAAATATGCTGGTAGTGGCGATGTGAGTGTTATGGTTTCGCCTGTGTGTGGGTGTATGAACTCAATCGACTGGGCATGCAGCATCATGTGTGTGGCTGGCAGTTGCATGGTTGACTGCATGGAATTCTGCTGCGCCATGCCGCCAGGCGAATAGAGGCGGTCGCCCACGATGGGGCATCTCAGGCCTTCGGGGCTGGCTGCATGTACTCGCAGTTGGTGGGTGCGCCCGGTTTCGGGGTAGAAGGCAACGAGGGTGTGGCCATCGTCGGTACGGCTGATGACTTCATAGCGTGTGATGGCCGGTTTGCCATGCTGGAGGTTCACCATCTGGCGCGGACGGTCGAGGGCATTGGGCGAAAGTGGCAGGTCGATGGTCCCGCTGTCTTCGTCGACGATGCCGTCGAGCAGGGCTACATAGCGTTTCTTGATGATGTGGCGGTAGAACTGTACTTGTAGCTCGCGGTGTATCTCTTGGCTTTTGGCAATGAGCATGATGCCCGAGGTGTCCATATCGAGGCGGTGGACAGGGAAGACACCGTGAACCCACTTCTTATCTCCCCTCATCCCTCCCCTCATCCCCTCCAGGGGGGACTGAGGGGTGACAAAGCGGTTCTTTCCCCCTCGCACTCCCCCGAGGGAGAGGGTGGAGGACGCATGCTGGCTGTCTTCACATATTCTTTCTATTTCGGATTCCACGCTTGGAGCATCGATGTTGCCACGCACGGCGAGCATTCCGGCTGGCTTATCAACGGCCACGATGTAGGGGTCGTCGTAGATGATGCGCATCTCCTTTGCACGTTGGCGCAGCATGGGTAGCAGTGGGTTTTCCTCTACATCGAGTCCTTGCAGCATGTGGCGCAGTATGGGTTTGCACTTAGCTTGGCAGGCGGGGTAGTAGTCGCCGTCGTAGCGCAGCTGGCCGTGTGGCGAGGCTCCCATCCAAAACTCGGCCATGCAGAGCGGATGCAGGTTGTGGCTGTAGGCGTATTGCAGAAGTTTCGGGGCGCAGCATTCGCCGGCTCCCGATGGCGGTATGCGGCAGGTCTCGTGGTCGAAGATGTCGGTGAGGGTGCGGCTCGTCCCTTCCTGGTTCAGCACGGCATATTGGTTGAAGAGCCATAGTTGCAGGTTGCGCGAGCGCAGGCTCTTGGCTTCGCTGTCGGGCATCTGGCTTATCTCGGCATCTTCTTGCTGGAAGTATTGCCCTGGCTGCTGGAGGTCGAATATGGGTGGCACGAAGCCTTGCTGGCGGTTTTTGCCATCGAGCAGGCCTGAAAAAGCGGCGAGGAAGAAGAGGGGGGGAGCCTCGGCGGCCGAACCGCCGAGCACTGACGCCGTGGACGATACCACCAGCACGCCAAACATCTTGCCGCGCGATATCTCGGCTTGCCATTCTGTTTGTGTGGCAAGGTATGCTTTCAGCTCTGTGGCTGCTTGTATGGCAAGAGGGTGGGGGGTATAGAGAAATGGATAGGTGAAATGCTGTGGCAAAGCAACTTCACCCTCAGGAATGAGAGGGTGAAGTGTTGCGGCTGTATATTCTGCTTTTATAGCCTGGTGGTTATGACTTGCTTTGCTTGGCATTTATGCGGATGACAGTGAAACTGTATTTAGGCATTTCGTAGCTGAACTGTGGCTGAACGTCGATGCTCGATTCTACAGGTTCGGCAGTGCGGTCGGATGGGTTTCCGGTCATGACGGTCAGTTTGGCCTTTGTGTCATATCCGTCGATGCCAGCGAGGTCTATCTCGGTCTTTACATTGGCAGGCAGCATGTTGACGAGTTTGACGATGAGGTCGCCGTTCTCGGCTTTCACCACCGATTGTGCCACTCGCAGTTGCACGTCGTTGTTGCCTCTCACTTTCAGTGCAGCTGGTATGTATTGGCATCCGCTGTTCTGTCCGGCCAGTCGCTGCACTTGGTAGCTTGGTGTGAGGGTGGTGATGCCTTCGTTGTTGAAGTAGATGAGGTCGGGGTTCCAGTTTGCGTGTCCTTCTTTGCAGAAGAGTGGTGCATAGGATGACATCACAACCACGTCGGCATTTCGCTCGAGGGTGGTAATGTGGAGTGCTTCGGCCAGTGCGTTTTCCAGTCGGTTGTTGCGGCTTGCCCATTCGCCCAGATACACCTTGGTGACCGCCCCGCGGTCGTAGCGGTCGTAGTAGTTCTGGTTGTGTATGTACCATCCTGGGTCGACATAGTAGTGCTCGTCAACGATGTCAACGTTTTCTTTGCGTGCCAGCTGCCATCCGTATTCGTAGTCGCTACCTTCGAAGAACGGACCTACGGTGCCTACTACTTGTATGTCGGGGTAGCGTTGCTTGATGCCTCGATTGAGGAAGTTGAAGCGCTCGGCAAACACGTCGGATATGAGGTCTTCGTTTCCGATGCCGAGATACTTGAGGTTGAACGGCTTTGGATGACCTGCATCGGCGCGCATCTTTGCCCACTTCGAGGTCTTGGGGTCGCCGTTAGCCCATTCGATGAGGTTGCAAAGCTCTTCGAGATATTCCTCCATCGTGGGCAGTGGGTTCTGGTGTGGCACTTTGAAGTCTTCGCCTGCAAATGGGAGCCCGCCTTGCTGACCGTGTCCTTGATAGCTTGAGTTCTGGCATGGCACACCTGCAGGCAGCACCGGCAGGGGTTCGGCACCTATGTCTTCGCAGAACTGGAAGTATTCGAAGAAGCCGAGGCCCATCGACTGGTGGTAGTTCCAGATGTTGGGCAGTGACTTGCGTTCCCACAGCGGACCTACGGTGTATATCCATCGGTACATGTTGTCGAGACCTTGTCCGTGGCTGACGCATCCGCCAGGGAAGCGCACGAATCGTGGATGGATGTCGGCCACCGCTTGTGCCAGGTCGGGACGCAGGCCGTTGCTCCGGTTCTTGAATGTCTTTTGTGGAAAGAGACTCACGAAGTCAACGGCAATCTGTCCGGCTCCCTGTGGCTCGATGGCGAGTCGTGCCTTGGTTGCATCGGCTTGGGGTGTGAGCACTGCCTTTTGCTGTTTCCATGTGGTGGTGGCAGTGAGTTGTGTCTCTGCCAGGGTGTTGTGGCCGTCGATGAGTTTCACCAACACCTTGCCTGCCCCTTCCATCCGTTTGAGAAAGAGGCTGAGGTCGTAGCGTTCGCCTTTCTTTACAGTGATTCCGTCGAATCCCTCGTTTTGCAGCGATGCACCTGCCAGTTTGGTCTTCAGCACTGTGTAGTGGCTGTTGTTGACATGTATCGGTGCATCGGTGCTGATGGTCCATTCGGTACCTTCGCCCTCAAGGTGCCATGCTGTCTGTGGGTTCCACTCGCGGCGGTCGAGACGTGAGTATTCGAAATCGCGGTTCTGGATGAGTTCGGCGTAGAGTCCTCCGTCGGCTGCATAGCTGATGTCTTCGAAGAACACACCGATGAGGTTCTTGCTGATGTCCTTCTTGAGTTCGGGTTGCAGAGTGAGCGTTGCTTCTACGGTCTGCAGGTTGGGGAATCGGGTAGCATCGTCGCGCATTGCCTCGGCATACTGGCGGTTGCGCAGTGTGGTTGCGTCGCCTTTGTTTATGAGGTTTTCGACGAGTGTCCACGGTGCGCGTGTTATGTTGCCTGTGTATTCGTTTCCCTCTACTGTGGCTTTCACGCTGGTCGACATGTATTGGCTCACTTCACGGGCTGCCGTCCAGTGGCGGAAGTCGGTGCTGGTCACTTCGTAGGTCTTCCCGTCGGTGGTCTTATATGTCACCACGAATTGGTTGCCGCGCTTGGTAAGCACCGGCTCCAGCACGTCGCGGGTCGACACGTATGGGTAGTCTTGCGGTTTCCATACCGAGAGTTTCTGTGTCAGCGTGATTGCAAACTGGTTGATGCCGCGACCCAGCTGCCACACGGCATACCATGTGTCGCCGTCTTTCAGCACACTGGGTGCATACATGTTCTTCTGTGCTCCCCACGTACCGAAGTCGCTGGTCACGAACGACTGGTCACGACCTATGGCCGTCCATGTGCGTGCGTCGGTGCTATAGGCAATGTGTATGCCCTTGTGCGGGTCTTGACTGATGGCGTATGTGAAGATATATACAGAGTCGGGTACCGATGCATGCAGACACATAGCTGCCATGCCGAGACATATAGTCAGAAAAGTTTTCATCATGATTAGTCGTTATTAATTTCTTATTCAATCTTCAACCCTCAATGTAGCGCTGACAGAGTTTGTGTCGCCATACAGCTTGTCGTATGCCGTAAACGAGACGCTGGCGTGAGTGCTCACGGTGTAGGTTCCCGCCGTGGCGGGAGCTATGAAGCTGAACTTGATGTCGCCCTTCTTGTCGGCTATGTCGGCCTTCTCGATGGTGTTTGTCACGTTACCCACCTTGTAGTAGATTCGGAAATAATAGTAGTAGGCACCCTCGGTCTTCACCTTTGCAGTGGCCGTTATGGTCTGTCCTGGTGCGCAGGTGTTGGTCGAAAGGATGAGTTCGCCCAGCTCGGGAGCCATGGGCTCTTCGTCTTTGTCGTCGCATCCGCATAAGACGGCGACGAGCGCCAGCAACATGATGCCGGCAAGCATGTGCAGTTGTTTCATATTGTCACAGTTTGGTTTTCTATTACGATACAAATGTACGGCATTTTCTCTATTCTGCAATGCCAAGAACCCGAAAAGTGCAAGAAGACACTCATTTTTGCGTCTGCATGCCACCGATTGCATCCGCCGACACCACTTTTTTTGCTGTCCCGTGAAGTTTCTATATGCTCATCCGCCCCCCCCAGCGGCCTTTTCTAGTCGACAATGCAAAGATACGAAAAGTTTTTGAAACAGCAATACGCAGACTCAAAAAATTTTTCTACATATAGATATTAAAGGTGTCCCCATCCCCCATTTGCAGCTTATATCATCCTCATAATCACACTCAGAAGCTGCAGCTTCACATTTTCAATTGTCTGTTTCTGCATAGTAAAAAAAATAATGTAAAAATTAAAAAGTCTGTCTTCGTTCACTCCGTATCTTTTGTAACTTGTATCTTTTGTATCTCACTGTGTCTTTCCTCCTCCTCTTCGTTGCTCTTTGCGGCGGCAAAGGTACGAAGAAAAGTGCAAATAAAAAAACGTTAAAAGATGTCAAACATAGAGTTTGAGGGTCTGTTTTTACGCCGTCAAAATAAATTATTTTGACAATGTAAAAAACAGATAAATGCAGGAAAAACAGAACAGAATGGGAGAAGTAAAAAAATAATATAATATATATATTAATATATATATTATATTATTTTTTTACTTCTCCCATTCTGTTCTGTTTTTCCTGCATTTATCTGTTTTTTACATTGTCAAAATAATTTATTTTGACGGCGTAAAAACAGACCCTCAAACTCTATGTTTGACATCTTTTAACGTTTTTTTATTTGCACTTTTCTTCGTACCTTTGCCGCCGCAAAGAGCAACGAAGAGGAGGAGGAAAGACACAGTGAGATACAAAAGATACAAGTTACAAAAGATACGGAGTGAACGAAGACAGACTTTTTAATTTTTACATTATTTTTTTTACTATGCAGAAACAGACAATTGAAAATGTGAAGCTGCAGCTTCTGAGTGTGATTATGAGGATGATATAAGCTGCAAATGGGGGATGGGGACACCTTTAATATCTATATGTAGAAAAATTTTTTGAGTCTGCGTATTGCTGTTTCAAAAACTTTTCGTATCTTTGCATTGTCGACTAGAAAAGGCCGCTGGGGGGGGCGGATGAGCATATAGAAACTTCACGGGACAGCAAAAAAAGTGGTGTCGGCGGATGCAATCGGTGGCATGCAGACGCAAAAATGAGTGTCTTCTTGCACTTTTCGGGTTCTTGGCATTGCAGAATAGAGAAAATGCCGTACATTTGTATCGTAATAGAAAACCAAACTGTGACAATATGAAACAACTGCACATGCTTGCCGGCATCATGTTGCTGGCGCTCGTCGCCGTCTTATGCGGATGCGACGACAAAGACGAAGAGCCCATGGCTCCCGAGCTGGGCGAACTCATCCTTTCGACCAACACCTGCGCACCAGGACAGACCATAACGGCCACTGCAAAGGTGAAGACCGAGGGTGCCTACTACTATTATTTCCGAATCTACTACAAGGTGGGTAACGTGACAAACACCATCGAGAAGGCCGACATAGCCGACAAGAAGGGCGACATCAAGTTCAGCTTCATAGCTCCCGCCACGGCGGGAACCTACACCGTGAGCACTCACGCCAGCGTCTCGTTTACGGCATACGACAAGCTGTATGGCGACACAAACTCTGTCAGCGCTACATTGAGGGTTGAAGATTGAATAAGAAATTAATAACGACTAATCATGATGAAAACTTTTCTGACTATATGTCTCGGCATGGCAGCTATGTGTCTGCATGCATCGGTACCCGACTCTGTATATATCTTCACATACGCCATCAGTCAAGACCCGCACAAGGGCATACACATTGCCTATAGCACCGACGCACGCACATGGACGGCCATAGGTCGTGACCAGTCGTTCGTGACCAGCGACTTCGGTACGTGGGGAGCACAGAAGAACATGTATGCACCCAGTGTGCTGAAAGACGGCGACACATGGTATGCCGTGTGGCAGCTGGGTCGCGGCATCAACCAGTTTGCAATCACGCTGACACAGAAACTCTCGGTATGGAAACCGCAAGACTACCCATACGTGTCGACCCGCGACGTGCTGGAGCCGGTGCTTACCAAGCGCGGCAACCAATTCGTGGTGACATATAAGACCACCGACGGGAAGACCTACGAAGTGACCAGCACCGACTTCCGCCACTGGACGGCAGCCCGTGAAGTGAGCCAATACATGTCGACCAGCGTGAAAGCCACAGTAGAGGGAAACGAATACACAGGCAACATAACACGCGCACCGTGGACACTCGTCGAAAACCTCATAAACAAAGGCGACGCAACCACACTGCGCAACCGCCAGTATGCCGAGGCAATGCGCGACGATGCTACCCGATTCCCCAACCTGCAGACCGTAGAAGCAACGCTCACTCTGCAACCCGAACTCAAGAAGGACATCAGCAAGAACCTCATCGGTGTGTTCTTCGAAGACATCAGCTATGCAGCCGACGGAGGACTCTACGCCGAACTCATCCAGAACCGCGATTTCGAATACTCACGTCTCGACCGCCGCGAGTGGAACCCACAGACAGCATGGCACCTTGAGGGCGAAGGTACCGAATGGACCATCAGCACCGATGCACCGATACATGTCAACAACAGCCACTACACAGTGCTGAAGACCAAACTGGCAGGTGCATCGCTGCAAAACGAGGGATTCGACGGAATCACTGTAAAGAAAGGCGAACGCTACGACCTCAGCCTCTTTCTCAAACGGATGGAAGGGGCAGGCAAGGTGTTGGTGAAACTCATCGACGGCCACAACACCCTGGCAGAGACACAACTCACTGCCACCACCACATGGAAACAGCAAAAGGCAGTGCTCACACCCCAAGCCGATGCAACCAAGGCACGACTCGCCATCGAGCCACAGGGAGCCGGACAGATTGCCGTTGACTTCGTGAGTCTCTTTCCACAAAAGACATTCAAGAACCGGAGCAACGGCCTGCGTCCCGACCTGGCACAAGCGGTGGCCGACATCCATCCACGATTCGTGCGCTTCCCTGGCGGATGCGTCAGCCACGGACAAGGTCTCGACAACATGTACCGATGGATATACACCGTAGGTCCGCTGTGGGAACGCAAGTCACTGCCCAACATCTGGAACTACCACCAGTCGATGGGCCTCGGCTTCTTCGAATACTTCCAGTTCTGCGAAGACATAGGTGCCGAACCCCTGCCGGTGCTGCCTGCAGGTGTGCCATGCCAGAACTCAAGCTATCAAGGACACGGTCAGCAAGGCGGGCTCCCATTTGCAGGCGAAGACTTCAAAGTGCCACACCAGAACCCACTGCCCACGATGGAGGAATATCTCGAAGAGCTTTGCAACCTCATCGAATGGGCTAACGGCGACCCCAAGACCTCGAAGTGGGCAAAGATGCGCGCCGATGCAGGTCATCCAAAGCCGTTCAACCTCAAGTATCTCGGCATCGGAAACGAAGACCTCATATCCGACGTGTTTGCCGAGCGCTTCAACTTCCTCAATCGAGGCATCAAGCAACGCTACCCCGACATACAAGTAGTAGGCACCGTAGGTCCGTTCTTCGAAGGTAGCGACTACGAATACGGATGGCAGCTGGCACGCAAAGAAAACGTTGACATCGTTGACGAGCACTACTATGTCGACCCAGGATGGTACATACACAACCAGAACTACTACGACCGCTACGACCGCGGGGCGGTCACCAAGGTGTATCTGGGCGAATGGGCAAGCCGCAACAACCGACTGGAAAACGCACTGGCCGAAGCACTCCACATTACCACCCTCGAGCGAAATGCCGACGTGGTTGTGATGTCATCCTATGCACCACTCTTCTGCAAAGAAGGACACGCAAACTGGAACCCCGACCTCATCTACTTCAACAACGAAGGCATCACCACCCTCACACCAAGCTACCAAGTGCAGCGACTGGCCGGACAGAACAGCGGATGCCAATACATACCAGCTGCACTGAAAGTGAGAGGCAACAACGACGTGCAACTGCGAGTGGCACAATCGGTGGTGAAAGCCGAGAACGGCGACCTCATCGTCAAACTCGTCAACATGCTGCCTGCCAATGTAAAGACCGAGATAGACCTCGCTGGCATCGACGGATATGACACAAAGGCCAAACTGACCGTCATGACCGGAAACCCATCCGACCGCACTGCCGAACCTGTAGAATCGAGCATCGACGTTCAGCCACAGTTCAGCTACGAAATGCCTAAATACAGTTTCACTGTCATCCGCATAAATGCCAAGCAAAGCAAGTCATAACCACCAGGCTATAAAAGCAGAATATACAGCCGCAACACTTCACCCTCTCATTCCTGAGGGTGAAGTTGCTTTGCCACAGCATTTCACCTATCCATTTCTCTATACCCCCCACCCTCTTGCCATACAAGCAGCCACAGAGCTGAAAGCATACCTTGCCACACAAACAGAATGGCAAGCCGAGATATCGCGCGGCAAGATGTTTGGCGTGCTGGTGGTATCGTCCACGGCGTCAGTGCTCGGCGGTTCGGCCGCCGAGGCTCCCCCCCTCTTCTTCCTCGCCGCTTTTTCAGGCCTGCTCGATGGCAAAAACCGCCAGCAAGGCTTCGTGCCACCCATATTCGACCTCCAGCAGCCAGGGCAATACTTCCAGCAAGAAGATGCCGAGATAAGCCAGATGCCCGACAGCGAAGCCAAGAGCCTGCGCTCGCGCAACCTGCAACTATGGCTCTTCAACCAATATGCCGTGCTGAACCAGGAAGGGACGAGCCGCACCCTCACCGACATCTTCGACCACGAGACCTGCCGCATACCGCCATCGGGAGCCGGCGAATGCTGCGCCCCGAAACTTCTGCAATACGCCTACAGCCACAACCTGCATCCGCTCTGCATGGCCGAGTTTTGGATGGGAGCCTCGCCACACGGCCAGCTGCGCTACGACGGCGACTACTACCCCGCCTGCCAAGCTAAGTGCAAACCCATACTGCGCCACATGCTGCAAGGACTCGATGTAGAGGAAAACCCACTGCTACCCATGCTGCGCCAACGTGCAAAGGAGATGCGCATCATCTACGACGACCCCTACATCGTGGCCGTTGATAAGCCAGCCGGAATGCTCGCCGTGCGTGGCAACATCGATGCTCCAAGCGTGGAATCCGAAATAGAAAGAATATGTGAAGACAGCCAGCATGCGTCCTCCACCCTCTCCCTCGGGGGAGTGCGAGGGGGAAAGAACCGCTTTGTCACCCCTCAGTCCCCCCTGGAGGGGATGAGGGGAGGGATGAGGGGAGATAAGAAGTGGGTTCACGGTGTCTTCCCTGTCCACCGCCTCGATATGGACACCTCGGGCATCATGCTCATTGCCAAAAGCCAAGAGATACACCGCGAGCTACAAGTACAGTTCTACCGCCACATCATCAAGAAACGCTATGTAGCCCTGCTCGACGGCATCGTCGACGAAGACAGCGGGACCATCGACCTGCCACTTTCGCCCAATGCCCTCGACCGTCCGCGCCAGATGGTGAACCTCCAGCATGGCAAACCGGCCATCACACGCTATGAAGTCATCAGCCGTACCGACGATGGCCACACCCTCGTTGCCTTCTACCCCGAAACCGGGCGCACCCACCAACTGCGAGTACATGCAGCCAGCCCCGAAGGCCTGAGATGCCCCATCGTGGGCGACCGCCTCTATTCGCCTGGCGGCATGGCGCAGCAGAATTCCATGCAGTCAACCATGCAACTGCCAGCCACACACATGATGCTGCATGCCCAGTCGATTGAGTTCATACACCCACACACAGGCGAAACCATAACACTCACATCGCCACTACCAGCATATTTCGAACAACAAAACAAGAAAACAACACTATAGTTTATGAACACACCAACCAGCCAATTCACAATTGGTGTCGACCTCGGTGGCACCAACACAGTTTTCGGAATCGTTGATAAAGATGGAAACATCCTTTGCGAAGACTCCATCAAGACTCAATCCTACCCCTACATTGCCGATTTCATCGATGCAAGCATCGAATGTCTAAAGCCCCTCATAGCTCAGGCTGGAGGCATCGAAGCCATAAGCGGGATGGGTATCGGAGCACCCAACGGAAACCTCAACACCGGATGCCTCATTGCACCGCCCAACCTTCCGTGGAAAGGCTCCACTCCGCTGGCTCAGCTGTTTGCCGAGCGCCTCGCCACAACCTACCCGACGTTCAACCATTCAGCATTCCACGTGCGCCTCACCAACGATGCCAACGCAGCCGCTATGGGCGAGATGAAGTTTGGAGCAGCGCGGGGCATGAAAGACTTCGTGCTGATCACACTGGGCACTGGTGTGGGTAGCGGCATAGTTGCTAACGGTCAGATGGTGGTAGGCCACGACGGACTTGCAGGCGAGTTGGGACACATACGTGTGCTCACCCCTCTGCCTCCACGTCTCTGCAGTTGCGGTCGTCAAGGTTGTCTCGAGACCTACTGCTCGGCACGCGGCATAGTTCAGACGGCCGTCGACCTGCTGGCATCCACATCACAGCAGAGCCTGCTGCGCAACATACCTGGAGCCGAACTCTCGACCTACGAGATTTACAAAGCAGCCCGACAGGACGACGAGATTGCACTCCGCACTTTTGCCGTGACGGGCGAGATACTCGGGTCGGCATGTGCCGATTTCACCACCGTCAGCAGCCCCGAGGCTTTCATCTTCTTCGGCGGACCGATGAAAGCGCATGAGTTTATCATGCCAAGCATCGTAAAGAGTTATAAGGAAAACGTGTTGAACATATACACCGACATGCCTCAGTTCCTCATTTCCGAGCTGATGGACAAGAACGTGGCTGTGCTCGGTGCTGCAAGCCTGTAATATATAATATATAATCAATAATTCAACTTTCGCAAGTTCCACTTGCTTCAGTTTCAAGGAATAGAAAGGAATGGAAGAGAAGTTATCGCTCGCTTTGTTCGCTCAGGAAGTTAAAAGGACGAATGATACTACTGGTTGGTATCGTCCCTTTAACTCCCCTT
>JAFUSD010000181.1 GCA_017480685.1 Bacteroidaceae bacterium
AAGGGGAGTTAAAGGGACGATACCAACCAGTAGTATCATTCGTCCTTTTAACTTCCTGAGCGAACAAAGCGAGCGATAACTTCTCTTCCATTCCTTTCTATTCCTTGAAACTGAAGCAAGTGGAACTTGCGAAAGTTGAATAATAGTACTTAGCTGCTATGAAGCAAAAAGATGAGGATAATGAGGTAAAAGAGTGGGTGGGGGGAAGTAAGATGTGTCTGATAATTCAAACTGCATTGTATGAAATAAAACCTTGTGCAGATACAGAACTTTCCTTGCGCATACGCACAACTTTTGCTGCGCAGATATATGAATTCTTAAATTTTCGACGTAAATTTAATAATTTTCGGCCGAAAATTTACTGATTTTCCACCGAAAATTTAATAATTTGCGACGTAAATTTAAGAAATACTACGTACGCGCAGCAAAACTTCTGTGCGTGCGCAGGTAAATAACTACGCACTCGCAGCAAAACTTCTGTGCGTGCGCAGGTAAATTACTACGTACTCGCAGCAAAAAAAACTACGCATGCGCAAGTATTTTCTTACGCATGCGTGGCAACACTTATGTGTGTGTTCGGGTGTCGGTCTGGTCAGTTGGGGCTGAATGTGGTGGCTGTACCTGTGCCGCTGGTTATGTTGCTGGTGGTCCAGAACATGGGGGTGGGTGTGGCGGTGGCCGATGAGCGGAAACTTTGCGAGGTGCCGGCGGTGGGTGCAGTAGTGCCGTAGTAGACGGTGTGAGTGGTGCTTGACGTGAATGCCGAACTTGCATAGACGTTGAGCGAACTGCTGACGGTGCATGGCATGAGGAAGGTGAAGATGTTCTTTCCGCCTGCCACCACGCTGTAGTAGCGTCCTTGGGTGTAGCTCACACTGCCGCTCCACACTTTGTAGTGGGTGCTGCCCGATGCAAGGCTGGTACTGCTGCCGCCCTGGCTGCCTCCGCCTGCGACTACGTATCCGCCTGTTATCTTGACATACGACATACCGTCGCAGTCGAGGCCCATCTCGGCGCCGCCTTTCTGACTGAAGGTGATGACGGCTCCATCGGTGATGGTCACTGCTCCCGTGCGTCCGTAGTTGGAGTCGATGGCGTCGTTGCCGGTAGAGTAGCAGATGACGTGTGCACCCGTGAAGTTGATTTGTCCGGCTGCGTTGATGCAGTCGTCGTAGACTTTCATGAAGAGGTTGCCGCCTGCGAAGTTCATTGATGTGGCACTCGATGTCTTGCTCTCGATGCCTTCAGCTCCGTTGCTTGCGGTCGATACGTAGATGTTGCCGCCATATTGGTAGTAGCTTCCCTCGCATTTCATGGCTTTGGCACTGCTGCCGCTCGAGCTTTCCTGACCCCATCCGCCCCACGGGTTGCCTCCGCCACCGCCGCTTGAACTGCTGCCGAGCGATGAACCGGTGGTCACGACGCTGAGGGTGGGGCCGTCGCCGCTTGACTCGTCGCCTATGTAGATGTTGTTGTCGGATTTGATGCCTTTACCGCCCGAGCCGCTCATGCTGATGATGACGGTGCCCGATGTGATGGTCACGTTGTGGTCGGCGGTGAGGCCTTTGGCGGTGTAGTTGGTGGTTCCGTCGGTTTGTCCCTCGGCATCGTTGGTGATGCTGATGGTGCCGCCTGCGATGTTGATGTCCTTATCGGTGCTGACCGACTTGCCTGCCGTGCCGCTTTGCTTTATGGTGATGGTGCCGCCGGTGATGCTTACACCCTCGTCGCCCTTGATGCTGTGTGCCGACGAGAGGTCGCCCTCGGTGGTCGAGGTTCCGCCGCCGCTGTAGGTGCTGGTCACGTTGTTGATGCTGTAGGTGCGGGTGGTGCCGCTGGTCTGATAGCTGCTGGTGATGCTATAGTAGATGTCGCTGCCGCTGGTGGGGCCGGTGAATGTGGCACTCTGTATTGCGTATGTCGTGCCTCCCATTCCGCGCGATGTGTAGTTGTCGCTCTTGAAGTAGTAGGTGTCGGACGTTGCGGCTCCGAAGTCGTAGTAGAAGAACTTGGTGGTTGTGTATCCGCTCGTGATGCTCACACTGTTGGATAGGGTAGTGACGAGTGTGCCGTCGCTCTTGTAGAGGTAGACGGTGCTCCATGCCGAGCTGCCGCCTCCGCCCCATCCGCCTTGGCTGTTAGAACCCGGAATTGAGACGAAGACTTTGTAGCTCTTGGTCGCGTCGGTCGAGGTGTCGTCGTCGGTCGTCGTGTCTTCATACAGGCCTCCGCTTTGGGTGATGTTGAGTTCGCCGCCGCTGATGTCGACCGTGGTTTTCGACTTTATGCCTTTGCTTCCGTTGCCCGAGCAGCTGAGGGTGATGTTGCCGTCGGTGATGGTGAGCAGCGAGTCGCTCTTGAGTGCCGCTGCATCGTCGGCAGTTGTTGTGATGTCGAGGGTTCCGCCGTTGATGATGAGTTGTCCGTTCTGCTCGTCGGTGCTGTCGTCGGTTATCTCGGCTTGAATACCATCGCCGCCCACGCCCTTGATGCTGAGGGTTCCGCCGTTCATCTTGAAGTACTGACCTGCGTGTATGCCGTCGTTCACAGCCGAGAGGATGTTGATGGTGCCTGTCCGTTTCTTTATCTGGAGGTATTCCTTGGTCGATATTCCATGTTTCACGTTGCCGGTGATGTTGAGTGTTCCGCCGCCTGTCACCTCGAGGTGTCCTTTGCAATATATGGCAGCTTTCTGCCCGTTGTCGGTCGTGGCATCAGCCAGGGTGTTGGTGGTTCCGTCCATCAGTTCGAGGTTGACACGCTTGCCGCACTTTATGTTGAGCGCTTCCTCGAGGGTGGATTGCAGGTTGAGGCCGTTGAGGCGTATGGTGCTCTTATAGTTCGATACGAGGATGAAGCTGCCGCTCGCGCTTTCGCCGTCGAGCACGTAGATGTATTCGGTGCCGCTTCCGTCATATTCGGCCAGCACGTCCTGACCCTCGACGGTGAACGACACATCGGGTGCCGACGAACGTATGGTGGGCGCGTCGGTGCCGTTCCATGTGATGTAGATGATGGAGTCGGTGGTCTGGTTGAAGTCTTTGAACTCGATGTACTCTATGTCGGCCACTGCATATCGGTTGCCGCTTGGGAAGAATACTGAATCGGCGGCATCGTTGAAGGTGAGCGAGTCGGTGTCGGGGTCGATGTTTTCCTCTACAGTGTTGCCGTTGGTGAGTGTGAGCACTATGATGTTGTCGGCAAAAGCCATGATGCCGAATGCTGCGATGATGGTAATCAGAAAAGTGTTACGTAGTTTCATAGTTTACTGGTTTTGGCTGCAAAGTTACGACAAAATAACGACATAAAACGTCAATCGCCGACAAAATGTGATGATTTTGCCAGCGATTGCAACTGTTTTATACGTGAAATATGCTTATATGTTTATTCAACTTTCGCAAGTTCCACTTGCTTCAGTTTCAAGGAATAGAAAGGAATGGAAGAGAAGTTATCGCTCGCTTTGTTCGCTCAGGAAGTTAAAAGGACGAATGATACTACTGGTAGGTATCGTCCCTTTAACTCCCCT
>JAFUSD010000182.1 GCA_017480685.1 Bacteroidaceae bacterium
GATTTAACTACATTATTTACGATTTGACGATTTACGATTTACGATTTATGATTTACGATTTATGTACTATTTAATTATTTGGTTATTTCCATCCGGATGGAATTCCCCTCCTTGGGAGGGGTTAGGGGAGGTTCGTCGAAGAGCGACGTGGAATCGTCTATGACCCAAGGGCCGGTAGGAATCAAGCGTCGGAGTACGTCGAGTTGGAAGTCTTTGCCGGCAATGATGCCGAATGAGCGCAGATGGAATTCCACCGTCTTGCGTGCGAGCTCGGGGTGGTTGTTTTCTTCGCTCAGATGGCAGAGCCACACATGACGTAGGTCGGGATGGAACGTGTCTGACAAGGCTTGTGCTGCCTGATGGTTGCTCAGGTGTCCGGTGCCGCTCATGATGCGGTCTTGCAACACTTTGGGGTATTTTCCGCCACGCAGCATCTCTTCGTCGTAGTTGGCTTCGATGACGAGGTAGTTGCTCCGGCTTATGTAGTCGAGCACGTTTTGTGTCACCGCACCCACATCGGTCATGATGGTGAACGTCTGACCGCCATACTCGATGCAGTATCCCACGTTTTCGCTCGAGTCGTGGGGTAGGGTGAATGCAGTGATTTGAAATCCGGCAAGGGTGAACGGAAGGTCTTTTTCTATAAAGACGATCTTGTCAGATTCTATTATTTTGGGAGAATGATAATTGCGGCAGATGCCTTGATGTACAAGTTGTGTGGCATATACAGGCAACGCATACTCATGGCTTACGTGTCCCGCTGCCTTCACATGGTCGGCATGGTCGTGGGTTATGAGAATACCTTTGAGCTTTGACGGGCTTATGCCATATTCTTTCATGGAACGTTTCAGCCGGCGGATACCGACTCCTGTATCGATGAGTATGGCTGCCTCATCGTTTTCGAGGTAGTAACAATTGCCGCTGCTTCCGCTTCCTATTGATAAGAATTTAATCATTTCCAGTGTCTGAATTAGTGCTCAAAAGTGTTTCGAGGTGCAAATTTACGAATAAAAAACGAATTGGTGGCCATATATTATCAATTATTTTGTAACTTTGCAGCGTGTTTTAACAATGATTAAATGCTCAGAGGCATTTCTACACATTATTTAATATATACATACTATGAAACAGACAAAAATTTGTGCAGCCCTCTTGATTATGGCTGCATCATTGACAGGATGTGGTCTTGGCAGTACTCAGTCGGCCACCACAGGCAATGGCCAGGCGGATGTAATCTCGGCCGGAGCGGGCATTCTTGGAGCCATCCTTGGTGGCGGAACAGGAAACACAGCAACCGATGTGCTTACAGGAGTGATTGGTGTGCTTACAGCGGGCAACCAATCGGCATCAATAGTAGGCACATGGACTTATGATGAACCATCGGTGGAATTCCAAAGCGAGAACCTGCTGGCACAAGCCGGAGGTGCCGTAGCAGCCAAAGAAGTGGTTAGCAAACTGAAACCATACTACGAGCGCATTGGAATAACTGGGGGCAAGATGACCATCACCTTCAACGAAGACAAGACATGCCTTGTAAATATAGGCGGACAGAACCAGACAGCCAACTACGCATATGATGCCAAGTCGCATACACTGAAAGTGACAGGGCAGAATCTCGGCCTGTCATTTGGCACGATTTATGCTACGGTAGGAGCCTCGCAGATGTCGCTCACACTCGATTCATCAAAACTGCTGACACTTGCACAGACCATCGGAGCTGCATCGGGCAACCCCACAGTGACAGGACTGTCACAGCTTGCCGGCTCGTTCAACGGCATGAAAACAGGGTTCAAATTCAAGAGGAAGTGAGCATGACACATAGTCACAAAGTAAATGATAAAACGCTTCTGTACGTTGGTATAGAAGCGTTTTTTTTATCAGTGGGTTGTAAAATAGAACAGATGTGTGGGCTATCGGCCGTTGTACATGCTTTCGTAGTACTTCTCGTAGTCGCCGCTGGTGATGTTGTCCATCCATTCCTGGTTGTCGAGATACCAGCGTACGGTGCGCTCTATGCCTTCTTCGAACTGTAGCGATGGTTCCCATCCCAGCTCGCGTTGCAGTTTGGTGGAGTCGATAGCATATCGTGCATCGTGTCCGAGACGGTCGGTGTCGTATGTGATGCGGTCGTGGTCGGCTCCTTAGGGACGTCCGTGCATGCGGTCGAATGTCTTGA
>JAFUSD010000183.1 GCA_017480685.1 Bacteroidaceae bacterium
ACACCGCAGTGCTCATCGTGGCATTCATCCTGCTCGTCGTGGTCAGAGCGAAGTATCTGGAACTCTTCAGCACGTTCTTCCCCGACTTCGATACACCGCCCGTGACCATCTCGGTGGTCGTAGGAGTGGCACTGCTCGTGCTCGCTTCTATATTTAATATATGTGTAATCTATTCAAAAGTAAAGACGATATGGAAAAGGAAAGACTGATTCAGCTATACCAACAAGTGAAAGGCAATCCACCCGTGAGTGTCGACCACCTGTTCGGGGGTGGAGGCAGCAGCCGCAAATACTTCATCATGACCGGTGCCGACGGTAGCAGCCTGTACGGGGTTGTGAGTCGTTCGCCCGACGAAAACCTCGCATTCTACAAGCTGGCACGCCTCTTTGCCGAGAAACACCTGCCGGTACCAAGGGTATATGCCATCAGCGACGACCACACATGCTATCTGCAGGAAAATCTCGGAACGACCACACTGCAAGACTACATACGCGCCAACCGCGATGAGGCAGGACAATACAACCAGCAGGCACGCGAGATGCTGCGACGAGTGATGGCCGACCTGCCACACTTCCAGTATCGAGGTGCAAGCGGATACGTGTTCCAGCAGTGCTACCCAGTATCGTCGATGGATGCCATGAGCATCATGTTCGACCTCAACTACTTCAAATACTGCTTCGTGAAGCTACGTGGTATCGAGTTCAACGAAGTGCAGCTGCAAGAAGACTTTCAACGACTCACTGTCGAGCTGCTTGCCGAGAATATCAATAAGTTCATGTATCGCGACTTACAGTCAAGGAATGTGATGATAACCCCCGACGGACCTCGATATATCGACTTCCAGGGCGGTCGGCGCGG
The DNA here is from genome assembly GCA_017480685.1 of Bacteroidaceae bacterium. Taxonomy (GTDB): domain Bacteria; phylum Bacteroidota; class Bacteroidia; order Bacteroidales; family Bacteroidaceae; genus Colivivens. Next base: position 859 of record JAFUSD010000183.1, read on the forward strand.
ACCCGTCTACTACGATGTGGCATCGTTCCTATGGCAGGCATCAGCCCATTACCCCGACGAGTTGAAGAGCGAACTCATCGACGTATACCTCGACTCGCTCAAGCAATACCGAACCATCAGCCGTGAGGAATTTGTGCGACACCTGCGACTCTTCGTCCTCTTCCGCACCATGCAAGTGCTCGGAGCATACGGATTCCGTGGACTCTGGGAAAAGAAGCAACACTTCGTGGAGAGCATACCACCAGCTATCAGCAACCTCGAATGGCTGGTGAAGAGCGGAGTAATCAACGACTATCCTTACCTGAAGACTGTGGCAGAACTGCTCATCGACGACCAGCGACGCCGCAAGTTCGACCCCACGACTTCATCGAAGCCAAGCCTTGTGGTCAAGGTTTTCAGCTTTGCATATAAGAACGGAGTGCCGCAGGACGAGAGCGGAAACGGCGGAGGATATGTGTTCGACTGCCGAGGCACAAACAACCCCGGACGCCACATCGAATACAAATACATGACAGGACTCGACAAACCAGTCATCGACTTCCTCGAGAAAGATGGAGAGATTCTCAGCTTCCTCGAACACATATACCCGGTCGTGGACTTCCACGCACAGCGATTCATCGAGCGCGACTTTACGAGCCTTATGGTGTCATTCGGATGTACCGGAGGTCAGCACCGCAGTGTCTACTGCGCTCAGCGCATGGCGCAACACCTGCACGAGAAATTCGGCGTGAAAGTAATACTCACACATCGCGAACAGGGAATAACACAAGTGATGGAATAGTTACAAGTGATGGAATAGTTACAAGTGATGGAATAGTTACAAGTGATGGAATAGTTATGAATATACTGATACTTGCAGCCGGATTGGGAACACGCATGCGACCGCTCACCGACACGATGCCCAAAGCACTGGTGCCGGTGGGAGGCAAGCCATTGCTGCAACTGCTGATTGAGAAAATAAAAACTCAGTGTCCCGACCCCCATATCGTAATCAATATACATCATTTCGGTGAGCAAATCATCGACTTCATGGAGGCTCACGACAACTTCGGATTGCCTGTCCGCTTCAGCGACGAACGACTCCAACTGCTCGACACCGGTGGAGCCATCAAGCAAGCAGTGCCCCTGTTTGCTGACCAATCCCTGCCAGTACTCATTCACAATGTCGATATCATATCGAATCTCGATTTAGCACAAGTGTACGAACTCCATCTGAGTCAGCCACAATCGCTGGCAACACTCGTGGTTAGTGAGCGACAGACATCACGATATCTGCTGTTCAATCAAGACCATCGCCTGTGTGCATGGACCAACATCTCGACTGGCGAAGTGCGTCCGCAAGGGGCAGATATCGACATCAGTGCATGCCGGCGCTATGCTTTCTCGGGCATACATGTCGTGTCGCCACGCATCGTGAACTTGATGCAAGAGTGGCCGCAGCGCTTCTCAGTCATCGATTTCTACCTCTCGGTGTGCGGCAGCGAAGCAATCAACGCATGCTTCATGCCCGACCTCCAACTCACCGACGTAGGAAAATATGCTGAATACTTAGTAATGAATACTTAATAATGAATAATTAATAATGAATAATGAATAGCGGATGCGACCCATCTGGATGGCTTAATCATCATTCATCATTCAACACTCAACACTCAACTATCAACATTCATCACTCAACTATCAACACTCATCACTCAACACTCAACTATCAACACTCACCATTCATCACTAATATATTTCGTTCAGTATGCGTGCCAGTCGTAAGCCGGCTTTCAGCAATTGTTGCTCGATGATGGGTGCCGCATTGGCCACATAATCGTAAGAGATGTCGGTGCCGGCAGGCGTCATGGCATATACTTCGGTTGCCAGGTTATGGGTTTCGCGCGCCCAGTCGTCGATAGTGCCGTTTGTCATGCGTCGTTGTCCCCTTTTGTCGGCGCGGTCGATTTGTTCCATCCATTCCGTATAGCTCCACTTATGAGCTGCTTCCACAAGGTCGGTATCCCATACGGTGAGGAGGTTGCTCTCTGTCCCAAAGAACTTTATCTTCAATGTGTTGCCACCCAAGTCGCTCTTATGTCCCAAGTGCATCGGCTGATGAAGGTCGCCCACGAAGTGTATCACCATCTTCAGAGCCAGTGCTGCCTCTTCATGGCTCAGTTTTCCAGTCTTCAGTTTCTCGATTTGCGCCGTACGTGCGGTCACGATG
>JAFUSD010000184.1 GCA_017480685.1 Bacteroidaceae bacterium
ACCTCTCCACCCTGCCACACGGAGTGTATGTGCTCTCGCTTGAAGTGGCTGGCCGAAAAATCGAAAGCCAGAAGGTGCACATCATGTAGCACATACTATGCGGATTCTTCCCCTTTGTCTCACGACGACAACGTACAAGCAGCTTATCAAATCTGTCGGTTTCATCGGGGTTTTCCCGCCGATTTCAAAGAACGATTCGCTCAATTAAAGAAAGTAAAAAAAGCCCGATTTCATCGGGAAAAACAATTAATACTAATCAAAAAACATGATTATGAAACTACAACACTTTTTCTTCGTACTCTGCATTTCGCTTGCAGCATGTACAAACGATGACGAAGTTGTAGACTTCGCCTCTACATTCAAATCAGAACAGTCTGGACAGCAATCCATATTCGCCCGTAAGCAATTTATATAATTTCAAGTATGAAGTAGAATTTATTGCACCTCATTTGTAAAAACAACTTTTCTGTACCGCTGTACAATAATTATTCGTAACTTTGCCACGATAAATGAAACTTTTTGATAACTTATAAAAACAGAAACATTATGAACAAGAAAGTATTATTTATTTTGTTTGTCGGGTTCTGCATGTTTTGTGCATGCAGCAGCGACGATGAACCGGAACATGGTAATAACCAAGTTACCGACCCTCAGCCTACAGCTATCCGTTCACTTACGGTAATAGATGATTCATCTATCGAATACGGCGAGGCAGACTTCAACCTCCCCCTGACACAAGATGAGACAAAAGCCGGTGCATCCATGCAGGATTTTGCTTTCCGTTTCACACAGGAACTTATAGCAGAACGCGACAACGCTGAAAACACTATTCTATCTCCGCTGAGTGCCGGCATACTGCTGTCGGCTCTGACTGGCGGAACGGCCGGACACTCACAGGAAGAACTATGCTCGCTGTTGGGAATTCAGCCAACCGACCTGGAACAGACGAATGCTTATATCAAGAAGACAGCGAATAGGCTTGCCAGACTTGACAAGTCGGTACGGCTTAATTCTGCCAACTCGGTATGGATGCATTATGAGTTGCCTGTGTACAGTAGCTTCATCGAAAAGAACAAGCTTTTCTACGACAGCGATGTCTTCGGCATCGATTTCCACGACAAGCTTGCAGGAGCCACCATAAACGGATGGTGCAGCGACAAAACAGACGGACTCATCGACCATATAGTGGACGATGGTCCCATGAATGGAAGTATGCTTATGGCCAATGCACTTTACTTCAAGGGCTCATGGACCAACGGGTTCAGGGAAGAGGAAACAGCCGACGGAGTGTTCCATGCCTCGGCAGGCAAGAATCAGACGGTGCCAATGATGCATCAGAAATTCGGGCTTCCGCTGGCTACAGCCGAGACGTTCGACGTAGTATCACTGTCATTCGGCAACGAGGATGGCACACAGCCCTACTACATGAACATCGCTCTGCCGCACGAGAACATGTCGCCTGACAAGATAATCGAGACACTCGAATATAGTACGTGGGAAAAAGTGGTGACATCTGCACAGCCAAGATTGGTAGACCTGACAATGCCAAGATTCTCGGTATATAATGAGTTAGACCTACGCGAAAAGTTATATGATATGGGGGTGCACGACATCTTCAGCATCAAACAAGCCGACTTCTCCAACCTTTCACCCGAGAAGTTGTTCGTATCTCTAATAAAGCAGAATGCACATATCAATATAGACGAAAAAGGCGCGGAGGCAGCTGCCGTCACATTTGTGATGAATCTTATATCTAACGGTGAAGAACCGGCGTATATCCCCTTCCACGTCGACCGTCCGTTCTTCTTCACCATCGAGGAGCGTACCACTGGCACCATCCTCTTCATGGGTATCGTGAACAGTCTTTGATAAGCATCAGCGCATTAGTGGCGGGAAGCCTGCCATTTCATCGGGGTTTTCCCGCCGATTTATAGAAGTAACTTAAATACAATCATCATAACAGAAATTTAACCATATCATTTGGTCATTATTCAAAAAATAATCAAATAATTTGCTAATATAAAATAATCATAGTATATTTGCAACAGTATTCAAACAAAGACCATAACCAAAATGTGAGATTATAACATAAAATATACTTGAATTGAGAATTTATAAATTATTAGGACAATGAAACCCAAAGTATTATTTATTATGCTTGTCGGATTCTGCATGTTGTGTGCATGCAGCAGCGACGATGAGAACAATCTACCGATTCCTATACCTGATGCGGAAGAAAGTTCGGATTCTGTATCGGATGTAATGCCTGGCTCTGCTTTGAAGGAACTGACATTTATTGAGGACGGCACCGGAGCATTCGATGCATCGGCATACGCATCACCGTTTACTGTCGATGAAATGGCAGTTGGCGATGGATTTGTGCATTTTGCTTTCAACTACTTTAGGGAGACAATGACGGAGAATGCGAACGCTCCAGCATTATGTGTATCGCCATACAGTGCATCCATCCTGCTTTCTATGTTGGCCAACGGAGCCGGGGATGTCACCAAAGCAGAAATCTGTGAAGCTCTGGGCATCGATTTGTCGGCAATAGGCGTTCTCGACTCTTACTGCCTTAAAACAGCAGATGTTATATGCAATGAAGACACCAGCGTGTGTTTCCAGCAGGCAAACGCGATGTGGGCACAGTATCAGTTCCCTGTCTACAGGAGTTTCGAATGGAACCTGGCCAACTTCTTCGATGCCGAAATCCATGGAATCGACTTCGGTGACCCTACGGCCGGTCAGACCATCAACGCATGGAGCAGTGAGAAGACACACGGTATGATAAAAAAAATTGTTGATGATGGCTCGCTCATGGGTACAATCCTGATGATGGCCAACGCAATATATTTCAAGGCTCCGTGGACCGTCGACTTCGGCGACAATGTGGTAAAAGGGCAGTTCTACCAGGCCGGCGGAACAGCTTCGACAGTTGATATGATGTTCCGCAATGACACAATCCAATATGTATCCAGGGAAGGATTTGACATGGTAGGACTGCCGTATGGCAATTCTGGCAGCGAGTCATACATGATGTATATTGCACTTCCTCACGACCGTGAAAGCAGCATCGCTTCATTTGTCGAAAGCCTGAGCACGGAAGAATGGAATGCGTCGAAACTCTCCCTTGCCGATGAGTACGTCGGGCTCAGTATGCCTAAATTCCGTATGGATATGTGTCTCGACTTGAGACAGATATTATACCGCATGGGATTGCAAGCGATGTTTGGCCAAGACAAGGCAGACTTCAGCCTTATCTCCCCTTCAAAGATTGGAATCTCCAGTATAATTCAGGACGTGAGCCTCAAGGTCGACCAGTATGGCTCGGAAGCTGCGGCCGTAACACATATTATATGGGCAACTGATACTGGTGAGGGCGATTATAAGCCAAAACTTATTCCTTTCGTCGTAAACCGTCCGTTCTTCTTCACCATCGAGGAGCGCACCACAGGCACCATCCTCTTCATGGGTATCGTGAACAGTCTTTGATAAGCATCAGCGCATTAGTGGCGGGAAGCAACGTAACTTTTGAAGTAGGGAATTCTCTTACTATCACAGATGACTTCACATGCCCAGTCGGAGCAACTATGACTATCAAAGCATTGGAAACAACATATTAAAATATCGATTATGCACACAAACAAAGTATTTACTGTAATGATATGCATTACGCTGGTACTGACATGGTCACCAGTATTCGGCCAGCAGAATCAATTCTCCATGCTGGAAGGTAATCCTGAATGGATATTCTATACAAATAGTCAAAGTCCACTGTTGGGTCGAACATTTAGAGGCTTCCGCTTCTTCAGATATTATATCCGTGATGATGAGGAAGAAAAAACATACCCAGATGATGGTTTCAAATATAAAACGCTATGGTGTGAGGTTACTGACTCTATGGGAAATCTGACAACTTCTGGATTTATAAATTTGCAGAAATATGGATTTGTAGAAGAGAATCCTTTTATAATGGGCAGAGTGAGGGTTGATGGTACAAAAGTATATGCTGCTACATGGATGGGACAGATGTATGCAATTTGTAAAGACGATGGAAGCACCGATCCCCTTTTCCAATATGATTATAGCTGGCAACCGGGACAAACAATAACACGTATAGCATGGAATTATCAAAAAGGGGATTATTCTGGGGCAAAGAGTAGTAACGACGTGTTGTCAAGAACGCCTGTTCAACTCGCCGATGGTACAACCAGAGATTTGATAACGGTTTACATCTGTTCGCCAGATAATAAGTATTGGAGATATGAACCAGGATATAATGCAATTGAAATAATTGATGGAATAGGTTGCATAAATGGGATGCACCATCTATTTTGGATTTTCAGCTTTAGTCAAGAAAGAACCATATGGGATGACTGGAATCATTCTTATTATTACTATTCACATTTGAACTGCTTCATTCAAAATGGGAAAGTTGTTTATATTGCACCACGCGATGGATTGGAGACAGAAGAGGAGTATGAAGGCTCTGCTCGATTCCACACTATGCCATTCTATCCCGACATCACACCTGAAAGTGTGGCTGATGGTACATATACTATGCCTGCAACAATTGAGATGACACACAGGAACATGTCAGATGACGTATCAACATATAACCTGCAAGGCCAGCGCATCGTCAACCTGCAAAAGGGTATCATCATTGTGGACGGAAGAAAGGTGCTGATGAAGTGAAAGAGGCGTGGATAAATATAGGTGGACAAGATAAGAGCAGGAGCAAAGGGGAGAATTAAATAATTGAAGGGATGAATGAAACAATGAAGACCATGCGGATTCTTCCCCGCCATGACTCGCGACGACAACGTACAAGCAGCTTATCAAATCTGTCGGTTTCATCGGGGAAAATCCGCTTTTAAAATAAAAACAGGATAAGCTGATTGCTATACACACAGAAATGTGTATATTTGCAATCGAAAAGCTGACAAAACAAAATTTGTATGGCTTATGAAAACAAAAGTATATATCAAAGACCATCTTGGCAGCAATCGCATGGTAGTTAACAGTATCGGCACAATTAACCAGCACAACATCTACTATGCTCTTGGCGGCAACACAGCCCTGAGCAGCGGGCAGGAGTACCAGCAGTATAAGTACACCGACAAGGAGTATGACCCCATGCATGGCCTGAACCAATATGACTTTGGAGCAAGGAATTATGACCCAGCCATCGGCCGGTTCACCTCGGTTGACCCGTTGGCTGAGAAGTACTACCACATGACACCGTACAGCTATTGCGGAGGAGATCCCGTGAATGCGGTAGACCCGGATGGAAGAGACTGGTATTCTTTCAATGGAACTTACAAATGGTATGGCGTTACAGATGAGAATTATATAGACAAGGAAGGGAACAAGTGGACAAATGTGGGACATACATATACTGATAAAAAGACGAATATATACTATAGCCTGTTTGGGCAGATATATAATCTTAGTGATAAGGATTTCAAAGGTGTAAGATTTATAGACGACGCGATTATTAATTATGCAAAATATGAGTCTTCTATAGACAAAAATGCCAGTGGAGGTGGTGAAACAAACACGGCTCCAACAGAAAATATTAGTCGAACATATTCATTTTCTGGTAAAAGTACAAAGTTACATGATTATAATGCTCATTTCTTACATTATGGAGGGTCAAGTCAGTTGACAATGTTACATGTTGTGAATAAACCTGAGATGTCCATAATCCACGGTGTGGACGTAATAAGATATATATCACTTACAGGGCTTTTTGGCATAGATTATATAGGTATGGGGTTTAATTTTCGAAATGATTCTAATGCCGACCTGATTATAGGAGTTTTTAAGCCCGATGAAATAGCTGAAAAAAACGAATCGTTTTATCGGAAATTAGTTAACCATTATAAGAATGAGAAATGAAGAATTTAATCTGCTTATTTTACACATTGTTGTTTTGTTATTCTTGTATTTCAATACATAATAAGAAATATCAAGTAAATGATATTGTTAGCTATATGGCTGGATCAGATAATTTTAAGGATGTTATAGATAAATTTTATCTTTCTCATCTTCGATTTCCTCGAGATGCCAATGACTATACCTATATGTTTTATAAAAAAGACAGTATAAACGATTTTAACTTTATTAATAGTGTGTCTTATCATACTCGTTATGATAATCTAACATTTGCCGAATATAAGCAAACTATTGATTCTTTGAGTCTTACACCAGACGGTAAAATAAATAGTTTCCTTAGCTGGGTACATGCTTTTATAAATTGCCCTGAAACATTCAAAATATTACGTAATGAAGATTCTATATCAGTTATTGATTATTGCACTAATAGGGTTATATCTGCACGTAACTTTGAAACTATGTTTAATCATTTCATCGAAGGTCGATGGTCTTGGTATGACTCAACTATAAAGGTTAGCGAGAGAGAAATGGTTCGCAATTATGTCTCTGTTAAGTTTTGTAGTATAGATACCATTGCAATTGAATTGCCAGATTCCTTGTTAAAAGCCATACAGCCTACAACAAATATTCTTAGGTTATCATTTCCACTTATCGAGGATTCTATTATAACATTGAATAAAAGGGATTCTTCAAGCATATTTATAGTTTTGCATTATAATAAGAAAGAGGGGCTAATGGACTTAAGCAACAATATAATACAGGTGAAGGATACTATGCCAGGTCATAGATTTATCCAATATCTGGATTCACTTATTGATTTGGATTCCAGAATTGATTTTATTCAGTTCTGTATATCACCAGTTGGATCTGAATGGGAAGAAATAACGAGGAAAAATCGGAATGAATAGAGTTTATAATTAGTCAATATCATTAATGTCTGTTTTATACTACATCAATACATATTATAACATGAAACAATGGCATGAATCTGGATGTAAATGGAGGCTTTAAGAAAAATTTTATTATCAGTATTTCCATTAACGAGTGGAATGCTCTATATAATGAAAATATACTTAGGGAACAATTGAATTTACCACTTCGTACATATTATCGAACCATTATTGACGATTTAGGAACAAAGCAACCATTTGAACCATTTTTATTAGACAAGAATCGAAAAACAATTATTCCAATACGTTAAGACCAATGATTACAAACAGATTTTTCATTATATTCACATCCGTGCTATTGTTATCAGCATGTTCATCCTATAGAATAGAACGGGGTATATCTGATTCCTCAATAGATGCGCTGTATAGGTGGGAAGTAAGACTGCCCAATAATTATAAAAAAAAGATCATTACAGCTGGTGAGGGAGGCACAGATACACATTTGTTTATATATCCTGACAGTTCTATGTTTTATGTGTCAGAGAAAGAAGGACTGCATCCTAATTATGATAATATAATGGCGACAGCATCTCCACGTGACATAAAAAGGCGGATGTATGGTTATTATAAGTTTTTTTTAGCGAATTGTGATACAATTGTTCTGGAAGGAATAGACGGCAACAACTGTCATTGGAAAGAAATATCATACAGGATATACGATACGGTCTATAGTTTCGGCTATAAGAATGTTTCCGAACAAAGCCTCCCTGTCTTTACTTCCATTATGGATAGCTATTGTGACAAATGGGCTGTTAATCCAGAGTTTTATTTTCAGGATGTTCAGTATGCAAATGATAGTTTGTATCAAATTTATATTAATTCGGAAGATAGCACAATTGGAAAGATTTCGGAGAAATAATAGAGTGTCCTTAATTCAGTGTAATATACGTAAATGGTTAATATAATCCGCTTTTAAAAGTAAATAAAACAATAAATGGATTGCTATACACATAGAAATGCGTATATTTGCAATCGAAAGGCTGCCGAAACATATAAAATCAAACCTCCCCAGGCATTGACTTGGGGAGGTTTTATTTAGTATATTATTGTCCGTTAAATTTTTGTCATTAGTATAAATTCATGGGTGATACCTTTGTTTGGAATCTGTTTACCTCCTGAAAGCTTTTTTGCCGTCACCGATGACGATGCCGCTTGTCTGCTCCGTGGCCGGTGTGCCGTCGATGCGGTAAATGCGTGCGTTGGTCTCCCGGGCCTGTGCAGCGGGGGCATCAACAGCTACGGTGCCTGCCGTCTTCTCGGCATACTCCTGACGGGCCAGCTTCATCATGTTCTGGAAGTCCTCATTGTCTTGCAGTACGCTGAACAGCAGACTGGCTGCCATGCGGCTGTTGTCGACATCGGTTTGCCAATGGGCACCCACGATGACGCGGCTCTGTCCGAAGTCCATGCCGCGCTTGTAGATTTCAGCAGCTCGCTCGGGGGCTATCTGAATCATCAGCAGTGTGATGGTCCATCCGCGCAGGCAGTGGCCCGATGGATAGCTGCCCTCGTTGTAGAGTTCCTCGTCCTCGCCCGATGCCGTCTGCTCGCCGAAGTAGCGGAATGGACGGATGCGGAAGTACTGTGCCTTCACGTCGCGACGTGTGGGGTCGGTGGTGCGCAGGCTCTTGTTTAGCAAGGCATAGATATTGGGCGTACCTTCACGGGTGACCTCCAGTCCGAAGGCTTCCTTCCAGTTGGCATACACCTTCTCCAGGTCGTCCCACTCGGCATCGGCGATGGCCACGCTGAGGCGCTCCTCGTCCATGCGCTGCTGCTTGCCCCAGAGGTAGCGTAGCATGTCGTATGAAAATTCGGGGCTCTCGAATGCCGGGTGTGCCGGTATGCAGTCGTAGAGTCGGGGCATGTCGCTCAGGTTGATGAACGGCGTGGTACCATAGGTCTCGTTGTCCTTGTCATACTTGTCGTAGTCGCCTTGGGCGTAGGCTACGGTCATGGTGCAGACGAATGCTGCAAGCGCCATAAGGCGCAGAATTTTGTTTGTCATTTTCGTTAGAATATATGAGTTTAGTGAGTATATCGCAAAAGAGTTTGCAAGATTGTTGTAGCTCAACTGCACGATACGAGCACCGCCGCTATTGTAATTCATTCGAGTGGTGTGTGCATTGTGGTTTATTGTAGCATTTTTGTGTAGAGCTCGATTGCTTGTTTTATTTCGCTTATGAGTATGAACTCGTCGGCGGTGTGTGAGCGTGCCGACTGTCCCGGGCCTATCTTTATTGAAGGGAATGGTATTAGTGCCTGGTTGGATAGTGTTGGCGAGCCGAATGGTTTGAGGCCGAGTTGCTGTGTGCGGAGCAGTATGGGGTGTTCGGTGCCGGTGGCCGATGAGCTGAGTCGCATTGAGCGTGGGGTGGGGTGTCCTTGCAGGTGGCGGCTTATCTCGTCGAGGATTTCCTGGTTGGTATAGAGTTCGTTGCTGCGTATGTCGATGGTGTAGCTGCACTGGGCAGGTATCACGTTGTGGGCTGTGCCTGCATTGATGATGGTGACGGTCATTTTCACTGGGCCGAGCAGTGGCGATATACGGCTGAACTGGTGTTGGCGTATCCAGCAGATGTCGTCTATCGCTTTATATATGGCGTTCTCTCCTTCGTCTCTTGCTGCGTGTCCGCTCTTGCCGGTGGTGGTCACGTCGACTACCATGAGTCCTTTTTCGGCCACAGCGGGTTGCATGCCGGTGGGTTCGCCCACGATGGCGAAGTTTGTGTGGGGCAGCAGTGGCAACACGCTCTCTATGCCCCCTTTGCCCGATACTTCTTCTTCTGACGATGCAAGGAATATGAGGTTGTAGGCCTGTGTGTTGATGTCGTCTTGTGCCGTGAGGTTGAGGAACACGTGGAGCAGGCTCACGAGGCTTCCCCCGTCGTCGTTAGCTCCGAGGCCGTAGAGGCGGTCGCCCTCGATGGATGGCGTGAACGGATGGCGCGTCCATCCCGATGTGGGACGCACGGTGTCGATATGTGCATCGAGCAGTATGGTGGGACGGTCATCGTGCCAGTGTGGCGAAAGAGCCCACACATTGTTGCCGTGGCGGTGGGGTGTGTGGTGGTGCGATGCTATGAATTGCTCTACGATGTCGGCAGCCGCTGTCTCTTCGCGACTGAACGAAGGTGTCTGGATGAGCTGGCTGAGCAGGTTGATGGCTGATGTTGTCATGGCTCTTGTTGTGTTGAATGACGAGATGAATCGTATCTGTGCAGCAGGAATCGGCTGCAAAGGTACGAAATTATTGTCAAATGCCAATTCTCAATTAAAAATAAATTAAGGTGTGTTCTATGAATTTACAGAACTCACCTTAAGGTGTAGGTACTGAAAAACATCTGAACACGTGCAGTAAAAACCTTGTGCTTGCACGGACGTTTTGCCGCGCAGATATCTGAAAACTTAAATTTACGTCGAGAATTTAATAATTTTCGGTGGAAAATTTAATAATTTACGTCGAGAATTTAATAATTTGTGTCGAAAATTAAAGTTTTCAGATATGCTCGCAGATGTTTTCTCGTATCTGTGCAGGTAAAGTTCGATATCTGTGCAAGGTGATTCCGATATCGGTGTATGTGATTTCTGCATGAAGAAGAGTGGGCAGAGAGCGGACGTGTGGGTGTCGCTCGCTGTGTTTTGCTGTGGTCATAATCGGCTTGTCGGCCCTAATTTAGGGCTTGTGGAGCAATTTATTACGTATTATGAACAATGCTTTATGAAATATTTCGTATCTTTGCAGATGCTTTAATTGCATACACGCAACAGAAATATGATAACAGCCGAACAACTGAAAGACATCAAGGACAGGGTCGAGGCCCTGAAGCGATACCTCCAAATCGACGCCAAGAAGATAGAACTGGAGGAGGAGCAACTGCGCACTCAGGCACCTGGATTTTGGGATAACGCCAAGGAAGCCGAGGCGCAGATGAAGAAGGTGAAGGACATAGAGAAATGGATTGTGGGATACAAGGCAGTGAACGACGCTACCGAGTAGGCCGCACTGACTTTCGACTTCTATAAAGAAGAGATGGCCACCGAGCAGGAAGTGGACGAAGCGTATGCCCACGCACTGACGCTGATTGAAGACCTGGAGCTTCGCAACATGCTGCGCGAAGAGGCTGACGGCATGGATGCTGTGCTGAAAATCAACTCGGGCGCAGGTGGCACCGAGGCGCAAGACTGGGCACAGATGCTCATGCGCATGTATCAGCGATGGGCCGAAGCACATAAATACAAGGTGCGCATCAGCAACTTCCAGGACGGCGACGAGGCAGGCATCAAGACCGTAACGATGGAAATCGAGGGCGACAGCGCCTACGGATACCTGAAGAGCGAGAACGGAGTGCACCGACTGGTGCGCGTTTCGCCCTACAACGCACAAGGCAAACGCATGACCAGCTTCGCCAGCGTGTTTGTCACACCGTTGGTCGACGACTCGATTGAGGTGGTAATCGATAAGAGCAAGATATCGTGGGACCTCTTCCGCTCGAGCGGAGCAGGCGGACAAAACGTGAACAAGGTGGAAACCGGTGTGCGCCTGCGCTATCAATACGTGGACCCCGACACGGGCGAGGAGGAAGAAATCCTCATCGAAAACACCGAGACACGCAAACAGCAAGAGAACCGCGAGAACGCACTCAGGTTGCTGCGCTCACAACTCTACGACCGCGCCCTGAAGAAGAAAATGGAAGCTCAAGCCAAGATCGAGGCAGGCAAGAAGAAAATAGAATGGGGCAGTCAGATACGCAGCTACGTGTTCGACGACCGCCGCGTGAAGGATCACCGCACCAACTACCAGACATCCGACGTGGGAGGTGTGATGGACGGCAAGATCGACGACTTCATCAAAGCATATCTCCTGGAATTTGGTGCTCACTGAGAAATCTAGTCTGTCTAGTCTATCTAGTCTGTCTAGTCTGTCTAGTCTATCTAGTCTGTCTAGTCTATCTAGTCTGTCTAGTCTATCTAGTCTATCTAGTCTGTCTAGTCTGTCTAGTCTGTCTAGTCTATCTAGTCTATCTAGTTTGTCTAGTCTGTCTAGTCTATCTAGAGTCTCCAGCCCCAAGCATCCGCTATTTATATATTTTAAATTAATATCTTATTGTGCATACCGAGATAGAACGCAAGTTTCTGGTCACAGGCGAGTATAAGCATCTGGCCTTCGACCACACACACATAGAGCAAGGATATTTTGCCACCGAGCCTGGACGGACGGTGCGCATACGCATTCGCGACACGAAAGCATACCTCACCATCAAGGGACCGTCGGCCGACGGAGGGCTCTCGCGCTACGAATTCGAGACCGAGATACCCCTCGACGATGCTCACAAACTGATGCAACTCTGCATGCCCGGGCGTGTAGACAAGACCCGCTGGCTCATAAAAAGCGGACAACACACCATCGAGGTCGACGAGTTCTCTGGCGACAACGAAGGCCTTGTGATGGCAGAGATAGAACTCAGCTCGCCCGACGAGCCATTCATCCGCCCCGACTTCCTCGGACAGGAGGTGACAGGTATCCCACGATACTACAACAAATACCTGCTCCGACACCCTTACAACACATGGGACAAATAAGACATTACAAATTCACAACCGTAGTAACCATTGCTATCATCGTGCTCAGCGTGATTCCCATCAATGAACACACTCCGCTCGACGATGTGCCATTCATCGACAAATGGACCCACTGCGTCATGTATGCAGGGCTGGCATTTGCCATGTGGCTCGACATGAAAGGTCTCAAACGACGCCTCGCAACCACCACCTACTGCCTCATGTGGCTGCTGCCATCGCTGCTTGGAGGCCTGATAGAGCTGGTGCAGAAGTACCTCACCACATGCCGCTCGGGCGAATGGATGGACTTCGTGGCCGACGGAGTGGGGGCCATCATCGCTACAGTGGCATGCTACATCATATCGCGCTTATGGCAAAAGAGAATTTCGGCTCGAAGGTAGGAGCCATACTGGCGGCTGCCGGCTCGGCCGTGGGCCTCGGAAACATCTGGCGCTTCCCAACCGAGACAGGCGAACATGGCGGTGCGGCGTTCATCATCATCTACGTGGCATTCATGTTGCTGCTGGGTGTACCCATCATGGTGTCAGAGTTTGTGGTGGGACGTCACAGCCAACGCAGCGTCAGCGAGTCGTTCTGCATGATGAGCGGCGGCCGACGCATCTGGCGACTCATGGGCCTCATACCGGCTGTGGCAGGGTTCCTCGTCCTCAGCTACTATGCCGTTGTGGCCGGATGGACACTCTACTACACCTACGCAACCGCTACCGGACAGCTTGCCGGCAAGACACCCGAACAGTTTGTGAGCGACTTCAATGCCTTCTCGTCCGACCCCGTTCAACCCCTTGTGTGGATGACCATACTGCTCATCATCAACGGACTCATCGTGGCGCTGGGCATCAATCGCGGCATCGAGCGTGGAGCCAAAATCATGATGCCCCTGCTCTTCATATTCATACTCATACTCGTGGGATGCTCGCTCAGCCTGCCAGGAGCTAAAGACGGGCTCACGTTCCTCTTCAAGCCCGACTTCTCGAAAGTTGACGGCCATGTGGTGCTCAACGCCATGGGCCAGGCATTCTTCTCGCTCAGCGTAGGCCTGTGCTGCCTGTGCACCTACGCATGCTATTTCCGCAAAGACGTCAACCTGATGAAAGACGCGGTGAGCGTGGGCACTATCGACACCATGGTGGCCATCCTCTCGGGCATCATCATCTTCCCAGCCGTGTTCTCAGTGCCAGGCATCACGCCCAACGAAGGCTTCTCGCTCGTGTTCATCACCCTGCCCAACGTCTTCCAACAGGTATTTGCATCGATGCCCACGCTGGCATACTTCTTCTCACTCACATTCTATCTGCTGCTCGTCATGGCAGCCCTCACATCGTCAATATCCATGCTCGAGATGCCTGTGGCCTATTTCCACGAAAATCACCACATGTCGCGCCCCGTGGCAACAGCCATCTGCACCATCGTGTGCATCGTGCTCGGTGCCGCATGCGCGCTGTCGTTTGGCAAGTGGAGCAACATCCAGATATTCGGCATGACCTTCTTCGCCCTGTTCGACTACATCGTGTGCAACATCATCATGCCACTCGGAGCACTGCTCACATGCCTGTTCGTGGGTTGGGTGGTCGACGAGCGTGTGCTGAAAGACGAACTGACCAACTGCGGCACACTGCGTGCACCATATTACCCCATCTATCGGTTCATCATCCGTTACTTTGCACCAATATGCATCGCATTGATATTCATCAACTGCATATAAATCTGATTAAGAGTATATAAACGTATTAAGAGCATATAAACCTTACAAACACATGACAACACGCGAGAACTTCGGAAGCAAACTTGGAGCCATACTGGCCGCAGCCGGTTCGGCTGTAGGACTTGGCAACGTGTGGCGCTTCCCCATCGAGACGGGGCAGCACGGCGGAGCTGCATTCATCTGTATTTATATATTGTGTATCATCATCCTGGGCATACCTATCATGATGGGCGAGTTCCTCATCGGACGCCACACACACAGCAACACCGCACGTGCATATCAGCGCCTGGCACCTGGCACACAATGGAAGTGGGTGGGACGTCTCGGCGTATTCACCGGCACGTTCATACTCTGCTACTACTGCGTAATCGGCGGTTGGACCCTCCACTACACCACACTGGCAGCCACAAATACATTCGACGGAGTACCACCAGCCGAGTTTCAGGACATATTCGCATTGTTCGTCTCCAATCCGTGGATGCCCACCGTGTGGCTCATCATATTCATGCTGATGACCCACGTGGTAGTTTCGCGCGGCATACAACACGGCATCGAGCGCTTCTCGAAAATCATCATGCCCATGCTCTTCATCCTTGTGGTGGTGCTGGTGATATGCTCGGTGTGCCTGCCTGGAGCATCAAACGGCATCAGGTTCCTGCTCATGCCCGACTTCTCGAAGGTGACGGGCAAGGTGGTGCTTGGAGCCATGGGGCAAGCATTCTTCTCGCTCAGCCTTGGCATGGGATGCCTCTGCACCTACGCTTCATACTTCAACCATCACACCAACCTGGGACGTACGGCAGTCAACGTGTGTGTCATCGATACCATCGTGGCCATCATGGCTGGTTTCATCATCTTCCCATCGGTGTTCAACATAGGCGTTGATGCCGACCACCTGCAGGCAGGACCCAGCCTCCTGTTCATATCGCTGCCCAACGTGTTTCAGAAGTCGTTTGGCGCAGTGCCATTCCTTGCTATCCTGTTCTCCACGGCATTCTATTTCCTCATCTTCATAGCAGCCCTCACTTCGGCCATCTCGCTCCACGAAGTGACCACAGCCTTCATCGTGGAGGAGATGAAGCTGAAGCGCCGTTGGGCGGCACTGATAGTGACCGGCATCTGTAGCGCTGTGGGCGTTGTGTGCTCCCTCTCGTTCGGCCCGCTGAAAGATATGCTGATATTCGACATGTCGATATTCGATTTCTTCGACTACATATCGGGCAACATATTCCTTCCTGTGGCAGGAATGCTCATCAGCATCTTTGTCGGTTGGTATCTCGATCGTCACATTTTGATCGAAGAATTTTCAAACAACGGCGAACTACGTGCTCGATACATACCAGTCATCGTGTTTATCCTGCGCTATATAGCCCCTGTAGCTATTGGATTGGTACTTCTCAACCAACTTGGAGTGTTCTCATTCCTAGTCTGATGTATCAAAAACTAAAATAAATGAATCCTTCGCGAAAGAATTTGCGAAGGATTTTTTGTCTGTTGTATCATATTTTAGCCTTTCTGTTTCATGGCTGCAATAATTACGCTCTATTTTGTAGTAACTTTGCAGCGTGAAAGAAGTACAGAGGTATTTCCGTTCATGGTCCACCCATATAACAACAAACAGAATATTTAATTGATAAGTAAACTCATACGTGAATATGGTTAGTAATAAGCTTAAAGGTAACACCTATCGAATAAGTTTTCATAGTTAGATTAGTTAATAGATTAGTTAATGTAGTCAGAAATGGTCTGATGTCGTGATGACATCGGACCATTTCGTTTTACCATTTACTATTTACCATTTACCATTCACCATTTACTATTTACTATTTACTATTTACGGTTTACTATTTACGGTTTACCATTTACCATTATGTATTTATCATTCATTGTTTTCCGTTTATCGTCATGATATATTGTTTGTGGTTTAGCTGTTTAGATATATCCTGCTTTTTCCAGTTCGTGGTATATGGTGTCGCATTCGTCCCACCATGTTTGGCCGAATCGTAGGATAAGTGGTTCTTTTAGGAACTGGTATATTGGTAGTTGCAGTTTGCAGCCCAGTGTTTGTGCTGGTTGGCAGATGTCCCATCGGTCGTAGTTTACTGCTGTGCGTTCTCCGATGTTTTTTAGTCTTATGGGGTAGAGGTGGCACGATATTGGTTTCTGGAACTTGGTGCGTTTTTCGCGATATGCTTTGTCGAGCAGGCAGATGCAGTTGCCTGTTTCGTCGTGTTGTGCAAAAACGCATTCGCGGCCGTCGACGATGCTGGTCACTATTTCGCCTGATGGGTCGGGATATACTATTCCTTGTCGTTTGATTACGTTGCGCGCCTGTGGTGTCAGTTCGTCCCATATTGTTTCGGTGGCTTCTTCTATTGGTGCTATTTCGTCGGGGGTTACTGGCGCGCCTGCATCGCCTTCTATGCAGCAGATGCCGCGGCAGGATTGGAGGTCGCAGCAGAAGTGTTGGCTGAAGATGTCGAGGCTTACGAGGGTGTCTTGTATTTCGAGCATTGTTGGTGTGGGGTTGCTGGGTTTGTGGGTTTTGTTGTTGTCAGGTGTTGTTGTCTTTCGCTTGTTGTGTTGTTTGTTGTGTTGCTTGTTGCGTTGTTTGTTGCGTTGTTTGTTGCGTTGCTTGTTGTGTTGCTTGTTGTGTTGTTTGTTGCGTTGTTTGTTGTGTTGCTTGTTGTATGAGTTGTATGAGCTTTTGCACGTGTTGTCTCACTTGTTGGTATTGTGGTGCTGTTTTGTATCCTGAGTTTCGTCGTAGCATTTGGTCTATAGGTGCGCACGAGTGTTGGTAGCTTGCGAGTTCGTTGTCTTGTTGTTGTGCGTGTAGTGCGTTTTGGCGTATTTCGCGTTCGCGAGCTCGTCTCAGTATGGTGCATACAGGGTTCATGAGTTCCATGACTATGTTGTCCATGATGTGGTGGCCTTGCATGTATAGGTATGTGTTTTCGGGGTTTAGTCCGAGGTTTTGCAGTTCTGCCTTGAGTGGTTTTAGTTTTCCTTTTGCTGTTGGGAAGTGTTGTTGCATGTATGCCACTTTTCGGTTTACGGTGTGTCTGAGTTTTTCGAGTGCTTCTTCGGGGTTGTGTATGTTCAGTTTGTGCAGGTTGGTGAGGTTGCAGAGTGTGTTGAGTGGTAGTTCGTGTGCCTGGTTTGTGCGGTATAGCCATACTGACCATACGAATATGTCGTAGATGATGCGTGAGTATGCTTCCATGAATGCTTGGAAGTCGAACACTTTGTGGTCGTTGAGTGTTGCCATGACGCATACGTTGTGCAGGCTTGGTGCGTAGCACTGGAAGTTTTCGATTGCGTAGACGTAGGTGTGTATGATGTATGGGTTGTTGATGATTTGTTTGCTTGTTGGTGTAGAGCCTTGCATGAGGTAGTCGAGGTCGGCGTCTACGCATGCTATCATGCTTGTGCCGAGTCGGTTGCCGAGGTTGTTGGTTATTGCAGATTTCTTGCCGCGGTTGAGGTTGGTGCGTGATGGTAGTACTATTTCGAATCCTATGTCTGTGGTTTCGAATTCGTCTAGAATATCGCGCCAGAAGTATATGTCGTCATAGCTTTCCACGTATGCTATGACTTTGTGTTTCTTCCATTTGGGCCGCATGTGGTTTGCGGCTTCGAAGTATGTTGAGTTTACGTTGTCTATGAGGCGGCGGCTCATTGTGTGGGTTGTGGTTTGATTGTTGTGTATTTGTGGTTGGTCTGTTAGCCATGCACTACCACGTCTTCCACTTCGGTCACGCAGTCCATCCATCCGTCTACGATGAGTGCTGGCGAGTGTGTTGAGAGTATGATTTGTGCGTTGGGGTTGAGTTCGCGTATGAGGCTTATTAGTTTTTTCTGCCATTCTATGTGCAGGCTTATCTCGGGTTCGTCCATGAGGAGGGCGTAGTGTTCGCCGTTTTCGATGAGTGCGGTGAGCATGATGACGAGTATTTGCTTTTCGCCCGACGAGAGTTGGTAGGGTGTGAGCTTGTGTCCGTTTTGTATGAATTGTATCTCGTTGCTCTTGCGGTCTATGGTTTTGTTGGTGTCGCGCAGGAGTTCGTCCATTATGTTCTGGAACTTGGTCTTGGGTCCTGATATTACGGCTGCTTTCTGCATTTGCTCGTCGGGTGATGTTGTGGTGGTGAGTATCTCGATTATGCGGTTGCTTATGGTCACCTGATAGTCGAGGTATGCTTTCTGCAGTTTGTAGATTTGCCAGTCGAGTTCGGTCTTCACTCTTGAGTCGGCTAGTTTTTCGAGCAGACTGCTTCCCACGAGTGGACGGTCGAACGAGCGTATGACGTCGATGTTCATGCTTGTGGTTCCTTCTGGTGCGAGTTGTATGGTCACTCCTTGGAATGTCTCGCCTGCGTGTATTTCGCCGCGTTCCATTTTCTTGAGTACTGACACGGTGTGGTTTATTATCGTGCTTTTGCCCACGCCGTTGATGCCGCTGAGGATGTTGACGTCGGGGTTCAGGTTCCACTTTATGTGTTTACCGCCGTCCCACAGTGCTTTGATTTCTATGCTTTTTATGTATTGTGCCTGTTTCATCT
>JAFUSD010000016.1 GCA_017480685.1 Bacteroidaceae bacterium
AGCGCGCATTGCCACTGCCTGTAGGCGGAGCATTCCACTCTCCACTCATGCTTCCGGCTCAGGAAGAACTGGCCGAAGCCATCTCTGCCACCGAGTTCAGCACACCTAAGTGCCCTGTATATCAGAACGTCGATGCCAAGGGACATACCGACAAAGACGAAATCAAGGCCAACCTGCTGAAGCAGCTCACATCGCCTGTACGCTGGACCTATGAGGTACAAGCCATGATAGCCGACGGAGCCACCGACTTCACAGAATGCGGACCTGGCAAGGCACTGCAAGGCATGATTGCAAAAATATCACGCGACGTAACTGTACACGGAATAGAACAATAATGCGTCCTATCATCTATCAGACCTTCCCGCGCACCTTCAGCGCCGACAGCATCACATGCAAACCATTCGGCACTATCGAAGAAAACGGATGCGGAAAGCTCAACGACTACACAGCCAAGACCCTGCGACAGATTCGGGGTCTTGGCTGTACGCATATATGGTACACAGGCATCCTGCGCCATGCCACACACACCGACTACTCCACCTACGGCATACCAACCCAGCACCCATCCATCGTGAAGGGACGCGCAGGCAGCCCCTACGCCATCTGCGACTACTACGACATAGACCCGGACCTCGCCGTCGATGTGCCACAGCGCATGAAGGAATTCGACTTACTCGTCGTCCGCACCCATCGTGCAGGCCTCAAGATGATAATCGACTTCGTGCCCAACCACGTGGCACGACAGTACCACTCCATCGCCAAGCCCATCGGCATACGCGACCTCGGTCAGGACGACGACACCACCACAGCCTTCGCCCTACACAACAACTTCTACTACATACCCGGACAGCCATTCACAGCCCCGGCTTCAGACGGCAGCGAAGGCTCATCAGCTGAGCCATACCACGAAATCCCAGCTCGCGCCACCGGCAACGACTGCTTCACCCCAGCCCCATCCATTTGCGACTGGTACGAAACCGTCAAGCTCAACTACGGTATCGACTACCTCTGCGGCGGCAACCCACAAGACACACAGCTCGGCAGCCACGACAACCCCATACCGTCAACCTGGCACAAGATGCTCGACATCCTCCGCTTCTGGGCCACACGCGGCATCGACGGCTTCCGCTGCGACATGGCCGAGATGGTGCCATGCGCCTTCTGGGCATGGGCCATCAGCCAGATCAAGTCGGAACATCCAGGCATCATCTTCATAGCCGAAGTATATAACCCCGACCTCTACCGGCGCTTCATCCACGAAGGACACTTCGACTACCTCTACGACAAAGTCGGACTCTACGACACCCTGCGTCGCATCATCGGCGGCGAGAGCACATCCATGCTCACCCACTGCTGGCAAGCCACCGACGACATAGCGCCCCACATGCTTGCCTTCCTCGAAAACCACGACGAGCAACGCATCGCATCCAGCTACTTCGCCTCCGACCCACGCCGCGCACTGCCAGCCATGCTCATTGCAGCACTCATGCGCCGGGGGCCTGTCATGATATACCAAGGACAGACACTGGGCGAGCCAGGCATGGACACCGAAGGATTCAGCGGACAAGACGGACGCACCACCATCTTCGACTATTGGACCATCGACACCCTGCGTCGCTGGCGCAACGGCGGCAAATACACCCCGACTAAGCTCACAGCCGACGAACGCACCCTGCACGCCTACTACAGCAAACTGCTGAACATGGCAGGCACATACGAAGCATTTACCACCGGCCCTATGTTCGACCTCATGTACGCCAACTACGACAATCCACACATGGACACCAACCACCAGTTCGCCTTCCTTCGTCGCGCAGCCGGCGAGCTGATGCTCGTAGTCGCCAACTTCGAAGACCGTCCCGTCGATACAGCCGTCAACATCCCGGCACATGCGTTCACCTACCTCAACATCCCGCAAGGCCCAGCATTTGCCACCGACCTCCTGACCGACACCACACAAACCATCGACCTCCTGCCCGACACCACCCTCCCCCTCACCCTGCCACCACTCGGCGGCATCGTCCTGAGAATGGAAGTGAAGTAAAAGGCAAAACGTCATAACAGAACTGTAGGGACAAAGAACTGTAGGGACAAAGAACTGAAGGGAAATAACTACACAAAACAGCCAGCAAGCACGTATGCAAGCTGGCTATTTTGTTTATGCAAAGGATTCGATAAAACATATTCATCAATAATAGCAAGCATGAAATGAATAACCCGACGTCAGTTAGGCGCAAATATAATTAATGGAGAGTTCATGGAAATTCGTATTTAAAAGCAATCAGATACTTGTTATAACATATAATGTATCGTGAATTGAACACAAATTCCCCACTCCCCACCCCACTTTTCCTCATTTCCCACATGTTTTTCCATAACAACTCTTGCTATTATTAAAAGTTTTTGTAATTTTGCAAATGCATCTGCCACTATCATTTAATGCTCTCTCTCATGAGAGCTATGAATATGAGCCTGATAAAACTCCAAGTATCGAAAACAAGTGGTGTCAAATCAACATCCAGACAGACCGTAGCACAATTACTAAACTCATTGATATAAACAAACGTAATTTTGAATACTCTCTAAAAATAAATAAACATGACAACAAATAATCAGAACACAAGCGCTCTTTATAAAGAGTTCCAAAAACGCTTTAAACTACTTGCAAGCAAAAGAAAATTTATAGTTGAGAATACTTTGTCCAACATTTTTACCATGCGTCTAATTGGTAACAAAACGCATGGTGACATGGCTGAAATCGGTATTGCAGAGTTTATACATCAATTTATGTATGACTTTGACAGTAGACATGTGGGTAAAGATTTATTCCGTGCAAAAGAGCACGAAGAAGACATCATAATCATCAATGAACTCACAAATGAAGTTATTCCCGTAAGTCTAAAAGCTTATGGTGACGGACCTCTTCAGTTATCAACGGACAAGGATTCAAAAATGTTTCCAAAATTGTGTGAGTATGGTAATGAAATAACTGATGCTCAAACGATAAGAAGTATATTCAAGTCCGAAGCATTTCTTTCTCTCAACTCTGTAAATGTTATGCCACTTATCTACAGAGAGCATGAGAAAAAATGTAACATAATGGTATTTGATTTCGATAAGATGAAAAGAAAAACCAAGAAAATTCTTTTTGTCGATAAAGGACAAAAGTATGACGAGGAAACACAGAGTGTTACCACTTATAAAGGACGTTCTCATCCTATTTATATGTTTGTTGATGGCGATGGCAAATATATCTGTGAGGTGCGTTATGGTAATGCTTCTGCTAATGCACTACAACGTGGATTTTGGACACATACACAGAATGCCATAAACTATTTCGACAGTTTGACAAATGGATGGATTTCTTATGAACATAACCTAACACTTGTCCAGTTATTTAGACTGGCTCTTAATAGCACTGAACATGGGCACAAAAGTGCCAATGCCATACTTCAGACAGACATTGATAATTTAATAAAATCCGATACCACTAAGTTCAATCTTTAATGGAGATGAGTACACAGTTAGATTTGTTTGGTCATGTGTCAGAAGTGCCAGAAACAGAAGGTATAAAGTACACCGGATCAAAGTTAAAAATAATTCCATATATTTTAGATACGATATCAGGGCTAAAAATTAAATCAGCTCTTGATGCTTTTAGCGGAACAACAAGAGTTGCACAAGCTTTTTCACAAATAGGTTATGATACAACCGCTAATGATTTGTCAATTTGGTCAAATGTCTTTGGTACATGTTATTTATTGTCAAAAAAACCAGATTCCTACTACAAGCCTATGATTGATGAATTAAATTCATTAAAGGGATATGTTGGTTGGTTCTCTGAAAATTACGGAGGCAAAGATGAAACAGGAAAGAAACCATTCCAATTAAAAAACACAATGCGTCTTGATGCAATCCGTGATAAAATAGAAGAATACAATTTGCCATGGGAAGACAAATGTGTGTTATTGACAAGTCTCATTTATGCAATGGATGCTGTAGACAATACTCTTGGTCACTACGCTGCATATCTTGCAGAATGGTCTTCGCGTTCATATCATGATATTGAACTTAAACTACCCAAACGGCATCATCTAAAAACACATAATAAGGTCACACAAGCAGATGTTTTTGATGTTATAAAGGATTATCATGATTTAGTGTATTTTGATCCACCTTATGGTTCTAACAATGAGAAAATGCCTCCGAGTCGCGTTCGTTATGCGGCATATTATCATATTTGGAAGTCAGTAATACTGAATGATAAACCTAAAGTATTTGGCAAAGCCAATAGACGAGAAGATAGTCGTGACACAGTATCACCTTCTATTTTTGAAGAATATAAGCGTAATGATGAGGGAAATTATATAGCTATGCAAGCTATAAAAGATATGATACAACAAACCAATACTCATTACATTTTGTTGTCTTATGGATCTGGTGGTCGAGCTACAAAAAAAGAATTGAATGAGATTCTAAACTCGAATGGACATCTTTTGTCTGCTAGAGAAATAAACTACAAAAAGAATGTCATGAGTAATATGAGATGGACTAACGAATGGATAAATTCTGACGGGAAATATACAGAATATCTATTTCTTTTAGAAAAATAATAAGAATATAAATTTAAGAATAAAGAATAGACGACTAATAAGATTTTTTGACATTGGTTTAAGGAAAGATGATATTCTATACTATAAAGTGAATTCATCTACTGTTGTAAGAGTAAAAATACTATACGTTTAAAATATAACAAAAGTTTCTATTCACAATTACGCATGAATTTAAACATAGAGACTATAATTATAAACCTTCTCAATTCTGGATTGTGAATAAAACTAGTAAGAAACTGAAAACAAAGCACGAGGAGTGTTATAAATCCCCTGCATAAATAATTACAATCTATATTCAAGATTGACACTCAAAATAAAGCAAGCCCACTTATTTTTAGCAGGAATGCTAAAGGTCGGCGGGCTTGTTGTTTTCATGATTATGTCATGTGAACCTTGACAGGGAGGTTTTTGATAACATATTATAAGAACTGCTGTCACTGCTGTCACTACTGTCATAATGGTTGATTGTCATGGGGTTAAGTGGCAAAAAGGAGTGACAGCAGGGTGACAGCAGTGACAGCAAAAGGGGGAAAAAAGGTGGTTTCACACCGTTTTGTGCATCATTTTTACGGTGTGTCAGTTGTTATTTATACAGAATGATATTCACTTATGCATAGCTTTTTATGCAGAATGATACTTCACTTCAAC
>JAFUSD010000185.1 GCA_017480685.1 Bacteroidaceae bacterium
CCGGTGATTCAGCCGCCAATCATGCGACTGCTCACCACCAAGAAAGAGCGTCAGATCGTGATGAAGCAACTCCGTTCGGTGTCGAAGACTGAGAAGATCATCTTCCCTATAGCCGTAGCCATCGTCGTCACATTCATCCTGCCCGATGCCGGACCCCTCATCGGCTGCCTCATGCTTGGCAACCTGATGCGCGAATGTGGAGTAGTTGACCGCCTTGCAAAGACTGTGCAGAACGAACTGATGAACATCGTGGTCATCTTCCTCGGTACCACTGTCGGAGCAACTGCAACCGCCAGCACATTTCTTGAGCCAAAGACCCTCTACATCCTCTGTATGGGCATCATCGCCTTCGGCTTCGCTACAGCAGGTGGTATAATCTTCGCTAAGATCATGAACCTCTTCTCCAAGGAGAAAGTCAACCCGCTCATCGGTTCAGCAGGTGTAAGTGCAGTTCCTATGGCCGCACGTGTGAGCCAGGTGGAAGGTCAGAAAGCCAACCCAAGCAACTTCCTCCTCATGCACGCCATGGGCCCGAACGTAGCTGGAGTTATCGGTTCGGCCGTTGCTGCAGGTATCCTCCTCAGCATGCTCGGAAACTAATTTTCACTCAGAGATATTTTTTTCATCGAAAGCTGGTCATCCCCGTGGCCAGCTTTTTTGTTTCTTATTTTGGAAGTGGCTGACGCATATATACACGAAAAAGAGGAAGCTGATTTGCTTCCTCTTCTTCTGCGGTGCGTACGAGACTCGAACTCGTGACCCCCTGCGTGACAGGCAGATATTCTAACCTACTGAACTAACGCACCTCGTTTATGTCTTGCATCGCGATTGTTTCACTTGGTTGGTGTCCCTTTCGTTTTGCGAGTGCAAAGGTACGACATTTTTCTGAACTGACAAAACATTTACGTGTTTTTTTTGATTTTTTCTTGAAAAAAGTTGCGTACCCTTGTTTTTGCATGCTTATTTATGCCGTTTCTGGCATAAATCTGCTTGGTTTGCGGTATCTATTTCGTTGAGTAATCCGAATGGCTTGCAGCTTCGAATCCTTCGAGTTCGTTGATGAATTCGTCTTAGTTGGCGGCCTCGAATTCTTTGAGGAATCGCATGTCGTTTTCGCTGAACATTCGGAGGTCCTTCACTTGGTACTTGAGGTTGGTTATGCGTTCCACTCCCATTCCGAATGCGTAGCCCTTGTAGATGGTTGGGTCGATGCCGTTTAGTTCGAGCACTGCTGGGTCGACCATTCCGCATCCGAGTATTTCGACCCATCCGGTGTGCTTGCAGAATGAGCATCCTTTACCGCCGCAGATGTTGCAGCTGATGTCCATTTCGGCTGATGGTTCGGTGAATGGGAAGTAGGATGGACGGAGACGTATCTGTGTGTTTTCGCCGAACATCTCGCGTGCGAAGAGCAGGAGTACTTGTTTGAGGTCGGTGAAGCTTACTTCGCGGTCGACGTATAGTCCTTCTACTTGGTGGAAGAAGCAGTGTGCTCGTGCGCTGATTGCTTCGTTTCGATATACTCGTCCTGGGCAGATGACTCGTATTGGCGGCTGTGTGTGCTCCATCACTCGGCTCTGTACTGAGCTGGTGTGTGTGCGTAGTATGACGTCGGGGCGTGCTTCGATGAAGAATGTGTCTTGCATGTCGCGTGCGGGGTGGTCGTCGGCAAAGTTCATCGAGCCGAAGACGTGCCAGTCGTCTTCCACTTCGGGCCCTTCGGCGAGTGAGAATCCGAGGCGTGAGAAGATGTCGACTATCTCGTTTTTCACTATTGTGAGTGGATGACGTGTGCCGAGTGGTGTGGGGTATGCGGTGCGAGTGATGTCGATGTCGCTGTCGTCGGTGTCGGTTTGTGCAAATGCGGCGCGCAGTGAGTTTATCTTGTCGAATGCTCGTGTCTTGAGTTCGTTGATTTTTATTCCCACTTCTTTCTTTTGTTCGGCGGGAACGGTTCGGAAGTCGTTCATGAGTGCAGCGATGCTTCCTTTCTTGCTGAGGTACTTGATGCGTAGTGCCTCTATTTCTTCTGCGCTGTGTGCTTCGAGGTTTTCCACCTCGTTGAGCATGTCTTGTATTTTTTGTAGCATGTCTTTATATGTGGTTTTATTTTATCATGTTTCCGAGTATGCTCCGTGTTATCTCGCGTGTGGCGGTTCGTGTGGCAGAGTTTATTGCTTTCTTCGTCACGCTTTTGGTCACCGATTCGGTTGATTTGGTCTTCTTGCCGCTTATCGAGTTGGCCACTTGTGTGCCGAGTGCTGCGGTGACGGTGGTGATTACGGCTCCGAGCACTTTGCTCCAGATGCTTTTCTTCTTCGAGCTTTTCTTTTCGGCTTTCTCTTGTTCTTTGGCTGCTTTGGCGTCTGCCTTGGTTTGTTGGGCTTCTGCCTTTGCTTGCTCGTCGGCTTGTTGTTGTGCTTCCGACTCGGCGAGCAGCACTTCGAATGCGCTTTCGCGGTCGATCATGTTGTCGTAGCGGCCGTAGATGGCTGACGATTTGATGATTTGTTCGCGTTGCTGGTCGCTTATGGCGCCTATCTGGCTCAGTGGGAAGAGTATTTTTGCACGTTCAACTACGGCTGGGGTTCCTTTGTCGTCGAGGAATGAGACGAGTGCTTCGCCCGTTCCGAGTTGCATGATTGCGTCTTCGGTCTTGAAGTCGGGGTTTGCTCGGAATGTCTTGGCAGCTGCGCGTACCTTGTCCAGTTCTTTGGGTGTGAATGCGCGTAGTGCGTGTTGTATGCGGTTGCCCAGTTGTGCCAGTACGGGGTCGGGGATGTCGGTAGGGCTTTGTGTCACGAAGTACACTCCTACGCCTTTGCTTCGGATGAGTCGCACGACTTGTTCTATCTTTTCTACGAGAGATCGTGGTGTGTCGGTGAACAGTGTGTGTGCCTCGTCGAAGAAGAAGACGAGGCGTGGCAGTTCCTGGTCGCCCACTTCGGGCAGGGTGGAGTAGAGGTCGGAGAGTAGCCACAGCAGGAATGATGAGTAGAGCTTTGGGTTGAGCATGAGGCGGTCGGCAGCGAGCACGCTCATGATTCCGTGGCCGTCGGGGGTGGTGCGCAGGAGGTCGAAGATGTTGAATTCTGGTTCGCCGAAGAAGTAGTTGCCCCCTTGGTTTTCGAGTGCGAGCAGTGCGCGTTGTATTGCTCCCACGCTTTGCGACGACACTGTGCCGTATGTCTTTGTGAGTTCTGATGCATGTTCGGCAATGTAAGTGAGCATTGCACGCAGGTCTTTCATGTCGAGCAAGAGGAGTCCGCGGTCGTCGGCCACTCTGAACAGGATGTTGAGTATGCCTGTCTGAGTCTCGTTGAGGCTGAGCAGACGTGCCAGGAGTTCAGGTCCCATGTTGGATATAGTGGTGCGCATGGGGTGTCCTTTTTCTCCAAACACATCGTAGAAGGTGACGGGGCATCCGTGGAACTGCGGGTCGTTGATGCCGAATTCGGCGCAGCGTTTCTCGATGAATCCCGACATGGTTCCCGTCTGACTTATGCCCGAGAGGTCGCCTTTCATGTCGGCCATGAAGCATGGCACACCTGCCTGTGAGAATGTTTCGGCCAATACTTGCAGGCTTACGGTCTTGCCCGTACCTGTTGCTCCTGCTATGAGTCCGTGGCGGTTGGCCATACGACCTACGATGTTGATAGGTCCGTTAGGCCCGTGGGCTACATAAAGTGTTTTTTCGCTCGTGTACATAATCGTCCTAAGATATTTTAGAGTGCTCAAAAACGTAATGATATACGATAACTGGCACGCTTTAGTTTGCAAAGTTACGAAATATTTTTCGTCTGTAGTGCCTGTTATGGGTAAAAAAGCGTGTTTCTGACTCCATTTCTTGTTTTATGACCGCATGTTTGTATGTTTTTGCGAGGATATCCTCGCGGTGTGTTGACGATATCCTCGCGGTGTGTTGAGGATATCCTCGCGGTGTGTTGACGATATCCTCGCGGTGTGTTGAGGATATCCTCGCAGTGTGTTGAGGATATCCTCGCGGTGTGTTACCTATATCGACTCAAGCCTTCGCCGGTATTGGTGAAACTGAATCTGCCCGTGCTTGTCGCTTCGTTTCACCGAGTTTTTTGTCTGTAGTGGTCGGTGTTTCCGCCTTTTTTGTGAATAATATCATATATAATTATAAATAATGTATGGCTTTCGCTTGCTATTTCAGGAAATAGTGTTATATTTGCAGCGTTGGAAACTTACTAAAAGAAATTATAGAACAAACATTGCAACAAATTAAAAAGATATCCGAATTATGAAGAAAGCATTCGCATTTCTCGTGGCGCTTTGTGTGGTCATCACCATCGTTTCATGGCGTCCACTCACTCATTCCGTGACCGACGATGGTCCGATTCAGGTGTATGGTGTGGCATTCTACAACCTCGAAAACCTGTTCGACACCATCCACGACGTAGGAAAGAACGACTACGAGTACCTGCCCGATGGTGCCAACAAGTGGGGTACACTGAAGTATACCAACAAACTGAAGAACATGGCACAGGTACTCTCGCGCCTCGGAACCGAGATGACCATGAAGGACGGTTTGCGCCAAGTGTGTAAAAGTCCGGCAATCATAGGCCTTTCGGAGGTTGAGAACCGCATGGTGCTCGAAGACCTGCTGCGCGAACCGGCCCTGCGCGACAAGGGTTGGCAGATAATCCACGTGGAAGGTCCCGACAAGCGCGGTGTGGATTGTGCTTTCTTCTACGACCCCACGCAGTTCCACCTCAACCACTACCACCTCACCAACTACGTTTATGAGAACGGCGACACTACACGTGCCACACGTGGCTTCCTTCTGGCAAGCGGCACACTGGCAGGCGAGAACGTACACTTCATCGTCAACCACTGGCCGTCGCGTGCTGCAGGAAGTGAATTCCGCGAGATGGGCGGACGACAAGTGCGTCGTATGATCGACTCTATACAGGCTCTCGACCCTAAGGCAAAAGTCATCATCATGGGCGACCTCAACGACGACCCGAAGGACAAAAGTGTGACTAAAGCCCTCGGAGCCAAGAGTAAAGCCAAGGACTGCGGCCCGCACGACATGTTCAACCCCTGGTATGAGACTCTCTACAAAGTGGGGCAAGGCACACTGCTCTACGACGGCAAGTGGAATCTCTTCGACCAAATCATCTTCTCGGGCAACCTGCTCAACCCCGAGGGACAGACCATATACGACGAACTGAAGTTCCGCAAACACGAAATCTACCTGCGCGACTTCCTCATCACGCAAGAAGGCAAGACAAAAGGTGCACCCAAACGTACCACCGCCAGCGGTGTGTGGCTCAACGGCTATAGCGACCACCTGCCCACACAGATATTCCTGGTGAAGAGAGCAGGGAATTAAAAAGCCTCCAGGCCCCCTCCTTACTCCCCCAAGGGGGAGAGGCACGCAGGGGATGAGAGCTCCGAGAATTCCCCAAGAACACAATTAAGTAAACGGATAAATATAAATTAAATATTAAATAAGATTATGAAGAAACTTCTACTTTCAATCATGGCACTCATGCTGAGTGCAGCAATGTTTGCCGAAGATGTCACATTCGACTTCGACAACGACTACGCAACACTAGTCCCTAATCTTGCTGGTGTATCTGGCACAGGCTCTACCGACGGCGATATC
>JAFUSD010000186.1 GCA_017480685.1 Bacteroidaceae bacterium
AGGTTGGTGCTACAGTAGGGAAGGCCGTTCTCGAATGGTAGGGCTTTGGGGCTGTTCCCCCAAGGCAGGGCATTGATTTTTTGTAGAGCCTCCCCTTTTGTCATTCCGACAGAGCGACGAAGGAGCGGCGGAGAGAATCTGTGACAGGCCGAAGGGACTGCTGACAGCATACACGTTGTTGTATGTATAAAGTAATCATCTCCTAATACTCCTTAGTTAATAAAAATAATTCAAGAATAATTCGTGTTCAATTCATGGTAATTTGTTTTCAATTCATGGTAATTCGTGTTCAATTCATGGTAATTTGTTTTCAATTCATGGTAATTCGTGATAAGAGAAATGGTGTATGTGGGTTGGGTTGAAGGCACAATTTGAGTAAGGAGATTACGACTGCAATAGAAATTGACGATATCCTCAACAAGTCGCGACGATATCCTCAACAAGTCGCGACGATATCCTCAACAGGCTACAAGGATATCGTCGCAAATTCAGGGTTGTGGGTATGGGCCCACGTTTCTCATTTGTTTCAGAATCTGCTTCTGGCGCTTATACATGTACTGGCTGGGCTTCGAGCTGTCCATTTTCAGCGGATTGGGCAACGAAGCGGCTATCATGGCACTTTGGTTTTGGTTGAGGTCGATGGCGTGACATCCGAAATGTTCGATTGCCACCGCCTCGGCTCCGTATATTCCGTTGCCCATCTCAATGGTGTTGAGGTAGACTTCCATTATGCGTTGTTTAGACCAGAAGGTCTCGATGAGTATGGTGAAATATGCCTCAAGTCCCTTGCGCAGCCACGACTGCTGTGGCCACAGAAACACGTTCTTGGCGGTCTGCTGACTTATGGTGCTGGCTCCGCGCATCTTGCCGCCCTTTTCATGTTCTTGCCATGCCTGGCCGATGGCTTTGAAGTCGAACCCCTGATGATTGAAGAAGTTCTGGTCTTCGCTTGCCCATACGGCCCTCGGCAGTTCGCGGCTGATGCTGTCGAAGTCGACCCATCGGTGTGCCATCTTGGTGGGATGACCGCCACGCACTTGCTGCACGACGCGGATGACCATCAGCGGTGAAACTGACACCTTAATATATTTATATAATATAACTGCTCCTATGGACGTTCCGAGAAACAGGATTAGGGTCCATAGAAGCAGTTTGAAGATTCTGCGAATGAATTTCATTACTGAAGAGTTCCGTTCTGTGCAGCCTCAATCATGGCCTTCGAAGCATAGAGGTAGACTTCCACGCGGCGGTTCTGAGCCTGTCCTGCCTTGATTGAGTTGTCGGCAACAGGGTTAGCCTCGCCGAAGCCGGTAGTCGACTTGATTTGAGATGAACCGACGCCCAGAGAAGTGAGGTATATGCTCACTGCCTGTGCACGCTGCTGCGAGAGTTCCAGGTTCTTTTGTGCACTCTGCTCGGCTGTGCTGTTGCGCCAGCCTTGGTTGTCGGTATAGCCCTGGATGGCTACATCCATATCGGTATTCACCTTCAGCACTTGGTTGGCAAACTGGGTGAGTGAGTTCTTGGCATCATTGCTAAGGGTAGACGAACCGGTGGTGAAGAGGATACCAGAGTCGAACGTAACCTTGACAGCCTGCAGACCGTTAGCATCGGTCACACTCTCTACCTGTGCATTCTTCACAGCCTCGGCAGCAGCTTTGGCCTTGTCCATCTTCTTGCCGATGAGTACACCGGCACCCGTACCTACAGCAGTACCAATAGCAGCACCGATGGCTGTTGCCTTGGCATCCTTGCCAATGAGGTTGCCGACGATAGCACCAAGAGCAGCACCACCACCGCCACCGATAAGGCCGCCTTTGGTAGTGTTGTTCATGTTACATCCTGAAAATACCAATGATGCGCAAAGCGCAATTGCAATAAATTTAGAATTCTTCATTGTTTTCTTTGGTTTTTAATTTAATAAATACAGTTGTTTGTTTCTTGTTACACGATGCAAATATCGGCTTTTTTCTCCAAACAGAGTGCATAAAGAGCGTTTTTTTTAATAAAAAACATGTTTTTTTTACTTTTCCCATACTTTCATGGCATCTGTTATGGAATAAATTCGTAAATTTGTGCTCGATTTCAAACTAAGCAGGTAAAACAACTATTTTTAGGAAAGAAAACAAATGGCAACAGAACTCAAAGGGTTGACAAAACGCAGTGTCAACTATTCAGCATGGTATAATGAACTTGTAGTAAAAGCCGAACTGGCAGAACAGGCCGATGTGCGCGGATGCATGGTGATACGTCCATACGGATATGCCATATGGGAGAAGATTCAGAGCGAACTCGACAAGAAGTTCAAGGCGACAGGCGTTCAGAACGCCTACTTCCCACTGCTCATACCCAAGTCGTTCCTCAGCCGCGAAGCTGAACACGTGGAAGGATTTGCCAAGGAATGTGCCGTGGTGACACACTACCGGCTGAAGACCAACGACACACACGACGGAGTGGTGGTCGACCCCGATGCAAAACTCGACGAAGAGCTCATCATACGTCCTACCTCGGAGACAATCATCTGGAACACATATAAAAACTGGGTAAAGTCGTATCGCGACCTCCCCATACTCTGCAACCAATGGTGTAACGTGATGCGATGGGAAATGCGCACACGACTCTTCCTGCGCACATCGGAATTTCTCTGGCAGGAAGGCCACACCGCACACGCCACCCGCGAAGAAGCCGAAGAGCGCGCCAAGATGATGCTACACGTATATGCCGACTTTGCCGAGCAATACATGGCAGTGCCGGTAATACGCGGCGTGAAGAGCGAGACCGAACGATTTGCAGGAGCACTCGACACCTACACCCTCGAAGCCATGATGCAAGACGGCAAGGCCCTGCAAAGCGGCACCAGCCACTTCCTAGGACAGAACTTCGGACGAGCATTCAACGTGCAGTTCCTCAACCGCGACCAAAAGCAAGAATATGCATGGGCCACAAGCTGGGGAGTTTCGACCCGACTCATGGGAGCACTCATCATGACCCACTCCGACGACAACGGGCTCGTGCTGCCACCACACCTCGCACCAATACAGGTGGTCATAGTTCCTATATATAAGTCGCAAGAACAACTGAGCGCCATCGATGCCAAGGTGGAAGGCATATGCAACAACCTGCGCAACATGGGCATCAGCGTGAAATACGACAACGACGACAACAAGCGGCCCGGATTCAAATTTGCCGACTACGAACTCAAAGGCATCCCTGTGAGACTTGCAATGGGAGCACGCGACCTCGAAAACGGCACCATCGAAGTGATGCGCCGCGACACACTCGAGAAAGAAACCGTGAGCATCGACGGCATCGAGGCATACGTACAGAAGTTGCTCGAAGACATACAAGCCAATATCTACAAGAAAGCACTCGACTTCCGCGACTCACACATCTACGAGTGCGACAACTACGACGAATTCAAGCAGCGCATCCAAGACGGAGGCTTCTTCCTCTGCCACTGGGACGGCACACCCGAGACCGAAGCAAAAATCAAAGAAGACACCCAAGCCACCATCCGTTGTGTGCCCTACGGCTACGAACAGACACCAGGCACCGACATGGTCAGCGGCAAACCGGCAAAATACAGAGTGATAATAGCCAAGGCATATTGAGCCCCCCAAAAAAACTGCCACACCAGCTATACATTATCCATAATTTATTATTCTACAACATGAAACGAATCCTATCTGTCACAACATTCTTGCTGATAGCCATCGTGGCAATCGCACAGCAAGAAACCACACCATTCATGCGTCAGCTCATGTCACTGCCAGGCATCAGCGACGTTCAGCCGTTACAGTCGCGCAGCTTCAAAGAGAAATACGTGATGAAGATACAACAAAACGTAGACGGCGACAATGCATCAAAAGGCACATTCGGACAACGCATATTCGTCTGCATGCGCGATGTCAACGCGCCGACTGTGATAGTGACCGAAGGATACTCGGCAAGCTACGGTCTCAACCCAGGCTATGAAATAGAACTCAGCCGCATGTTCGATGCCAATATCGTGTTGTGCGAATACCGATACTTCGACCAATCGGTGCCCGAACCCTGCAACTGGGACTACATGACAGTAGACAACTCGCTGCGCGACCTTCACAACGTGCGCCAGACACTGGGTCAGCTGTTCAAAGGCAAGTGGATAAGCACAGGCACCAGCAAAGGCGGACAAACCACCATGTTCTATCGCGTAGCCTACCCCGACGACGTAGATGCCAGCGTGAGCTATGTGGCACCGCTCAACCGCGGAGTGGAAGACGGACGCCACGAAGTATTCCTTGCCAAAAAGGCAGGAACAGCCGAAGACCGAGCCACGGTGCTCGCTGCACAGCAGGAAATGCTGAAGCGCAGAGCAACGATAGTGCCACTCTTCGAGAAATACTGCGAGCAACACAACTACCACTTCTACCTGCCAATCGAGGAAATCTACGACTACGTGATACTCGAATACCCATTCGCACACTTCCAGTATGGCACACCGGCAAGCAGCATTCCACCACTCACCGCATCCGACGAAGAACTACTCAACCACTTCGTCAGGGTGTCAAGTCCCGACTATTTTGCATATCCCAACAAATACCTGCCATTCGACGTGCAGGCCGTGCGCGAACTCGGCTACTACGGCTACTCGCTCAAGGGACTGAAGAAGTGGACAAAGGTGAAAAACACCAAGGGATACCTCAATAAGATAATGCTCACACCCGAGCTGCGTCACTACAAGTTCGACCCCACACTCTATAAGCGCACCGTCAAATTCCTGAAGAAGGAAGACCCCACCATGATATTCATCTATGGCGAAGCCGACCCCTGGAGCGCAAGCGGAGTATGCACATGGCTCGACTGTTCAAAGAAAGAAAACATGAGAGTATATGTACAACCAGGCGGCGACCACGGCTCTAACATCAACCACATGCCCGAACCCGACAAGACTGACATAATGAACCGCCTCAACAAGTGGTTGAAGTAGTTGGCACGATATTTGCTATCACTTGTACATATATTTAATTGTACAGAACCAACACAAATGAAGCTATCACTACCATTTTCAGACAAACTGAAACAAATACTCTCCTACAGTCGTGAGGAGGCAATAAGGCTCAGCAGCATGACTATTGAGCCCGAACACATCATGCTCGGAATCATACGCGACGGAGACAACCACGCATTCAACATCATGCAACGCCAACTGATGCTCAACATGCAAGCATGCAAGCAGCAGCTGGAACACATGGTGAGCAAACAAGACAAAGCAACAACCAACGACGAAGTGATTGTGGGAGAAGAGACATCAAATATATTGAGACTCAGCCTGCTCGAAGCCAAAGTAATGAAAAGTACATGCATCGACTCGGAACACATACTCTTGGGACTGCTGAAACGCAACAGCTCGACACTGGCCGACTACCTCACACAACACGACGTGACATACGACTCAGTTATGGCAGCACTGACACACAGACCCATGCCCAAAGCCAACATCGACTTCGACGACGACGAGGAAGACCTGCCACCATCGAGTCATAACAACGACCAGACTGACAGAATGGCTGGAACCAAGACCGAAAAGAAGCAGACCGACACACCAGCCATCGACACATTCGGCACCGACATAACCATGGCTGCACGCGAAGGCAAACTCGACCCCGTAGTAGGCAGAGAACGTGAGATAGAACGCATTGCACAGATATTGGCACGCCGAAAAAAGAACAACCCAGTGCTCATCGGCGAACCCGGAGTCGGAAAGAGCGCCATCGTTGAAGGATTGGCACTGCGGATTATCGAGCGCAAAGTGTCGAGAACACTGTTCGACAAGCGAATCATCGCACTCGACATGTCGACCATTGTGGCAGGAACAAAATATCGCGGACAATTTGAGGAACGCATGAGATCAATCATCAACGAACTCAAGGAAAACCCAAATATCATCGTCTTCATCGACGAAATACATAACATCGTGGGCGCCGGCAACCAAGCCGGACAGATGGATGCTGCCAACATGATGAAACCAGCACTGGCACGCGGAGAACTGCAATGCATCGGCGCAACGACACTCGACGAATACCGCAAGAGCATAGAAAAGGACGGTGCACTCGAACGCCGATTCCAGAAAATCATTGTAGAACCCACAACGGTGGAAGAGACGAAGACCATACTGCACAACATACGCGATCGATACGAACAGCATCACAATGTGACATACACCGAAGAGGCCATCAACGCATGTGTCACACTGGCCGAACGATACATCACCGACCGATTCTTCCCCGACAAGGCAATCGACGTGATGGACGAAGCCGGCTCAAGAGTACATATCGGCAACATATACGTGCCAAAAGAAATCGAAACTCAAGAGAAACTAATCGACGAAGCTATACGCAACAAGGAACTCGCCGTAAAACATCAAGACTACGAACGTGCTGCCGAATATCGCGACCAAGAGAAGACACTGCGCGACCAACTGGCAATACTCAAGCAGTCATGGGAATCGACAATGACCGAGATGCGCGAAGAAGTCGATATCGACAAGATAGCAGAAACGGTGTCGGTCATGACAGGAATACCCGTTTCGAAGATGGCACAAGACGAAGGCATCCGGCTCAAAGGCATGAGAGCAGAACTGAAATCAAAGGTCATTGCTCAAGACCAAGCCATCGACAAGCTGGTCAGTGCCATACAGCGCAGCCGCATCGGACTCAAAGACCCCAACCGGCCAATCGGTACATTCATGTTCTTAGGTCCGACGGGAGTTGGAAAGACCTATCTGGCAAAGAAGTTGGCAGAATACATGTTTGGTTCGGCCGATGCCATGGTGCGTATCGACATGTCGGAATATATGGAGAAATTCACCGTCAGCCGACTTGTTGGTGCCCCTCCAGGATACGTGGGTTATGAAGAAGGCGGTATGCTCACCGAGAAAGTGAGACGCAAGCCCTACTCTATCGTGTTGCTCGACGAAATAGAAAAAGCACATCCCGACGTGTTCAACACCCTGCTACAAATGATGGACGACGGACGACTGACCGACTCAAACGGCCGCACTGTCGACTTCCGCAACACCGTCATTATCATGACTTCAAACGTAGGAACCCGACAACTCAAAGACTTCGGACGCGGCATCGGATTCTCGGCAATGGAGGGAATGAGCGACCAGCAAGTGAGCCGCAGCGTGATTCAGACAGCACTCAACAAGCAGTTCTCGCCCGAGTTCCTCAACCGAATCGATGAAATCATCACATTCGACCAGCTCGACCTCAACGCAATACTCAAGATTATCGACATCGAACTGGAGTCGGTGCTGAAGCGGATAGAGACCATAGGTTACAAACTCGAGATAGAACCCGAAGCAAAAACATTTATTGCAAACAAGGGCTACGACAAGCAATTCGGAGCTCGTCCACTGCGACGCGCCATCCAGCAACACCTTGAAGACGGATTATCAGAAATGATAGTTGAAGAGAAAGTGTCGGTGGGACAAACCATTGTGGCATATCTCGACAACGAAACCGTCAAGTTCAAAACGAAATAATAACACATAACACACAACACTAAGTAAAACAACAGACACACATGGGAGGCTTTTTCGGAACAGTATCTACTAAAGAATGTATTAACGACCTCTTCTACGGTACAGACTACAATTCACACCTCGGAACTATGCGCGGCGGTATGGCGACCTACGACAAAGAGAAAGGGTTCCTGCGCTCAATCCACAACCTCGAATCGTCGTATTTCCGTACTGCTTTTGAAGATAAACTTGAAAAATTCAAAGGTAATGCAGGCATTGGTATCATCAGCGATACCGATGCCCAGCCACTGCTCTTCAACAGCCATCTGGGCCGATTTGCTATAGTGACAGTAGCAAAAGTAAACAATAAAGAAGAACTTGCAAACAAAATGCTCAAAGAAAACATGCACCTATCAGAATTCAGTTCTGGCAAAATCAATCAGACTGAACTGATAGGTCTTCTTATTGTAAAGGGCCATACATTCGTTGAAGGAATAGAAAATGTTTTCAGGGAAGTGAAGGGCTCATGCTCTTTGCTCCTGCTCACCGAAGATGGTATCATTGCAGCACGCGATTCATGGGGACGCACACCAATCATCATCGGCCGCAAAGACGGTGCATACGCAGCAACAAGTGAGTCGACATCATTCCCCAACCTCGGATACAACATACTTTCATACCTCGGTCCGGGCGAGATTGTCCGCCTGCGACCCGACAGCATAGAGCAGCTGAGGAAACCCAACAAAGGAATGCAGATATGTTCGTTCTTGTGGGTGTACTACGGATTCCCCACATCTTCATACGAAGGAATAAACGTGGAAGACGTGAGATACCGATGTGGCCGACACATGGGCGAGAGCGATAAGACCGAAGTCGATTGCGCATGCGGCATCCCCGATTCAGGAACAGGCATGGCGATTGGTTATGCAGCCGGACACGGAGTACCATATCGCAGGGCTATTTCCAAATACACCCCAACCTGGCCACGCTCGTTCACACCAAGCAGTCAGGAACGCCGCAACCTCGTAGCCAAGATGAAACTTATTGCAAACCGCGACATGCTCATAGGCCAGCGCATGCTTTTCTGCGACGACTCAATAGTAAGAGGCACACAACTACGCGACAACACAAAAGATTTGTATGACAACGGAGCACGAGAAGTCCACATGCGCATATCATGTCCACCACTGATATATGGATGTCCATTTGTCAATTTCTCACGTTCAAAAGGCGACTTAGAGCTTCTCACCCGACAAATCATCCGTGACTTCGAAGGCGATGCAAATAAGAATGTAGAGAAATATGTCGACAGCAACTCACCTGAATACGAAGCAATGATAGAAGAAATGCGCAAACGGCTAAATCTGTCATCACTCAAATTCAGTTCACTCGACACCCTGGTTGCAAGCATCGGACTGCCAAAATGCAAGATATGCACCCACTGCTTCGACGGTAGCAGTCAGTACACATTAGAACAAGAAAACGAAGCATAGAAGCAAGTGGCAAGCCATAGAAGCAAGTGGCAAGCCATAGAAGCAAGTGGCAAGCCATAGAAGCAAGTGGCAAGCCATAGAAGCAAGAGCCAGGCATAACACTACCGTGCAAGACAATAAAGCATAAAAATAGTCAAATATACATCATCATGGTTGAGAACAAATTGTATAAAGTATTTGCTGGTACAAACTCCAAATACTTGGGAGAGCGCATTTGCAACGAACTCGACTGTAGCCTCGGAAACATGGTACGCACCAACTTTTCCGACGGCGAGTTTGTTGTGTCATTCGAAGAGTCAGTGCGTGGATGCGATGTTTTTCTCGTTCAATCCACCTTCCCCAACACCGACAACTTGATGGAACTACTGCTGATGATTGATGCAGCCAAACGAGCATCGGCAAGCAACATCATCGCAGTCATCCCCTATTTCGGATGGGCACGTCAGGACAGAAAAGACAAGCCACGTGTGCCGATAGGTGCAAAACTGGTGGCCGATATGCTCAGTGTGGCAGGTATCAACCGACTGATTGCAATGGACCTGCATGCCGATCAGATTCAAGGGTTCTTCAATGTACCTGTCGATCACCTCTACGCATCAATACCTCTGGTGCCATACATCCGCGACCTGAAACTCAAAGACCTGGTAATTGCAGCCCCCGATGTAGGTGCTTCAAAGCGAGCTGCTTTGTTCTCAAACAAGTTGAAAGTGCCTCTTGTCTTGTGTAACAAGACTCGAACTCGTGCCAATGTGGTTGACAAAATTCAGATTATCGGTGATGTGAAAAACAAGAATGTGGTAATTGTAGACGATATGGTCGACACAGCTGGAACCATCACCAAAGCAGCCGACGAGATGAAGAAAGCCGGAGCTCTTTCGGTCAGGGCTGTTGCCAGCCACTGCATCATGAGCGGACCTGCCGACAGCTATGTAGAAAACTCTGCACTCGAGGAAATCATGTTCACCGACTCAATCCCATATCGCGGCACATGCCACAAGGTGAAACAACTCACCGTGGCCACCATGTTTGCTAAAGCTATATGGTGCATTGAGAACAACGAATCGGTAAGTTCGCATGTCGACTTCGAACTGAAAGACCGCAAGGGCTACAAGATGGTTCTTGAATAAATCCCCATCAAGCCTTATCAAAGTAGTAGGTACACACTCTTTGATAAGGCTTTATTTTATTACTAAGCATTCCAAAACTATTACCTGACAAGAATAAGCCAATAAATCCATACGCCTTACACTATGAAACGGATCGGTTATTTCATCTCATTATTTATTTTTATAGTACACACTGCATGTTCGCAAACGATTGTGCCAAAGATAGAATGGGACTCTCGCAGCCTTATTATCGACGGCCACAGGGTTATACCAGTGATGGGTGAACTACATTACTCACGTGTTCCAGCCGACGAATGGGCCACAGAAATCAGGAAGATGCGCGATGGCGGAGTCACGATGATTGCATGCTATGTATTTTGGAACCATATCGAGGAAGTTGAAGGCCAGTACGACTGGAGCGGACAGCGCAACCTGCGCCGTTTTCTGGAGCTATGCAAAGAAGCCGATATGCCTGTTGTGTTGCGTGTCGGTCCGTTCTGTCATGGAGAAGCGCGCTGTGGCGGAATCCCCGACTGGGTATTCGACACAGGATGTAAAACACGTAGCGAAGACACCCAGTTCCTGAGTTATGTCGCTCGTTTCTATCGACAGATATTCACACAAGTGCAAGGCCTGCAATGGAAGGATGGCGGTCCGGTCATGGCTATGCAGTTTGACAATGAGTATAGAGGTCGTGCATCCTATCTGCTTTCGCTGAAACACATTGCAACTGAAATTGGTTTCTCCCTACCCTTCTACACCCGCACCGGTTGGCCCGAGCTCGCAACCCAGCCGCCTTATGGCGAACTATTACCACTTTACGGTGATTATGCAGACGGGTTCTGGGACCGCAGCACAGCCGAAGGGGTCGGCGACTACTACAAGGCTTTCAATTTCAAAGCATTTCGCTCATCGACTGCCATTGCTTCGGAGCAGTTGGATTACGAAGGTCAAAGCACGAACAATGAAGGTCAATACCCCTATTTCACTTGCGAACTTGGTGGAGGTATGATGACATCCTACCATCGCCGAATATATATCTACCCCATCGATGCCTATTCGCTTGCTGTGGTGAAGTTGGGTAGCGGCAGCAATTTGCTGGGATATTACATGTATCATGGCGGCACCAACCCTGTTTCCAATATGCTCAATGGCAGCGATGTGTTAAGACCTTACGACGGCGACCGCCACATCTATCTCAACGAAACCCAACGCTCGCGAGCCACCAACTACAACGACCTGCCTGTCATGACCTACGATTTTCAGGCACCCATTGGCGAGTTCGGGCAACTCAATCCACATTACTTCATGCTTCGCAAGCTGCACATCTTCCTTCACGATTTCGGAGAAACATTAGCACCGATGGATGCAACATTTCCTTGTAAACAAGACGTTCCACAGC
The DNA here is from genome assembly GCA_017480685.1 of Bacteroidaceae bacterium. Lineage (GTDB taxonomy): Bacteria > Bacteroidota > Bacteroidia > Bacteroidales > Bacteroidaceae > Colivivens. The sequence continues at coordinate 11,509 of JAFUSD010000186.1, forward strand.
GTGATGACACATTCCTGCGTTGGTCCTACCGCTCGCTTGGCGACAGCGCATTTGTGTTTGTAAACAATTACGAACGTTTTGCCAACCTCACCGACAAAAAAAACGTCGTTTTCTGCATCGATGGCCTTACATTCCCTTCACGCCCTATAACCATACCAGCTTCCACTGCGTGCATCTTCCCTGTAGGAATAGCAGGTATGAAGTATGCAACGGCTAATATAGTGGCTCGCAGAGGCTCCAACATTTATCTGGAGAAAGTGGATGGAGTGATAGCCGAACTTGCCTTTGCTGACGGAAAGACCATGAAGAACGTACAACCACGTGGCACCGATAAGCCCGTCTATACCAGTCGGAACGGCACGAGCTACTATCTCATCGACAGCGAAACGGCCGGTAGGTTGTTCCTTGATGATGCCTCAGCTTATGTGGTTTCGAGTAATACGTCATCAGCCGAGAGTCTGCACTGGCAGAAAACACAGGCAGCAAGCAATCGCACCATAACAATAGGTGTGAACAAAGCAGCGCAAGCTCCGCTCGATTCCGACTTCGACCATGCAGCGACCTACGTTATCGATTTGCCTGCCGAGCGCAGTAATACTTTGCTTGATATAGAGTACTACGGCGATTGTGCCCGTCTGTATGCAGGAGGCCGTCTCATCGACGACAACTTCTACAATGGGCGTCACTTCATGTATGCTCTTTGGCGCATTCCACAGGACATTCACCAACTCACTTTGCGCATACTGCCCATACAAGCCGATATGCCCGTCTACTTCCCTCGCGAAGCTAAAGCAGACACCGAGGGAGAGCAACTAATAAGCGTGAAATTGCTGAATCAATAAGCATCCACTATCTCTGTACTGGGTATTGAGGAATTCCTTGCAGTACGTTGAGGATATCCTCGCAGCATGTTGAGGATATCCTCGCAGCACGTTGAGGATATCCTCGCAGCACGTTGAGGATATCCTCATTTCACACACCTGCATACACTTTTTACATATATTTATTTCGCGCGCACGCGTATAGTTCTATGCAGCAATCGTTTCACTCTGTTGAGGACACAAAAAAGGGGCGGCTCCACGCCGTGAGACGCAGAGCCGCATGCCATTATGTGTCGTGACAGAAGAGGCGATTACAGCTATTTTTTCACTTCTGGCTTGTCTTTCGAAGCTTTGGCATAGCGTTTGTTGAGTGCTGCCACCACTTCGTCGGTCACATCATATTGGGGTGCACCATAGAGCACATTGTCGATTCCGCTGCTCTTGCAGAGTATGAAGTCGTAGCCTTTCTCTTCTGCATAGCTGCGAGTGAAATTCTGTATGGTGTCGGTCAGCGCCGAGAGTTCTTTCTGATATTCTTCTTGAAGCGAGTTGGAGAGGCGTGCCTGCAGGCTCTCTATGTCTTGCTGCAACTTGGCCAGGCGTGCCTGCTCGCTCTCATACTGCTGTTGGGTGATGGAGTTGGATTGCACCTTGCGCTGAAATTCAGCCACCTGAGCCGAGAAGTTCTTACCTTTCTGTGTGATGGTAGCCTCAGCATTGGCCTGCTTCTGGTCGAAGCGTTCTACCACTTCTTTGTAGTATTCATACTGACTGGTGAGGGTGTCGATGAGCACGTATGCTATCTTCAATTCTTGTTTTTCCTCAGCCGGTACGGCTGTTTCTACCTCACTGTGCGTCGGAGCGTTAGTACACGAAGCCAGCAACACAGCCACAAGGCTGGCGCAGAGGCTTCCAAAGATTGTTGTCTTCATAATCTGATTTACTATTTACGGATTTACTATTTACGATATATGTACTATTTAACTATTTAGTTATTTCCATCCGGATGGCATCCTCTCCCCTTGGGAGGGGGAGCATGGAGGAGGCTATTCCTTCACCGCCCTCGGGTTCTTCACCCTGGCCATGCGATCCTGGCTTTGGGCACATGTCACTCCCCTATCGCGCATGGCCTTACTTCCCGACACATGTGTGTTAGGAAAGCGTCCGTTCTTCTTAAAAATGATGCCGATGCACAAAAAAAACATGCTTACGGCAAGAATTATCACACAAAAGAGTGCAAGTTTCACCATTATTTCGTAATTTTGTGGGTGCAAATATACGAAATATTAGTAAACAACAGATATAACTATAACATTTTTTAAGAGAAAATCGACATGGAACTGAAACCACAAGCAGTATTTGATTACTTTGCGCAAATCAACAAGGTGCCTCGACCATCGAAGCACGAGGAAAAAATCATAGAATTCCTGCAGCAGTTTGCAAAGGCCAACAACCTCGACTGCCGTACCGACGAAGCAGGAAACGTGTTAATATCGAAGGGGGCAACTCCAGGCATGGAAAACCGCGCTACCATAGTGTTGCAAGCACATATGGACATGGTGTGCGAGAAGACCAGCGACCGCAACATCGACTTCACCACCGACCCCATCGAGACTTACATCGACGGTGAATGGATGAGAGCCAAAGGAACGACCCTGGGAGCCGACGACGGTATTGGTATAGCAATGGCAATGGCTGCACTGACCGACCCCACACTGAAACACGGTCCTATCGAATGCCTTTTCACTCGCGACGAAGAGACAGGACTTACCGGTGCTGAAGCCATACAGCCTGGATTCATGACCGGCAAATACCTCATCAACCTCGACAGCGAAGACGAAGGCGAGATATTCATCGGATGCGCAGGAGGTGTGAATACCGACATCGACTTCGAATACTTTGCACAAGACATACCCGAAGACTATGTGGCACTGCGAGTTGTGGTCGACAAACTGACCGGCGGACACTCGGGCGACGACATCAACAAAAACCGCGCTAATGCCAACAAAGTGCTCGCACGATTCCTCTACAACATACAGAATCAGTACGACATGAACCTTGTGAGCATCGACGGCGGCAACCTCCACAATGCCATTCCACGCCATGCCGAAGCAGTGATAGCCGTGCCCGAAAGCGTGAAACACGAAGTGCGCAGCCAGTTCAACTTGTTTGCGGCCGACATCCGCGACGAATACCACGCCACCGAACCCAACGCAGAGTTCACGATGGAAAGTGTGGAGCGCCCCGACACCGCTATCGACGACATCACAGCCACATCGCTCATCAATGCCCTCAATGCTGTGCAGAACGGTGTTTTCGAATGGAGCCAAGACATACCGGGATTTGTGGAGACATCATCCAACCTCGCAAGCGTGAAGATGCCCGAGGAAGGACGCATCAAGATAGTAATAAGCCAACGCAGCAGCACTAAGAGCCAACTCGATGCGCTATGCAACACCATCGCTGCAACATTCTCGCTCGCAGGAGCCGACGTACTCATCCACGAAGGCTATCCAGGATGGAAACCCAACCCCAACTCCGTAATCCTGAACCTCGCTGTCGATAAATACAAGGCATTGTTTGGCAAGGAGCCAAAGGTGAGAGCTATACACGCAGGACTCGAGTGCGGACTCTTCTCAGAGAAATATCCACACATGGACATGATAAGCTTCGGACCCACTCTGCGTGGAGTGCATTCGCCTGATGAATGTCTGCACATCCCAACCGTCGACATGGTGTGGCGCCACATGGTGGCAATACTCGAGGATGCGCCAAGCGAATAAACTACAAACCCCTCTCTTATCTCACCCAAAGGGAGAAGATACCATCTGGTATGAAATTACTAAATAGTTAAATAGTACATAAATCGTAAATCGTAAATTCGTAAATCGTAAATCGTAAATTCGTAAATCGTAAATAAAATCATGAAAGCAAAACACATCATGCTCATCGCCCTCATCATCATGGGCATCATGCCGGCACACATGTCGGCACAGACAACTACACGCATGGTCAACCCACTGACCTACACCGACATCCCCGACAACGACGTAATACGTGTGGGCGACGACTTCTACATGGTCAGCACCACTATGTTCCTATGTCCGGGAGCACCGATCATGCATTCCAAGGACCTCGTACACTGGCGCATCGTAAACTACATCTACGACTACCTGGCCGACGACGACATCTACAACCTGCGCAACGGCAAGAACGCACATGGTAAAGGTCAATGGGCCACAACCCTGCGCTACCGCGACGGTGTTTACTATGCTCTGTTTATTGCCAACGACCAGCACAAGACCTACGTATATCGCACCACCGACATCATGAACGGCAAGTGGGAACGCAACGAGATAGAAGGCGCATTCTTCCACGACGCATCACTCCTGTTCGACAACGACGGACGCGTGTATGTGGTTTATGGCAACGGCGAACTGCGCATCACCGAACTCACCCCCGACCTGCGCGCAGTGAAGCAAGGCGGAGTGAACCAAATACTGATAAGCACTCCACGCCAGGGATTCGGACTCCGTGCCGAAGGTGCACACTTCTACCACATCGGCGACTACTACTACGTAATCGTAATCGACTGGCCAAGCGGACAGCCACGCACCGAGCGCTGCTTCCGCAGCAAGACCCTGCTGGGCGAATATGAAAGCAAAATCATCCTGCAAGGAGCATTCGACGGACGCGGCGACGGAGTGGCACAAGGTGCAATCTTCGACACACCACGTGGCGACTGGTACAGCGTCATGTTCCAAGACCACGGAGCCGTGGGTCGAGTTCCGACACTCCAACCTCTCACTTGGATTGACGGATGGCCTATGCTCGGCGATAACGGCAAGCCCGTCAAGGAATTCGACGTAAAGCTGGCACCTTACGGCGAAGATCACGTGTGGGCAAGCGACGAGTTCACCTACAAGTCGAACGACGACCTCGACCTCGTTTGGCAGTGGAACCACAAACCAATCAACACCGACTGGTCGGTAACAGCACGCAAAGGATGGCTGCGCCTCACCACCAGCCAACTCGCCACAAGCATATTCAATGCACGCAACACACTCACACAGCGCACCGTTGGTCCACGCTGTATCGACGAGACCATGCTCGATGCATCGGGCATGAAGCCAGGCGACCGCGCCGGACTCTGCGCCTTCATGAGCAACTACTGCTCAATCGGAGTGGAAGTCGATGATGCCGGACAGCGATTCATCGTAGCCTCCAGCGGCAACCTGCGCGGCTCGAACGAAGAACTGAGAGTACCTCTCAAGGGCAAGAAAGCATGGCTGCGCATCAAATATGTGTTCACACCACAAGCCGACGACACATGCGGTCCCGACAAAGCATTCATGAGCTACTCAACCGACGGCAAGAAGTGGATTGATGTGGACTACCAGCTGCAAATGCGATTCACACTCGACCTCTTCATCGGCTACAAGGCAGCACTCTACAACTACCCGACCAAACAAGTAGGCGGACACGCTGACTTCGACTACTTCCATCAATGGGTTTATTAAAGGCTGACATATATATAATATTAATGTGTATAGCGCTGACATCAAACGGTCAGCCGCAACGACAAAGAAACCTCGCTCACATGGGTGTTCCGCATGGCAACTACAGCGGAATCACCCGTGTGAACGATAGCCTTTATGCAGTGGTATGCGACAAGGACGAGACGTATGCATTCCGCTTCCTGCACCTGCACATCAACACCGCAAGCGGCAAGATTACCGGCACAGGATGGACCACACCTCCCTACACATGCAACATTGCCCGGCGCGACCCCGAAGCAATTGCCTACTGCCCCAGTCGTAACACGTTTTTCATAGCAGGCGAAGCCGACCAACGCATCGTGGAATACAGCTTCGACGGCACACCGACAGGCAACGAACTACATGTACCTGCAGAGTTTTCGACCGTCAATATAGAAGGCAACCGTGGTTTCGAGTCGCTGACATACAACAGTCTCAGCCAACAGTTTTGGGTAACAACCGAGTCGCCACTTAAGCAGGATAAAGCCCACCTGCGCCTGCAGAGATTCGGACTTGACCTGAAACCACAAGCACAAACGACATACACAACCGACGAACCACAGCGGAAACGCCGGTCGCGCATGTTTGTACACGGGGTGACCGACCTCTTAGCGATGGACGACGGCAGCCTCGTCGTCATGGAGCGTGAGGCATTGCTTGCTCGTCACTACCTTGGCTCTTACTGCACAATAAAGTTGTATAAAGCCACACCCCACGACGATGCACCCTGCACAAAAACGCTGATTTGCACGTTCACCACAAAGCTGAAGCTGGGGCGGATGAACTTCGCAAACTACGAAGGCATGTGTCTTGGCCCGCGACTCGACGATGGGCGGCAGACACTGATACTCATCAGCGACTCGCAAAGCGGAATGGGCAATCGGCTGTACAGGGCGAAAGACTATATAAGGTTGGTTATACTTGACTGAAAAGGAACAAAAGGCCTGAGAGAACAAAAGGCCAAAAAGAACAAAAGGCCTGAAAGAACAAAAGACCTAAAAGAACAAAAGACCTGAAAGAACAAAAAGACCTGAAATAACAAAACATGAGAATAACAATAAAAGTAGGCAGCAACGTACTGACACGTCCCGACGGGACACTCGATTTCACGCGCATGTCGTCGATTGTTGACCAGATTGCGCAACTGCGCCACGAGGGTCATGAAGTGTTGCTCGTATCGTCGGGAGCAGTGGCATGCGGCCGTAGTGAACTGAAACACATACAGGAAGACCTCGATTCGGTTGACCAACGCCAGCTGTTCTCGTCGGTAGGTCAGGCAAAACTCATGAACCGCTACTTCGAGCTGTTTCGCGAATACGGCATAAGCGTGGGACAAGTGCTGACCATGAAAGAGAATTTCAACGACAGCCCCCACCGCAGCAATCAGGAAAACTGCCTGAGGGTGATGCTGAAGAACGGAGTGCTGCCCATCATAAACGAGAACGACACGGTGTCTATCACCGAACTCATGTTCACCGACAACGACGAGCTTTCGGGACTTATCACTCAGATGACCCACTCCGACATGCTCATCCTTTTGTCAAACATCGATGGCATCTACACCGGCAATCCATCCGACCCCGATGCCCGGCTCATACCAACGGTCAATCCCAACGCAGACCTTACGGCATATATCTCGCCACAACAGTCGAGTGCAGGCCGTGGCGGCATGCAAAGCAAGGCGTCGGTGGCTTGCTCCTTAGCGGCAAGCGGTACACCCGTTATCATTGCAAACGGCAAACGCTCCGACATTCTGCTGCGACTCATACATCAACCCGACACAACCCCTTGCACACGATTCATATGTTAGATCAGTACTTCATCTCTGCACGTCAGGCATCACACCAGCTTGCCACGGTTCCAGGCAGCACTATCAATCAGTTGCTGCTCAACATTGCCGACTCTATATTGCAGAATCAGACATCATTGCTCGATGCCAATCGTGCCGACCTTGACAAGATGCCGACCGAGAGTCCGCTCTACGACCGCCTGATGCTCACTCCCGAACGCCTGCAAGCCATTGCATCCGACATGCAACACGTAGCTACCCTACCCTCGCCGCTCGGACGCATTCTGACAGAACGCACCCTGCCCAACGGACTGCAACTGAGTCGTGTGAGCGTGCCATTTGGGGTGATTGGTATCATCTACGAAGCACGTCCCAACGTGACGTTCGACACCTTTGCACTCTGTATAAAAGCAGGCAGTGCATGTGTACTGAAAGGGGGAAAGGATGCCGAGAACACCAACCGCGCAGCAATCGGTATCATACACGACGAGTTGGTGCGCATTGGATTACCTGCCGAGTGTGCCACACTACTGCCGTCAACCCACGAGAGTGCTACAGCCATGCTTCATGCACGCGGTCTTGTGGACCTTGTAATACCACGCGGCTCGCGCAGGTTGATAGACTTCGTACGCAACGAGGCCAGCATTCCGGTAATAGAGACCGGAGCAGGCGTATGCCACACAT
>JAFUSD010000187.1 GCA_017480685.1 Bacteroidaceae bacterium
ATGCTGCCAAGAAGGCTGCCCAGCACCGCTACGCTACCTACGTACGCATGTCGAAGATCGACTACTCGGTAGAATAACGAATCAGCAACAAGGTAGCAATAAATTGCACTTGTGCTTATATACACGGAAAAGGATGTCACCTCTCGGTGGCATCCTTTTTGTGCATTATTCTCCGTCTGCACGCAGCAGGCAAGATTTAACATCCTTTTTGTGCATTATCCCCCATCTGCACGCAGCAGACAAGATTTAACTTCCTTTTTGTGCATTATCCCCCTGCCATGCAGAGTGTTTATCCCAAACTTATGTTTACCAGACAATAATAATCCCAAACCCATGTAAAGGAAATACTTTATGTGGGTTTGGGCTAATATGAGTTTAGGTTTATATGAGTTTGGGCTAATATGAGTTTAGGCTTATATGAGTTTGGATTTATATGAGTTTGGGCTAATATGAGTTTGAACTTATATGAGTTTAGGCTTATATGAATGTTACTTCTCTGTTCCAGTGTAGAAGTCGGTGATTCCGATGATGGCTCTTGTGCATACGGGGCAGAAGTCCTCCACTTCGTTTACGTTCATGCGACAAAGTTCGGCGGGGCGATAGGCTCCGTTGGCCATATAACCGGCACCTTCAAACACTCCTACAATCTGTGTTTTCTTGTTCAAGTCCTCACGTGTGCCGCCACGCTGGGTGTTGGCCGGACGCTGGTTTTGCTGTCCGGGGGTGTTCCTTGTGGTGGGTATTGGAGTGCCGGCAGGTATGAGGTCGGCCCACTTCTTGCTGAAGTCTTTCAGTGTGGTAATGTTCGGCTCCCATGGTTCGGTGTCGGCCGGGTACCACTCCACGTGGTTGTCGCCGTAGTTGTATTCGTCGGCCAGTCCTGCGTATGAATGTCCGAACTCATGTACTAGCACTTGCTTGAAGGTTGCGTGGTCGCTCGATGAGCACATCCACTGGTTGTAGATGCCGCCTCCGCCGTAGCGTGGGGTGTTGATAAGTACTATGATGTGTTCGAACGGCACTCCGCTCAGTATGTCGAACAGGCGGTGAACTTTCGATGTGGTGAGGTAGCGGTCGGAGTAGAATGTGTCGTAGTGTGCCGATAGTCCTGTGTTGTGCCATATTCCGCGTCCTGGCTCTGATGGTCCGCTCTCTACTGATGGGCTTGCAACAGCCACTACGTTGAAGCGGTTCTTCATCGACTTGAACGGCTCGTGCGAGAAGAGGGCGTCGGCAGCGCGTTCGCAGTCTTTGTAGAACTTGTCCATCTGGTCCTGCGTGTAGCCTTCGGCCACGATGGCCAGGTCTACACATGTGTCTATATCACCGCTCTTCACAATGTATTTGTGTGGAATTCCGTTCTCGCCTATGGGACGTATCAGAATGTCTTTCGGGTCGACGTGGTGGGTCATCGATGCGCATACCTTGTTGTGGTTGTCGGTCAGGGTGACGCGGATGTCCACCGGTTGTTTCGGGAATGGTATGTTGTAAGCAGCCTCGAAAGCACGGCTCATCTTTGTTGCTTCGGTCTCGTTCAGCCATTCCTGAAACAGGGTGGAGAAGGTGTGAACGTAGATAAGCTTGCCTGTAGCATGGTCAAACACATTTATCTGTGCGTTGCCCAGCAGGTAGGTCTCGGCCAGTCGTTTGCGGCGTCCTGCCCAGCGTGGCTGCTTATAGAGTTGTTCCATCTGTATATACTGGTGGGCACTGTCGCCACCCAGTATGTAGTCAATGCGTAGTGTGTTGTCTTCGAAGTATTGGTCGAAGTCTTGTGCTTCTGCACCCATAGCCATGAGTGCGATGCAAAGGGATGTGATTAGTTTTTTCATAGTGTAATTGCTTATGCTTTTAAGTATGGTTTCAGTGCTTGTCCGGTGTAGCTCTTCTTGCATCGTGCCACTTGCTCGGGTGTGCCTTCTGCTACGATGTATCCTCCTTCGGCACCGCCTTCGGGACCGAGGTCGATGACGTGGTCGGCGCTCTTTATCACTTCCATATTGTGTTCGATGATGAGTATGGAGTGTCCGCGTGTGATGAGCGACTGGAATGCCGCGAGCAGTTTCTTTATGTCGTGGAAGTGCAGGCCGGTGGTGGGTTCGTCGAATATGAACATGGTGGGTCGTGTCTTTTCTTGTCCCAGATAGTATGCGAGTTTCACGCGTTGGTTCTCGCCGCCCGACAGTGTGGACGATGTCTGTCCCAGCTTTATGTATCCCAGTCCTACGTCTTGCAGTGGTTTGAGTTTGTCCACAATCTTGTCTTTGCCGTGTTTGCCGAAGAACTCGACGGCCATGTTGACCGTCATGTTGAGTATGTCGTCGATGTTCTTGTCGTGGAACTTCACTTCGAGTATGTCGCTCTTGAATCGGCGTCCGTGGCACGACTCGCATGTGAGCACCAGGTCGTTCATGAATTGCATCTCGACGGTCACGGTTCCTTCGCCCTTGCATTCCTCGCATCGGCCACCGTCGGCGTTGAACGAGAAGTATTGTGGTGTGTAGCCCATCTGCTTGGCCAGTTGCTGCGATGCCATGAGGCGTCGAATCTCGTCGTAGGCTCCGATGTAGGTCACGGGGTTGCTGCGTGTGGATGTTCCGATGGGGTTTTGGTCGACGAACTCGATTGATTGCACCATGTCGATATCGCCTTCGAGTGCCATGAACTGGCCGGGACGGTCGCACACGCGGTCCATCTGTCGCATCATGGCGCGGTAGAATATGTCGCGCACGAGTGTCGACTTGCCGCTTCCGCTCACGCCCGTCACCACGGTCATGACGTTGAGTGGTATCTTCACGTCGATGCCTTTCAGGTTGTTCTCGCGTGCTGAGCGTATGAGTATGTAGTTGTTCCACGGGCGGCGGCTCTTGGGCACGGGTATCACTTCGCGATGTGTGAGGAAGTCGAGGGTGTGTGAGTTGGTGGGGCTATCGGGGTTCTTGGAGTTCTTGGGGCTCTTGGAGTTCTCCGAGCTCTCTGAGTTCCCCGAGCTCTCCGAGTTCTCGTCTTTCTTGATGCTTCCTGCCCACACTACCTTGCCGCCCAGTCGGCCGGCATCGGGTCCGATGTCGATGATGTAGTCGGCTGCGCGTATGATGTCTTCATCGTGTTCCACCACCACGACGGTGTTGCCCAGGTCGCGCAGTTGCTTCAGCACTGTTATGAGGCGGCCGGTGTCGCGGCTGTGTAGGCCTATGCTTGGTTCGTCGAGTATGTAAAGGCTGCCCACAAGGCTGCTGCCGAGGCTTGTGGCCAGGTTGATGCGTTGGCTTTCGCCGCCCGAGAGGGTGTTGCTCAGGCGCGAGAGTGTGAGGTAGGAGAGGCCTACTTCGTTGAGGAAGTGCAGGCGGCTCTTGATCTCGATGAGGAGTCGTGAGGCTATGAATGCGTCGTGTTCGCTGAGTTGCAGATGGTCGAAGAAGTCGGCCAACTCGCCCACAGGCATCTCCACCAGTTCGGTTATGCTGTGTCCGCCTATCTTCACGTAGGTGGCTTCGCGGCGCAGTCGGGTGCCGTGGCATGTGGGGCATGTTGCTTTGCCTCGATAGCGTGCCAGCATCACGCGGTATTGTATCTTGTATTGGTTTTCGCGCAGCATGTCGAAGAATCGGTCGATGCTCACGTCTATCACTTTCTTGTCGCCGATGGTGCCATGCCACAGCAGGTCGCGTTGTGCAGGGGTGAGGCTGTAGTAGGGTTCGAAGATTGGGAAGTCGTGCTTCGATGCTTGTCGGCAAAATTCTTCCTTCCATGCGCTCATCTTCTCGCCGCGCCAGCAGAAGACGGCTCCTTCATACACGTTGAGTTCTTGGTTGGGGATGACGAGCGATTCGTCGATACCCATCACCTTGCCAAATCCTTCGCATTCGGGGCATGCACCTACGGGCGAGTTGAATGAGAACATGTATTCGTTTGGCTCTTCGAATGTCATGCCGTCGGCCTCGAATCGCAGCGAGAACTCGTGCAGTTGGTCGTCGTCCAGTGTGCGGAGCACGCACCGGCCCTCACCTTCGTAGATGGCGGTTTCGCAGGCGTCGGTCAGTTGGCTCAGCGTGTTCTTGTCGTCGTTCACGCGCATGCGCGCGATTATAATAAAGGTGTGGCCGTCGATGGTTTCGGTCAGTGTCAGTCCCTGGCGTGCGTAGGCTTCGATTTGCTCTGCCTCGGTGCGGCCGCCGCGCGGAATGAGCGGACACATCACCATGAACTTGCTGCCCTTGGGGTATGACTTCATACATTCCACCACATCGTCCACCGAGTTTTTCTTCACTTCCTGGCCGCTGATGGGCGAGTAGGTGCGCCCCACGCGGGCGAAGAGCATGCGCAGGTAGTCGTAGATTTCGGTCGAAGTGCCCACGGTGCTTCGTGGGTTGCGGCTGATGACCTTTTGCTCTATCGCTATGGCGGGCGGTATGTTTTCGATGAAGTCGCAGTCGGGTTTACCCATGCGGCCCATGAACTGGCGTGCGTAGGTGCTGAGGCTTTCCACGTATCGGCGCTGCCCTTCGGCATATAGGGTGTCGAACGCAAGGCTCGACTTGCCGCTGCCGCTCACGCCGGTCACCACTACCAGTTTGCCCTGGGGTATATCGACGTCGATATTCTTCAGGTTGTTGACACGGGCACCACGTATTCTGATTGCATCGTTCATAACAGTTGCTCCATTTGTTGCTGCACCTCTCGGGCTTTCTCGGCTGCCGCTTGTGCGAAGTCGGTGTCTTGGCTGGCATAGATGATGGCGCGTGAGGAGTTGACGATGAGTCCACACTCGCTGGTCATGCCGTATCGGCACACCTCCTCCAGGCTTCCGCCCTGAGCTCCCACGCCTGGCACGAGCAGGAAGTGGCGCGGTGCGATGCGGCGTATTTCCTTGAACATCTCGCCTTGCGTGGCTCCTACCACAAACATCAGTTCGTCCTCCGATGCCCATTCCTGCGCCTTGCGCATCACGCGCTCAAAGAGTGGCATGCCGTCGGCGTCGGTCGTCAGTTGGAAGTCGTGGCTGCCGGGGTTGCTTGTCAGTGCAAGCAGTATGACCCACTTGCCTTCGCGGCCGAGGAACGGGCTCACGCTGTCGCTACCCATGTAGGGAGCCACGGTCAGTGCGTCGACCTGCAACTCGTCGAAGAAGCAACGGGCATACATGGCCGATGTGTTGCCTATATCGCCACGTTTTGCGTCGGCTATGATCATGTGGTCGGGGTAGTTGGTGCGCAGGTATTCTATGGTTCGCTCCAGGCTCTTCCATCCG
>JAFUSD010000188.1 GCA_017480685.1 Bacteroidaceae bacterium
GATACAAGAAGTGAAGAACGCAATTGCCACTTATGAACTATATCCCAAACTGAACCCCTACAGCGTGAAAGACCTGCTGAAGGCACATGGTGTGATGATGCAAGCATTGGTTGATGAGGCTGGATGTTTCAGGCGTTCGGGAGTGGGAGTCTTCTCGGAGAAGGGGTTGGTACACATGGCTCCACCTGCCAATAGTGTGCCATTGCTGATGAACGATTTGTTCGGTTGGCTGAAGTCGTCGAAGGATCATCTGCTTATCCGGAGTTGTGTGTTCCATTACGAGTTTGAGTTTATACACCCATTTATCGATGGTAATGGTCGTACTGGTCGTCTGTGGCAATCGCTTATATTGGGCAAACTGCATCCTCTGTTTGAACATCTGCCCGTTGAGAATATGGTGTATGCAAATCAGCAGGCATATTATAATGCCATAGCTGTCAGTACGAATGCAGGGCAATCGGGGCCGTTCATCGATTTCATGCTGAACGAGATATACAAAACACTGAAAGAACATCAGGGAGAGGAGTTGCAAGCAAATGGCTTGAATCATGTGGACGAGGAGTTCGGTGTAAAGTTCGGCAAGGAGTTCGGTGTAAAGTTCGGCGTAAGGTTCGGTGCAAATGAAAAACAAGTGTTGTTGTTGCTCGATGAAACCCCTACGCTTTCTGCCTCGGATATTGCGGAAAGAATAGGGCTGAGTAAGCGTGGCGTTGAAAAACAGATAAAGAAGTTCCGTGACTTGGGTGTGATTACACGTCAGGGTAGCGACAAAAACGGATTGTGGATTATAAATAAAGGCTGATACTATGTCGGATTACAACGAAGACCTTTACGAACAGGCATTGATTGAGTTGTTCACCGAGCGGCTGGGGTACAGCTATCGACGTGGATATGAGATTCAGAACAACTTCACAGAGGGGGATTATTACTGCCCTGTGTATCGTGAGCGGCTGCACACGATGTTGCAAAAGCTGAATCGGCAGTTGCCGCAGGAGGCACTCGATGAGGCTGAACGCAAGTTGCTGCATATCGAGGCTGGCAACATGGTGCAGAACAACGAGCTGTTTATGGACTATCTGCAACATGGCATCGAGGCGACTTTTCATGACGGGAAGGAACAGAAGAACGACATCGTGTATCTGGCCGACTATACTGACGCGAGTCGCAACGACTTCTTGCTGGTGAACCAATGGACATACATAGAGAAGTCGAAGAAGCGTACCGACCTGATTCTGTTTCTGAACGGTATGCCCGTGGTGCTGATGGAGTTGAAGTCGCCATCGAGGGAAGATACTGATGCCAGCGCTGCTTACCGCCAACTGAAGAACTACATGAAGGAAATACCGACGATGTTCACCTACAATGTGGTGTGTGTGATGAGCGATATGACCGAATCGTAGGCAGGCACCATCACGTCGAGCGAAGACCGCTACATGCAGTGGAAGTCGAAGGACGGCGTATATGAAAGTACCGAGGTGGTGGACTATGATGTGTTTTTCGAAGGTATGTTTCGCAAAGACCGGCTCATGGATATCATCAAGAACTTCGTCTGCTACAGCAAGGACGAAGGTCGTGACAACAAGATTCTGGCAGGCTATCACCAGTATTTTGCTGTGAACAAAGCCATTCAGCGCACGC
>JAFUSD010000189.1 GCA_017480685.1 Bacteroidaceae bacterium
CAGCCAAACCGTGCCATCGCAACCATTGGTACAAATACTCAAAACCTCAAAACCTCAAGAACTCACGAACTTAAACTCTCACGAACTCACGAACTCACGAACTCAAAACTTCGACATACCGATGGTGCGTGTCGATGGTGGTATATTCATGATGGGCGGATGTGCTTCTGAGGAGTTCAATACATTAGAGCAAAACCTCTTCACTCACGAGGAATCGGTGCGCTCATTCATGATTTCGCCCTTCGAGGTGACTCAAGAATTGTGGGCGGCGGTGATGGGCAATGAAGTGGCAGGTGTAAGGGCTAAATTCCCTGTTGACCGTGTTAGCTGGAACGAGTGCCAGACGTTTATCGCCCGCCTCAATGCCATGACAGGGCGGCACTACCGCCTGCCAACCGAGCGTGAGTGGGAGTTTGCGGCACGAGGTGGTATCTACAGTCACGGCTATCGGTATGCGGGAAGTAATTTCACCGACTCGGTTGCCTGGGTAGCTGGATACAAAACCGGCGGTACGCTGCACCCTGTAGCTACAAAGTGTCCTAACGAACTGGGTCTGTACGACATGAGCGGCAACGCTTACGAGTGGTGTCAGGACTTGATGCACGGTTGGAAGACCGAGTACGACCCAATCAACAGATACGAAGGGGAAACAGAAGGAAAGTCTGACGCCCAGCCTTCTCCTAATGGCGATTGCCATATCATGCGTGGATGCAGTTATAGCATCATTCCACGCGAAGCCAACCATGTTGCGATGCGGGTTTACTCTCAAGCAGATAGTCATATAGCTGGTTTGCGACTTGCACACGATGTTGAAGATTCCGACAGCGGTTTGTATGACGTCATGGTGAAACGTGGACAGACGCTCGTTTTCACACGTGTATCTCCAACCGAAGTGGCCCTGATGTCGGCCATCGACCGTGCATCGCTTCGAGGTAAACTACGTGTACCGCAGACGGTTACAATCGACGGCACAAGGTACACCGTAGTGGCAATAGCAGCGTCGGCCCTTCAGGGATGCAACGAACTGACAGCCATCCACCTGCCAGCCACTTTGCGCTACATAGGCCCCATGGCATTCGACGATTGCCCGAAACTGGGTCGCATCACCGTCGATAGCCACAACCCAGTCTATACGGAATCGATGTTCAAACGTAGCCCTGAAGGTAATTTTTTGTTCAAATATTATTAACTTATCCTGTACAAGTAGCAAAGACCTATAGGCATACAAGCCCCGCCCCGTCGTGACGACGAAGCAGGGCTTTTTTTGTGACTACGCACTCTCGAGCCCGCGACTACGCACTCGCAAATAAAACTTTGTTTTTATTTATCAGCTTCTTTCACCAGCCATGCTATATAGGTATAGGTCACGTTGTCGATTTCGTTTTTTGTCGTAGATGGTCAGCAGGGTGATGTTGTCGGCCAAAGCTCTGCTTTTATTGCCTTTTTTTGATTCAGTGAGTGTGTTTTTGTGCGATTGTGCGAATAATTATCTTTTTGTCGGTTGTCAGTTCTCAATTATTTCGTATCTTTGCAGCGAATAACATTATTTATAATTAACAATTAATGGAATAGAATGGAATGGAAGGTACGGACCCTCTCCCTGGCCCTCCCCCTTTATGGGGAGGGTGTCCATCCGGAAGGCCTTCTCCCCCTCTCCCCTGGGGGAGTGCGAGGGGGAGAAGAACCGATTTGTCCCCCCTCAGTCCCCCACAGGGGGATGACGGGGAGATGCCCAAAGGGCAGAGAGGGTCTGTCCCCTTTAATTTCTCTTTAACTTCCTTTTAACTCCACAAGGATAATCATGAATCTCAGACTTTTCATTACTTCATTATTTCATTGTTTCTTTTTCACCACGTTGTCGGCTCAGCAGCTCTTCACTCCACACGCTGCCGACCGCTATCTGCCGTTCAGCACTCGGGATGTTGGTATACGACACGAGGGCATCAAGTGGGGACTCGACACGGCATGGGACAACGAGCAGAACGTGAGGCGCAGCATCGCATTCATGGGTAAGGAGAATGTGGAGGTGGTGCGTGTGTCGTTCCAACCTACACATGCGTTGGTGAACGACGAAACTCTGACCGACGAGCAGCTGAAGGCGGTGAACAGCCGAATACGGCATGCCAAGTTGGCGGGTACGCCCGAACTTATCATTAACTCTGACCACCCCAGCGTTGATGAATACTATACGAAGAACGGACAGGCTAATGCCGACCACTGGGCTCGACTCATCATGGCCACCACCCGACTATACCAGAAGGCTGGACTGAAGGTGGTGACTATATCGCCGTTCAACGAACCTGACTACACGAAGACGGGGCAGGGAACGATGGAGAACATGAGGGAGATTTGCCGTGTGTTGCGCACCGAATATGCCGACGAATTGGCCGACATACGCCTCTCGGGCGGCAACACCCTGAACAACGACAAGGCATCGGAGTGGTACTCCTACCTCAAACCATATATCAACGAAGGCAATACCCACCAGCTGGCGGGGTCGTTCGACTCGTATGCCAACTTCTTTACCCAGGTGAGAGCCGACGGCAATCATGCTTCGGCCGACGAGATGCACAACGTGGGCGATGCGTTGGTGGCTCTGGAATATGGATTGCAGTCTGGTGTGTGGTGGGGATTCGACGGCAGGGCTCGCGGACAGATGTGCCGTGCTACGCATGGCGACCGCCTGGCATACGCCGAAAACCGCGATGCATGGACGGCGGCGGCTGTGTATCGCAACTTGCAGGACAACGTGATTGAGTGTTTCGTCGGAGGTTCGGAACGTCAGTCAAAGAACTCCAGCTACATGTTTGTGTGTACCGACCGCGAGGTCTACTACGACGGATATGGTCCCACACACGAATTCTATATCGACTACCCTGGTGGAACCGGATATCAGACAGGGCAGACCAACGCAGAGCGAGTGCTCGACCTGAGTTGGGGAGACGACGTATGGCCTGACACCATCGATGGAACCTATAGGCTCATGAACCGCGGCAGCCGCCGTGTGATGAGTCTTGATGTATCGTCGGTATCGGCTGTGGGGGCAGGTACCAACGTTGTTTTGAAGTCTGCAACCACTGCTGCATACAACAACTGGACGGTACGCCCTGTGAGCAACAGGGTAGGGGGCGACTTCGGTTACTTCTACATACATTCGGCAGTCAACGATTATTCGCTAAATGTGTGGAACTGGTCGCTCGCCTCGGGTGGCGACATCCGCCTCTACAACGGCGGCGGAGACAGCAACGAGCAGTGGTATCTGAAGTATGCAGGCGACGGATGCTTCTATATAGTGAGCCGGTTCAGTAATCTTTATCTCACAGCCGAAAGTTCTTCAAACGCTGCAAACATAAGCCAGGCTCCGCTGGCCACTACTCAGGCACGGCGCAACCTGCAGATGTGGCGAATCATACCTGTCGATGCAAGGTGTGAGGTTACTCCGCCCGAAGTGCCCACCGGCTTGAAGGCCAGTGCCGATGCTGCATCGATATTGCTCGAATGGGATGCGTGTGCTGATGCTGACTTTGAGGGTTACACCGTTTTGCGAGCCGAGGAAGGCACCGACGACTGGAATACCATTGCACGCAGGGTGAAGACCAATAACTATAGAGACAACCGCTGCCGCCAGGGGGTGGCATATAAATATAAGGTGAAAGCCATGGACTATAGCCGCAACCACTCGGCGGCTTCCGACTCGGTTGTGGCTACCACAAACGGCGAGCGCACACTTACAGCATGGTGGCCACTCGACGGAACTCTGTGTGATGCAACCGTCAACGCTATGGATGCTCGGATAAACACTGAAGACCGCTTCACAACACTGAGCACATTCATCAAGCAAGGCACATCGAGCTTATCGACAACCGATGCTGCAACATTCCTGCAGTTGCCGGCAGACATCGTGTCGACAGACGAACTGACCATTTGCATGTGGATGCGGTGGATGGGCCCCTCGGCCGGTACTGGCCAGCGCCTGTTCGATTTCGGCTCATCGCCCACCAACTGCATGTACCTCACCCCCAACAACGGCACAAACATGAGGCTCATGTTCATAGCCGGAGGCAAGGAGCAATATGTGGATGCACCGCGCATAGCCAGTTCTACATGGAGACACATTGCTGTGACCATAGCCTCAGGTCGTGTGTGCATATATATGAATGGGGCGCTTGTGGCCGAATCGACCGAAATAACCCTACGTCCTACCGAAATTGCTACTGTCATGAACTACATCGGTCGCAGCCAGGATGGTACGGTTCCTTTCCTGAAGGGATATATCGACGACATACGCATCTACAACTATGCATTGCCGGCAGCTGCAGTGGGAAGCATTGCCTCACAACTGAATGAAGACGTGAACCTTGACGGGGCGGTAGATACGCAAGATGTGCTGGCTATATACAGCAAGATGCTGAACTGGACCGATGTTGCTGCAGACAGCGATTTGCAGTTTGTGGAAGATGTGAACCACGACGGACAAATCGACACGCAGGATGTGCTGCAAGTGTATGAGAAAATGCAGGGGAATTGATGTATTCCATTATGTAGAAGATGTATTCCATTCTGTAGAAAATGCAGGGTTGCTGTTGCTTTCTCTGTTTTGTTCTCATTTTTTATAAACCGCTCTTAAACCATAAGGGCGGTTTTTTAGTCTTATAAGGGTACTAATCGATTATTATTTCTTATGAAAAGACTTTTTTTAAGTGCTGTGACCGTTATGTGCTCGGCGTGGATGCTGGGCGCAGGTCTTTCCGTTACCAACCTGAGGGTTGACGGGGTTGTAAACCCCATAGGTATTGACCATGAACAACCATTACTTTCGTGGACAGTGTATGATGGCGACCTGAAAGGCGTGGAGCAAACCACGTTCCAAGTACAAATATATTCAGATGCACGCTGCACGAAGCGGGTTTGGAACTCGCGCACACAGCGGTCGTCCGATTCATGGATACTTGCACCTGCTCTCAACGGCTGGGGCACACGCTATTATTGGCGCGTAACATGCTGGGACAACAAGGGCCGACAAGTGATTTCGAAGACCGCCACATTCGTCACCGGACTCAACGGCAGCGACTGGGAGGGCGCTAAATGGCTGAAAGGTAACCGCCAGAGTTGGGACAAGCAAGACGGAGCAACGGTGCTGCGCAAGAAGATAAACCTCACCGGAAAGAAGAAGATAGAGCTGGCACGTGTGTTTGCTGCATCGCTCGGAGTGTTCGACCTCTATATCAACGGACAGCGTGTGGGATATGAAGACCCCGAGGGTGCAACGCAGTATGCCGAACTGAAACCCGGATGGACCAACTACGACAAAGAAATTCCATACATGACCTTCGATGTGACCGACATGGTGAAGAAAGGCGAGAACATGGTCGGAGTGCAACTCACCAACGGCTGGTGGGGCGGTGAGATATCGGGCAACCATTATCCGGCCGACCGTCAGCTGGGCTTTATGGCCAAGGTCTATGTGATGTATGCCGACAGCACCGTCGAGACTTTCATCACCGACCCCTCGTGGGAACAAAACCAATGCGGACCACTTCTTTACGGCGATATATATAATGGTGAGACCTACGATGCACGACGCGACTACTCGTGGACATCGCTCTCTGATGCATCTACTGGATGGAAGCCTGCCGAGACAATGACCGCACCCACCGACAGCGTCTATGCATTCGAAGGGCCGCTCGTAGTCATCCGCAACCAGTATGAGCAGAGCGTGAAGAAAGTCACTGTATGGGAAGGTACGAAACAGACGGGCACCACATACGGCGAAATCAATGTGAAGAACACCATCGACAATCCTGCAAAGCTGGGTTTCGTGCTACACAAAGGCGAGACAGCCATCTTCGACATGGGGCAGAACATGGTGGGATGGCCGCAGTTCACAGTGAAAGGAAACGCAGGAGCTGAGATTACTTGCCACTTTGGCGAGATGCTCAACGACGATGGAAGCGAAGACCACATCAACGACGGCCCAGCCGGCAGTGTGTGGACTCACAACATGCGCACCGCAAAGACCACACTGCGATACATACTCTCGGGCAACCCGAAGGGCGAGACCTATCATCCTTCGACCACATTCTTCGGATTCCGCTACATCTCGATGACAGCAACAGAGGATGTAACCATCATGAACCTCGTGGGGCAGGTGGTGGGCAGCGACATCAACGAGGGTGCAACCTTCGAATGTAGCGACCCCTCGGTCAACCAACTCTTCAAGAACATACAGTGGGGAGCCCGCGGCAACTTCCTATCCATACCGACCGATTGTCCGCAACGCGATGAACGACTCGGATGGAGTGGCGACACACAGATGTTCAGCCGCACTGC
>JAFUSD010000190.1 GCA_017480685.1 Bacteroidaceae bacterium
AAACACTTATACCACAGCACACTTATAGCCTACCAATTGACACAAAACAGGCAGAAACGATTGCCAATTGACAGAAAAGTCGTACCTTTGCAGTCGATTTGAAGACTGAACTAATAACGACACAACATAAAACAAATCATGAAAGTACTGAAGTTTGGTGGAACATCCGTAGGTTCCCCAGAAAGCATACTCAACGTCAAAAAGATAGTAGAGGCTCAGACAGAGCCTGTGGTAGTGGTGGTGTCGGCCTTGGGTGGCATCACCGACAAACTTATTGCCACATCGCAACTGGCCGTGGCAGGCGACGCAAAATATCTCGACTCGTATTACGAGATGGTATTGCGCCACCACGACATGATAGAGAAGGTCATTGGCACCACAGCCACGAAGATTGCCCTGCTCAAGGAAATAGACAACCTGCTGGAAGACCTGAAAAGCATATATCAGGGCGTTTACCTCATACGCGACCTGTCGGAGAAGACACAGAACGCTATAGTGAGCTACGGCGAAAGGATGTCGAGCCGCATCTGTGCCACACTCATAAAGGATGCACGGTGGATTGACTCGCTCAGCATCATAAAGACCGAGAAGAAACAAGGCAAGAACCTGCTGGCCGACGAGCAAACCAACCAAAACGTGCGTGAGGCACTGAGCCAGCCGTTCAAGGTAGCCATCGCCGGCGGATTCATATCGACCGACATACATACAGGCGAGATAACCAACCTGGGACGCGGCGGAAGCGACTACACCGCAAGCATCATTGCTGCTGCCATGGATGCCAAGGTGCTGGAGATATGGACCGATGTTGACGGATTCATGACTGCCGACCCACGAGTAATCAATACAGCCTACACCATCGACCGCCTAAGCTACATAGAAGCCATGGAGCTCTGCAACTTCGGTGCCAAGGTGGTTTACCCCCCAACGATATATCCGGTATGCGTGAAGAACATACCTATACTCATCAAAAACACCTTCCACCCCGAAGCCGTGGGTACAATCATTGAGCAAGGCGTACACGACGAGAAACGAGCCATCAAGGGTATCAGCTCAATCAACAACACGAGCCTCATCACCGTGTCGGGACTCTCGATGGTGGGAGTAATCGGTGTGAACCGCCGCATCTTCACCACCCTGGCCGACAATCAGATCAGCGTGTTCATGGTGAGTCAGGCCTCGTCGGAGAACAGTACATCAATCGGTGTGAGAAACGAAGATGCCGAACTGGCATGCGAAGTGCTCAACAACGAGTTTGCCAAAGAGATAGAGATGGGAGCCATGTACCCCATGACCGTGGAGAAAGGCCTGGCAACTGTGGCCATCGTAGGCGAAAACATGAAACACACACCAGGTATAGCCGGAAAGCTGTTCGGGACACTGGGTAGGAACGGTATCAGCGTCATTGCATGTGCACAGGGAGCCAGCGAGACCAACATATCGTTCGTGGTGGAAAGCAAGTCGCTCAGGAAGTCGCTCAACGTGATACACGACAGTTTCTTCCTTTCGGAATACCAAGTGCTCAACCTCTTCATCTGCGGAGTGGGAACCGTGGGCAGCAGCCTCATCGAACAGATATCGAGCCAACGCGAGAAGCTGAAGAAGGAACGCAACCTGCTGCTCAACGTGGTGGGAATAGCCAGCAGCAAGAAAGCTATATTCAAGCGCGAAGGCATCGACCTCGCCAACTATCGCCAGCTGCTAAACGACAGCGAGACAAGCGACATCAAACGCCTGAGGGACGAAGTGATCGGCATGAACATCTTCAACTCGGTATTTGTAGATTGCACTGCCAGCCGCGAAGTGGCAGCACTCTACAACGACTTCTTCGAACACAACATATCGGTGGTAGCTGCCAACAAGATTGCTGCATCGTCAGACTACGCCAACTACTCAAAACTGAAACATACGGCCCGCAAGCGCGGCGTGAAGTTCCTGTTTGAGACCAACGTAGGAGCTGGACTGCCCGTCATCAACACCATAAACGACCTCATCAACAGCGGCGACAAGATACTGAAGATAGAAGCCGTGTTGAGCGGCACACTCAACTTCATATTCAACCGCATAAGTGCCGACATGCCTCTGAGCAAGACGGTACGCATGGCCAAAGATGAAGGATATTCAGAGCCCGACCCACGCATAGACCTCAGCGGAAAAGACGTGATTCGCAAACTCGTCATCCTGTCGCGTGAAGCTGGATACGAAGTAAACCAAGAAGATGTAGAGACTCATCTGTTCATACCACAATCGTTCTTCGACGGTTCGCTCAACGATTTCTGGGAACAACTGCCAAGCCTCGACCACGACTTCGAGCAACGCCGGCAAGCGCTGGAGCAGCAAGGACGTCGCTGGCGATTTGTGGCACGCATGGAAGAAGGTCACTGCTGTGTAGAACTTGTGGAAGTAGATGCATCGCATCCATTCTACAACCTCGAAGGCTCGAACAACATCATACTCCTCACCACCGAACGCTACAACCAATATCCTATGCTCATTCAAGGCTACGGAGCCGGAGCCAGCGTCACAGCTGCAGGTGTGTTTGCCGACATCATGAGCATTGCGAATATATAATAAGGAGATGAAACATATCATAATACTTGGTGACGGAATGGCCGACTGGCCGGTTGAGAGTCTTGGCGGCAAGACTCTGCTGCAATATGCCGAGACTCCATATATGGACATGCTGGCACGGATGGGACAGACTGGTATGCTGAAGACTGTGCCCGACGGATTCCATCCCGGGAGCGAAGTGGCAAACAGCAGCATACTGGGTTACGACCAACACGAAGTGTACGAGGGCCGCGGACCACTCGAAGCAGCAAGCATCGGCGTGGAACTGGAGCCCGGCGACATGGCAATACGCTGTAACCTCATCTGCATCGAGGGCGACAAGATAAAGAACCACTCGTGTGGCAGACTCGAGACCGAGGAGGGCGACGTGCTCATCAGATACCTGCAAGAGCATCTTGGCAACGAACGCATACACTTCTATACATGAGTGCAATACCGTCACCTGCTCGTAATCAAGGGTGGAAACAAAAACCTGATATGCACACCGCCACACGATGTGCCGGGACAACCTTGGCGACCACTGATGGTGAAAGCCGCAACACCCGAAGCACAGCCGACTGCCGACCTCATCAACGACCTCCTACT